>NZ_JBQPTH010000006.1:0-221967 GCF_052220245.1 Geobacillus sp. BK01
TTTTGTGTACAATTCATCTGAAGTCCTCCTTGGCATGATGGTAGGTATTGTTTGACACCCCTGCATCATACCAAGAGGGCTTTTTTTGATCAAGTCCCCGGAAAAGCTCCTAACGGGAATGCTCCTTCAAAAAAATGGAGGGGGGAAACAGCCGTTGTCCGGCCGCCTCCCCCCGCATGCCCATCATCCGCTTAGCACCAAGTTGCCCCGACGATGATGAGCAAAATAAACAGGACGACAATCAACACGAAGCCGAAGCCGTAACCGCCATAGCCCGGATAACCGAAGCCATAGCCGCCCCAGCCATAGAAGCCATACGGCATATTCGTCACCTCCTTGCTAGCAGGTAGGGGGCATTAATACACCCAACCACCGATACATGCACATCCGACAATAATTAACAAGATGAACAGAACGACGATCAACGCAAACCCGCCGCCGTAAGCTGCACCCATTTGCCAGCACCTCCTTCGTTTTTGTACTAGTAGACTATTCACAAAACGGGGAATTGGTTAGGTGTTTCGGCAAAAATGGGTATTTGCCGCGCGGAAGGCAAAAAGAAAGACGGCCCGTCACCCGGATCGCCGTTACTTTTGTCCGTTTCCAATTTTCTGTCTTTCCAGGCTGCCGCTTACCAACCGACACAAGCACAACCGACAATAATCAATAAAATGAACAAGACAATAACAAGCGTATAACCGCTGCTGACCAAACCGCTCATGGCGGGCACCTCCCTTATTGATTCACGGGGCCATCATATGCGCCCGCCCGCCCAAACGGCCGGGCAAATGCCCATATTGGTGGGAAAACATCTACTTTTCTTTCGTCTCTGTCTCCCCCCACCAACCTTTTCGTTTGAAATAAAGGGCGATGAGCACAGCGACAGTAGCCATAAGCAACAAAGCAAGCGGATAACCGTATCTCCATTTCAACTCCGGCATGAACGCAAAATTCATACCGTAGACGCCGGCAATAAACGTCATCGGCAAAAAAATAACGCTCACTAATGTTAACGTCTTCATAATGACGTTCATATGATCAGACTTGAGCGACAGCTGCAAATCAAAAATGGCGGACAACGATTCTTTAAACGTATCAAGCGCCGCCGGAACGCGGGCAAACCGGGATGCCACCTCATCGATGTACGGGTTCGTTTCCGCGTTAATGTACGGGAGCTCGGCATGGCGGATCGTTTTGATCGCTTCTTCCTGCGCTTCGGCCACTTGCCGCAACTCATGAAGGTACGTTTTCATCCGGTAAATCTCGCGTCCGATTTCGTTGGCGAACGGGGTCGCAAATACTTGCCGCTCAAGTATTTGAATGCGGTCGGCCATTTGGTCGACCACCTGCAAAAAGCGGGCGGTGGTCAAATCCAAAAAATGGTATAGAACATAGCCGGGATAAAGTGCCTGATCGCGGTGGTCCGCCAGCTGCTCTTTCACATGGCCGATGAACGGGTCATCCTCGTCCATGTAGCTGATGATATGCCGCTCGGCGGCGAGCAGGCGGACGTTTGCCGTCCGACCGGACGGCCGGATGATAAATAACGATAGAAAAACGTATCCTTCGTACTCATCAACTAGCGGAATGTCTGTTCCGTCGATGAGCCGTTTTTGGGCAAGCGGGTGAATCGACAATGATGAGAGAAGCCGCTCCAAATCGGGCTTGACAGCGGCAGTAAAATGAAACCAGCACGATTGGCCGCCCGCCGGCGCATGGCGCTTGTCCGTTTCATCCAGCGACAAACGGGGATAATGGTTGATCGCCATAGGCTGATGTCCTTTCTATACAGTGTTAGTTCTATTGTTTGCCGTTTGTCCAAAACCTACTCTCCGGCTGCCGTTAAAAACCGCTTGGCGGCGTTCACCCGATATGGGGCAACATCTTAAAAGCCGATCGGGCTGTTGACCATCCCGGATTCCCGGACACATGCCGCGAAACACCGCTAAGAAGGCTGTTCTAGCCCCGTCGGTCCATATGCACTTCCGGTTCGACATGGATGTGTGTCGCCCGGATGTTATGCCGTTGTTTCATCAGTCGTTCGACTTCGTCAGCGATTTCGTGACTTTTCACCACCGTTAAGCGCGAATCGACACGGATCGTCACTTCCAGCACAATATCGTTGCCTAACGTGCGCGCCTTAATGTCCACAACATCGCGCACACCGCTCACCGCCGCGATTTCTTCCCGATAAGCAGCGAGCTGCTTTTCATCAAAACCGTCGGTCAACGTATGCGCCGTTTCCATAAATACTTCCCACGCCGTTTTGCAAATAATCGTGCCGATAATAAGCGCCGCCAGCGGATCAAGCCATAGCCACTCAAGCTGCGCCCCGACAATCCCGACCGCCGCCCCAACGCTGACAAGGGCATCTGATAAATTGTCTTTCGCAACAGCGGCGAGCGCCGCGCTGTTCGTTCGCTGCGCCAACCGGGTATTGGCCATATAAATTAGAAGCATGACCGCAGCCGAGGTGAGGGCGACCACCGCCGCCAGCCAGTCGGGAGCCGCCTTTTTTCCGCCATGAAGAAGCGCACCGGCGCCGCTGACAACAACATCGACACCAATCGACATCATCAAAAAAGCGGCCAAAAGCGACGAGATGTTCTCCGCCCGCGAATGTCCGTACGGATGATTGCGGTCGCGCGGTTTTTTGGCGATTTTCATGCCGATATAGACAGCGGCCGAAGCGATCACATCGCTCAAATTGTTCCAGCCATCCGCCTTCACTCCGTCCGATCCAGCCGCCGATCCGGCGAGAAGTTTGCCGGCTGCCAACAGAAGATAGACAGCAACGCTTAAAAGCACACCAGCCTCAGCCCGTTGTTTCCATTCCACGTTCTTCACCAGCCTAGCAATCTCGTTCTTGCACGTATCAGTGTACCAGCTTGATGCCGGTTGGGTCTATAGCAAGAAAATTGCCTCTCCGCACGAGTATAGAGACAAGCAAACTTTTTTGCCTGAAGACAAAATCGGGCTCATTTGCGTATGATAAACCAATTAAAGCAAAAAGGAGAGAACCACATGATTTCGTATTTGGACTGGTTGGCAGAAATGGGGATCGACGGCGCTCATCCAGGCGGCTTTGAGTTAACAAAATATATATTACGTAAACTTTATATTGACCGTTCCTCTTCCGTGCTTGATGTCGGCTGCGGAACGGGACAGACAGCAGCGTATATTGCCGAACAATACGGGGCGAAGGTGACGGCGATCGACCTCCATCCAACGATGATCGCCAAGGCGAAACAACGTTTTGCCGCCACGGCCGTTCCGGTTCGCTTGCACCGCGCTTCGGTCGAAGCGCTGCCGTTTCCTGATAAAACATTCGACCTTGCACTTTCCGAATCGGTGCTCGCTTTCGTTTCACTGCCAAAAGCGCTCACTGAAATTCGCCGGGTGCTCAAAAAAGGCGGCACGTTCATCGGCATTGAAGCATGCCATGAACGGTTGAGCGTTGCCGAGCAGCAGCGAATCACCGCTTTTTATGGCTTTCGTCAGCTGATGACGACTTCCGAATGGAAAAGGACGCTTGAACAAAGCGGGTTCCGCTGCCGTCATTTTTCCTACGCAACCGCAGCGGATGCGTCAAGCCAAGGGGCGCCGGTCATCATCGCCTTTCCGGCGACGCCAGAGATGGAACAGATGTGGAAGACACATCAGCAGCTGACGGCGCAATTCGGCGACCGGCTCGGCTATTGCGTGTTTTGGTGCGAAACATAACCGCAAACGTCCGTCACAGCTGCGGCAAATACACAACGCCTCCTTTCAAGTTTCATGGCATGAAAGGAGGCGTGAAACTTTTTGGTTCCGTTCTGTTTATACTTTTTTTACTGTCTGGAAATATTCTTCGAGCGTCAAACCGCGCTCCTTCATCACTGCGGCGGCCTTCTGCCCGACATACCGAAGATGCCATGGCTCATATTGATAGCCGGTCACCGCTTCCTTTCCTTTCGGGTAGCGGATGATAAACCCGTATTCATGCGCATGGGCGGCGACCCATTGCCCTTCTTTTGTCGCCCCGAATGCTTCCGTCAACTGATAGCCGGCTGAGCGGCTGCTGATATCGACCGCAAGCCCGGTTTGGTGTTCGCTTTGGCCCGGATAGGCGACGACTTGGACGGCTTTTTCTTCCCCTTTTTGCCGCACTTCTTCAGCAAAAATCACGCGTTGCCGCTCGTACGACCGATAGGCGGAGACGGCCACAAGCTCAATGCCGTCGCGGCGGGCGGCGGCAAACATTTCTTCAAGCGCCGCGGCCGCCTCGGCCCGCATGTGCCGCTTCTCTGCCTTCGGGTCCTCAAACGAAAACAACACGCGCGGCACGACTAAATCGGCCGGCTTGTAACCGGGCGGAAGCGACTGTTCTTTATTGACGAGCACCAAAATGTTGTCCGGGTTCATGATCACTTTTTGCCCGTTTTGCACCTTGATGACGTTCCAATATTTCGCCTCCAACTGCAAGTCCGGGTCAACCGGGCGGCGGTCCGTTTCGTCCGGTTCATGGCTGCCGGGCTGCACCGCACTTTCCGGCGGCTGTCCGGCCGTGCCGCCGTTGCCGCCTTCCCCTGCTTGACAGCCGGCGAGCAACAGGCACACCAACATTGCCGCTTGCCATCGCTGTTTCATTCGTCTTCCCCTTTTCCGTTTCTTGAAACGTCGTAGGCTCCTCGGCACAACCGTTAGACGCCGCTGCGAATCGCCGCTTCGAGCGCCACTTCAATCATCTCGTTAAATGTCGTTTGCCGCTCTTCGGCCGTCGTCTCTTCCCCGGTGACAATATGATCGCTCACAGTCAGCACAGACAGCGCCCGGCAGCCGAATTTCGCCGCCAGCGTATAGAGCGCTGCTGTTTCCATCTCGACAGCCAACACGCCGTAACGCGCCCACGTTCCCCAGTTCGGCTCATCGTTATAAAACATATCCGCAGTAAAAACATTGCCGACTTTGAGCGCCAGCCCTTTTTCCACACCAACGTCGTATGCCGTCCGCAGCAAGTGGAAATCAGCCGTCGGCGCATAATCGCGGCCGCGGAAAGTGAGCCGGTTCATGTTGGAATCCGTTGATGCGCCTATCGCCAAAATCACATCGCGCACGCGCACATCCGGCTGGATCGCCCCACACGTTCCAACGCGGATGAGCGTCTTCACCCCATAGCTTTGAATCAATTCATTAACATAAATTGAAATCGACGGCACGCCCATCCCGGTTCCTTGTACGGAGATGCGGTGTCCTTTATACGTTCCGGTAAAACCGAGCATGCCGCGCACTTCGTTGTAGCATGATGCTCCTTCTAAAAACGTCTCAGCAATATATTTGGCGCGCAGCGGATCACCCGGCAGCAAAATGCGTTCGGCAATCTCCCCAGGCTTTGCTCCGATATGTACGCTCAATCTGATTCCTCCTTCTATTTCGAACGATCGTTGTCAAGCCAGACCCTTGTTTATCATATCATATGTTTGCGGAAAATGGCAGTCTCATCCCGAGTAGCCGGGGCGGCGGGCGGGCATACTATTCGTGTCCACTTGGCGGAAAGGAGGAAAGAACGTGAAAAAGAAACTGGAGCAGGCAGTGGAATATGCCAATAAAACAAATCCGTCGTCAAAAGCCAACAACCAACCGTCGACATCCAAAAAAGAGAAAACAAAATTTTAAGGGAGAGCAGCTCTCCCTTTTATGACGTTTTGGAACGGTAATCGTCGCGGTGGCGGCGCGCTAAATACTTTTCATTGATATAAAGCACTTTTTTATCTTTGCTGCGCGTATATTTCTTCTCGCGCCTGCGCCGCCTGGCGAGCAGCCAGCAAGCAAACAAATACAGCGGCAAAATAAGCTGCATTGCGCCGGCAAACACGTACCAAAATCCGCTGATGTCGGCCAAGTCGCGCAAGTAAACGTCGATGCCGCCAAGCCGATAGTACATAGCGGCGACGATGACAGCGATGACAACGATATTAGCGGCGTGAAGAAGGGGGATGCTTCTCCAGCGGAACAAAAACCGCTCGACCTGCCCTTTAACCCAAAGCGACACGGCGATCAAGACAACACATAAGAGCAGTGACAACGCAAGTGCAGCCATCGTTTCGTCCCCTTCCCAGTTCCGTTCGTTTCCCACTTCGCCCGTCCGGCACAGCCTGCAAACATTTTCCGCCGATGAACTTCCTCCTTGCCGCATACACTAACGATGACAACGGTTCAAGGAGGAAACACAATGGGCAAAAAACACCGTAACCGCATTAACGGGCAGAAAAAGAATAACCATATTCCAAAAGAGGCGTTGATCGCTGAAGACGCAGCACACGCCAAAGAATATTCCGCTGCCGGCGGCCGGAAAAACGGCCCGGGCCATCATGACAACCCCGAATCGTAACAAACCGCAGAAACCCTTGTGCTGAACAAGGGTTTCTATCGCGGTTCCGACGGCTCGACTTCGTTCCAAGCAAGCGTGACGACTCTCGTATAGTCCCCGCGTTCGATTTCCTCTTTCGTTGCCTTTTCGTTCAGCTCCTCCTCATCGTCAATTCCCGGCGCCACCGTCGGCGTGTCGCCGTGCTGGGTGCGATGTTCCACCGAATCCGCCTCCTTTCCTTTCTTATCCGTTCCCTAAACCGCTAGGCTTTATTCGACATTTTTTCTTTTATTATATCATCAGAAGTCATTGGCAGGCGATTACGTTTTTGAATATTCCGTCAACAAACACGCTGACGCTCCACCGGTTTCCACCCATCCGGGCAAAGGCGGTAATACGTCTGTCCTTTCCGTCCTTCATCGATGAGCACAATATCTCCTGTTCCCATAAACCGGGCCTGGCAGTTTTTCGGCATCAAATCGGCCACGTTAAACATCCGGTACAAGGTCGACAACGCCTCGCGGTGATCAGCCGCCGTCACCGTGATCCGGCATACTTGCCGATAGCCTTTCGTTTCCCCAAAGCGCGGCGTTTGAAAAATGACCGCTTCATAAACACGTTTGGCCATCCACATCTTTTTCCCCCATAAACGAACCATTGTTTTCCTCTCCCTTCCCCCGATAAATCGTCCGTCTGTACCCTATACTATTAGCGATTGTGTTTGTCGATTCCTTCGGCAAAACGGCACACCTTTTGTCGAAACGAACGTGGTTTTTTGACAAAATTTGTGATCTATACGAAGGAGGAAAACGGGATGCCAACTCGTCCGCTCGCCTTGTTGCGCCGCTCGCTGCAATGCGCGTATCGCTCCTTTTTATACCGCCACCCGGTTCGTCTCGCCGATGCTGACCGGCTTCGCCGGATGGCCGCCCGCCTTTCCCCCTCGGCACCGAGGCGGCTCCGTGCCGAGGAGGCGGTCATCGTGACGGACATTCGGCGGAAAACAGCGGAACATAACCGCAACAACGTCACACGCACGGCGGCCTATTTCGCATTTTTCGAACGCCATCCGGAAATGCACTGGGCGTTTTTGGCCCATCTTGTTTCGCGCAATGGCGGTTGGAACATGACCGATTTGCGCGGCAGTCTGCTTCCATTTTTGCTGCCGGAAAAGACAGTCGCGCCGCTCTTTTTGTTTTTGGAACGAGCCAATGCATTAATTTTTCATGACGCCTATCCGCAGCTTTTGCTGTATGAAGAAAGCAAACGACGGGGGACGCCGCTGTTTCATTTGCTGCCGTCTTTCTCCGTTTCCTCGTTCATGAAACCGCTTTGGGAACATTTTTGGGAAACGGGCGACGCGGCGCTGCTTACCGTCGCCTTAATTATTAACGAACAGCAATACATCCAGCTTCGCGTCATCGAGCACCCGTTTTTCCGCACCCATGTGCTGTCGAGCTGGCCGTTTATCGCCGAGCAATGGCTCGGGTTCAATGACGTGCTCATCCCGCTGGCCCGCGGCCGCCGCATCGCTTTAGCCGGAACGACCGTGCGCGATTTTGCTGATGTCCATCATCGCATCCATATCGGCAAAACGCTGTATAGTTTGCTGCTGTTTGATGCGCACCTATTTCGTCGCGCCTACCGCTTTGCCCGCCGCGTTCCCCATAGCGGCTCGCGCGCCGACTTTTGGCCGCAATCGTTCACTGCAACATACGATAAACGCCGCCTATATAGCCCCCGCCTTGAGGCTGCCTGGCCGGATCTTGTGCACTCTTTTGACGACCGGCGCGACTGGTTCACCGATAATGCCATGATGCAGGCACTCGAGACGCTTCCGCTTCCAGCCTCGGGCGAGATGACAGGCCGTTACAAGCGCCATTTGGCCATGATGAAAGCGGCCGCCATCGCGGCGGCCAAACCGGCGGGCGTCTAACCCCGCCTTGGAAATCATAAAAACGACGAGGGTTACTCGTCGTCGACATCGATTTCTTCATCAATAATGCATTTTTCCAACAAATAGTCAAACGTAATATCGGCGAGCTCTTCAAGCTCCTCTTGCGTCGGCACAAAGCCGCGGCGAATGAGTTCTTGGTAAAAAAACTCGGCGATTTCCTCCGTATCAATAATCACTTCAATTTCCTTCACCGCATCTCGCCCCCTTTGTAATGTTGTATGTCGCCGCCTTCCGCTTTATGTCAAAAATCATGTTGTACTACTTTTTCAGCCTTCCCCATACATATATGTACTAACAAAACAAAAATACGGAGGCGGAACGAAATGGACAAGCTGACTGCATTGGATAAAATGATGGAAACAGTCGTCAACGGGCTCACTATGCTCGTCATCTTCGCCGGCATTCCATATTTTCTCTTTATTCTTTGTCAGTTTCTATTATGGTGATTGACGATCATTTGCAACCGTTGAACGACCATTTCCATCATCCGTTTATATTGGTCATCGCCGAACCATTCATATAACGCTTTATAGTCGTTGTACATATCAAGCAGCTCGTCGACCGATGGCCCGCTGTTTCCGCCATCGTCCGGCAACAGCAAGACCGATGTGTTCATCGGCGTAGCGATGACAATGTCCTGCACGAGCGTGACGGACGTTTCTTCCCCGTCGGCAAGCGGAATAATGTCCTCAAGATGAACTTCAATTTCCCAGCCGTCCGTCAGCCGCTTCAATTCATAAATCGTCTCTTCCCATCCTTCTCCGTAATAGCGGTAAATTTCCGTCCGCACCCCAACGACTTTGAACAAATGGCCTCCATAGTCGCGGACGCGGACAATTTCGCCGAGAAAAAACGGCAGCTCGATTTCAATTTCTTCGGCAATCCATAAATCGCCGGTAAACTCAGACAATAAAACGAGCGCCTGCTCGGTAAACAAACTATGGCCATGGTTAATTTCGTATAAAAATGTGCCGTCAATTTGTTGAATATCGGTGACAGTCCCGACCGTTCCATACAACGTATTGACGACGATATCGCCGACGGAAAATTTCGGGCGTTTCGGCGCACTCATCGGCATCTCCCACCCTTTTGAACAAATGGTTAGTATAGTATATGCATGCATGAAAGGGTGGACACCTTTGCCAGCGCGGAAAAAGCGGTTTGAAAGCGCTCTCAACATTCTAAACAGGAGCGCTTTCTTAATTACACTTCGTGCAAAAACTGCTCCCACAGTTCATCAAAAATGACCATGCTTTCCAAATAGTCGCCGTTTAACTCCAAATAGCCGCTTAATTCTTCATAGTCCGCCGATCCTTTCGGAAAACTATGGTCGTCATACGCCCCGTTCGCAAACCGGACGACTGGATCTTCTTCACGCCCGTAACGGAAGCGCAATAAGTAGCGATAAAACGATCTTTCCATGTTTCCCCATCCTCTTCCTTTCTTTTTGTTGCTATTATAAGGGGCTTTTTTCTGTTTGTGAAGCCTTTTTCATCGCTTGTATTGCCATCGTACGCGCTAACCTTGCTTTTCATGCCAAAGACAGAGGACTTTCATGAATTCACATTCAACCGTCTCTTCCATCATGGCAGCAAAGAAGCACGAATATCTTAACCATCTTTACTGATCAGGCCGCCTTCGCCAATAAAACTATCGCACACAAGGCGCCCTTCCAGCATGCCTCCCGCTGCGTATGAAAAAAGCCGCCATCCGGCGGCATCAACCATTATACGACTCCGGCCTGCGATGCCGGAGCAAATTCGATTTCAAACCCAAGGTCTTCGAGCATCTTGTAATCGGCTGATTTTTCCTGCCCAGCCGTCGTCAAATAGTCGCCGATAAAAATCGAGTTAGCGGCATACAATCCGAGCGGTTGGAGCGAACGTAAGTTCACTTCGCGCCCACCGGCGATGCGAATTTCTTTCATCGGGTTCATATAGCGGAACAGCGCCAACACTTTCAAACAATAGCGTGGGTTTAACTCGTTCGTTCCGGCCAACGGCGTCCCATCGATCGCATGCAAAAAGTTGACCGGAATCGAATCGGCATCAAGCGCCCGCAGGCTGCGCGCCATATCGACAATATCTTGCTTCGTTTCTTTCATGCCGATAATGACGCCGGAACATGGCGAAAGACCGGATTCTTTTGCTGTTTCAATCGTCCGCACCCGGTCGTCATATGTATGGGACGTCGTGATGTTTGGGTGGTGCTGTTTCGACGTGTTAATATTATGGTTGTAGCGGTCGACGCCCGCTTCTTTCAGCCGCACCGCCTGCTCCGGCTTTAAAATCCCGAGGCAAGCGCACACTTTCAGCCCAAACCGCTCTTTAATTTCCTTGACCGCGGACGCAACAGTGTCGATCTCCTTATCGCTCGGCCCGCGGCCGCTCGCGACGATGCAATACGTTCCGATGCGCAAACGGTGCGCTTCTTCCGCCCCGCGCAGCAACGTCTCTTTGTCGATCATTTTATACGTTTTTACCGGCGCCGTCGACACGGCGGACTGCGAACAGTAGCCGCAGTTTTCCGGACAAAGGCCGGATTTGGCGTTAATGATCATGTTCAATTTTACCTTATTGCCATAATACGTTGAGCGAATTCGGTACGCCCCTTGCAACAGAAGGAGCAGCTCATCGTCCGGACAGTCGAGCATCGCCAATGCCTCCTCATCGGTCAGCTCTCCACCTGCGAGCACTTGTTCAGCCAATTGCAGCCAATTTGCCAACGTCCCTCTCCCCTTTCCACATCATTACATTTATCGTAGCGGACAAAGAAGATGATTGTCAACCTATTTTTATTTTTGGTTTACTATCGTGCACAGCAGCTGCAACAGTCCCGGCGTTGTGCACAACTGCCCTCAGCACGCAAAAAACAGGCCGCCGTTTTTTGGACAGCCTGCTTTGTTTCCTTTGCCTAACGCGCCAATTTTTCAACGATATCGCGGGCAATCCAAACCCCGCAGGCGCTCGCCTGCGCCAAGCCGCGCGTAATGCCGGCGCCGTCGCCGCCGACATACAGACCGGCGATTTCTGTTTCAAACCGGTCGTTTAGCTTCGGGCGCGCCGAATAAAACTTCGCCTCAACGCCATAAAAGAGCGTATGTTCCGACGCCAGCCCCGGGGTGACGTGGTTGAGCGCTTCCGTCATCTCAATCAAGCTTTTCATCGTGTTGTACGGCAAAACGAGGCCTAAATCGCCCGGAACCGCCTCTTTTAACGTCGGTTCAATAAACCCCTCTTTAATCCGCTTTTCCGTCGACCGCCGCCCTTTCAAAATGTCGCCGTATTTTTGCACGATGATGCCGCCGTTTGACAAAGCATTGGCCAGCCGGGAAATTTCATGGGCGTACTCGTTCGGCTTGTCAAACGGATCGGAAAATTTATGCGAGACAAGAAGGGCGAAGTTCGTGTTGTTGCTTCCAAGCGCCGGGTCTTTGTACGCGTGGCCGTTGGCGAGCATAATGCCGGAATGGTTTTCGACGACGACATGGCCGGACGGATTGCTGCAAAACGTCCGCACTTGCGTCCCGACCGACGTGTTGAAAATAAATTTCCCCTCATACAAATGCTCGTTGATTTCCTGCATGACGATGTTCGATGTCTCGACGCGCACCCCGACGTCCACTTGGTTGTTGATCATCCGCAAACGGCGCTTGCGCAATACTTTGCTCAGCCAGACCGAGCCGTCGCGCCCCGGAGCGATGACGACTTTTTCCGCCGTCAACGTTTCGCCGTTTTTCAGCACCACGCCTTTGGCAACATGCCCGCTTTCTGTCCGCTCCGTTAAAATATCGTCCACTTCCGTCTGAAAGCGCATCGCAATCCGCTCGCGTAAATATTCAAAAATGCTTTTTAAAATCTCTAAATTTTGCTCTGTGCCTAAATGGCGGACGTAGGCGCGCAGCAACTTCAAACCGGCGGCATACGCGCGCCGTTCGATTTCTTTCACTTTATCCGTCATCGGGTCGGTGATCGACGTCGTCGCCCCGTGTTTTAAGTTGATGTCGTCGACATAGCGGATGAGTTCAAGCACGGTCGAAGCCGGCAAATAGTCGGTCATCCAGCCGCCGAATTCGCTCGTGATGTTGAATTTTCCGTCCGAGTACGCCCCCGCTCCGCCGAAACCGTTCGTGATCGAACAAGCGGGCACACAGCCGGCGTAGTCTTTTTTCCCGGCCGGCGGCGGGCATTTCTCAATTTTTTTCTGCAAAATCGGACAGTTGCGTCGATATATATCATGCCCTTTATCGATCAAAAGCACGTTCGCTCCGGGCAGCTTTAGCGTCAGTTCGTAACAGGTGAAAATGCCGGCCGGCCCGGCGCCGACGACGATGACATCGTAATGGTTGTTCATGGTGCCATCCCCCACTTTTCATCTTCCATTGGCCAGTATACGGAGTATCGGGCAGTTCGTCAAGAGAAAACACGAACTTTTACATTATAAAATACCAAAAATGTTCGATTTCTAAACGCATTGTCGACAAGAAAAAAAACTGGTATGGTAGGAAAGGAGCGATTCCCCGCGTGCTCTTTTTGGTCGAAGTGGGGCTCCGCGCCAAAGAGGATGAAGGAAAGGGGAACAAACGGATGCGCTTTTTGGTGAAAAATTTTTTGAACGGCATGCTGACGATCGTACCGATTTTCGTAGCAGTCTATGTGGGCTACAAAGTGTTCGCCGTTTTGGACGGACTGCTCGGCCAATATGTCCGCCCGTATTTGGACGGCCGCTACATCCCTGGCCTTGGCTTGCTCGCAACCGTTGCGCTCATCACCGTCTGCGGCTGGCTGTCGACGCAATATGTGAGCGGCCGCCTAATCCGGCTCATTGACCGGTTGCTTGAAAGCATTCCCTTCATGAAAACCATTTATTCGGTCGCCAAAGATACAATCGCTTCCTTCGTCGGGGAAAAACGGTCATTTTCCAAAGTCGTGCTCGTCACGCTGCCAGAAAGCGGCTGGAAATGCCTCGGCTTCATTACGATGGATGATGTCGGCGCCTGGCACGACCCGTTGGCCGATTATGTAGCCGTCTATATTCCGCAGACATTTCAAGTCGCCGGGCTAACCCTTCTCGTCCCGAAAGAGCAAGTCGAAGTCATTGACGTCTCGCCGGAAGAGGCGATGAAATTTATCCTCTCCGGCGGCGTCGCAGCCCGCAAGCAAAAGCGGCTGCCCGAATGACAACGGGCAGCCGCCTCATATTGCCGGCTGAAATACATCCAACCGTCAAAAGTATCGTTTTTTCCAAAAGACGTATGCCGTCGTCACTGATAGTGAACCAGCGAGCACCATGGCGACGACAAAGGCATACGGGGAGTCTTGGAACGGAATCGGCACGTTCATGCCGTAGAAGCTCGCCACCATCGTCGGAAGGGCAATAACGATCGTAATGGCGGTTAAAAATTTCATCACAATGTTTAAATTGTTCGAGATGACCGAAGCGAACGCATCCATCATGCCGCTTAAAATGCTGCTGTATACTTCCGCCATTTCAATCGCCTGCTTGTTTTCGATAATGACGTCCTGCAGCAAGTCTTGGTCATCTTCGTACATGCGCAAATAGTTGAGGCGCATAAGCCGTTCCATGACGATATTGTTCGCCTTGAGCGAGGTCATAAAATAGACTAAGCTTTTTTCCATGCTAAGAAGCGAAAACAGTTCCTTGTTTTTCATCGACTGGTGCAGCTCTTTTTCAATTTCGCTCGTCCGTCGATTGATTTGCTTCAAATAGCGCAAATAGTACGTCGAAATCATATACAGCATTTGCAGCGCAAAGCGCGTTTTCATGAACGTATAAAAGTTTTTGATCCTGTTCTTTGAAAATTCCTCAAAAATTGGATTTTCCTGCAAACAAACGGTGATAAAGCATGTGTTCGTAATGATCATGCCGATCGGAATCGTTTCATAAATCGGACCGTCGACTTCGTCATAGGCGACGATCGGGATATCAACAATAATCAACACATGATTGTCCTCTTTTTCGACGCGCGACCGTTCTTCATCGTCCAACGCGTCTTTGATCGAATCGATCGGAATGTCCAAATGGTGGGCGATGTAGCGAATTTCATCCTCGGTCGGGGCGACGAGATTGATCCAGCAGCCGTTTTCGATGCGGTCAATTTCGCGCATTTTGCCGCTCGCATCGGACAAATACATTTTCATCATTCGGCATCCTTCCTCCTTTTCACGCGAGGAAGGCGGCGCCTTTTCCTTTCCGTCCGGAGCCCGTTTCCGTATGATGAGCAGCGGACAGGAAAAGGAACAGACCGCGCTCCCCGCTATATTCCGGTTCCGGTTCGTTCTGGCTCGAACTACTCATATACGAAAACGTCACTCCTTTCAAAAAATGTTCCTCAAGTAATGATAACGCGGACCAGCCTGTTTGTATAGTAGTTGCCATGAAAAAAAAAGCAGCCTACTGGCTACTTTATTCAAGAAACCGGCGCCATGTTCAAACATTGCCCGCCATTGGCCCGTTATTCACTTGATGGTGTCGTGTTGAAGAAGTCAGGCGTCTGTTTGCCCGTTTGCCGGCGGTCCGAACGGTGCGGTTGTGGTTTGCTCGTTTTTCCCATCACGCCATCGGATTCGTAGCTGAGCGGAAACGTCCGCTTTTTGTCCACCGCCCTCACCCCCTTTGCTTTTACTGTTTGCCGCCAGCCGCCATTTTACTCATATTTCGCAACCTTTGCATAATATACAAAAAACAACCCGAATATGCGCATAAAAATAATTTTTTATACAAAAAATTGTAAAATAATTAATTTTTATTCGGTCAAACCTGGCTTATTTCGAATTTTTATTCAGGGTGCGAAATGTGAGATTTTACTCGAATTCATCCAAGTAAAGGGCCGCCACTTTGTGGAAGCGTTTCATCCTAAAATTGTCAGCCAATGTTCACACAATCATTTTACCGGCTGTCGTCTATTCGCTTATAATAAACAAATGAGGAGGGGAAGCCATGAACATTATAGTCACGAAAAAGGCGTTTGATTGGTACAAGCGGGAGCTCGGGCTGAAGCCGGGCGATGCGATCCGCTTTTTCGCCCGCTATGGGGGATGCAGCACCGTGCAAAAAGGGTTTTCGCTCGGCATGGTGAAAGATGAGCCGGCGGATGAACCGGCGGCGCAGACGACGGTTGATGGCGTGACCTTTTTTGTCGAGGATGGCGACCAATGGTATTTTGACGGCCACGATTTGACGGTCGATTTGGACGAAAAAGGCGACGAACCGGTGTTTTTGCTCCAGTAAGCAACGAAAAAGCTAGCCTTAGCGCTAGCTTTTTCGAATGATGGCGATCGTGCAGCGGGAGACGCAGATGAGCTTCCCTTGTTCATCGGCGATGCGCACATCCCAAACCATCGTCGTCCGCCCGCGGTGCAACACCGTTCCCGTCGCTGTCACCGTTCCACTGCGGACGGCGCGGACGTGGTTGGCGTTAATTTCGAGGCCGACGACCCGTTCCGTCTTCGAATCAACAAGCACATACGAGCCAATGCTCGCCACCGTCTCAGCCAACGCGACCGACGCGCCGCCGTGCAGCAGCCCGGCCGGCTGATGCGTGCGATGATCCACCGGCATCGTCGCCACGATGCGGCCTTCGCCAAGCTCGACGATTTCGATGCCAAGCGTGTCGATCAACGTATGTTTCGCCATTTCTTTCACTGCCGTCAAGTCGATCATCATTTCATCTTCCTCCGTTTCACGAACCGCTCCAGCTCATCAAGCCGCCCCTCTTGCCGCAAAATGCGCACCTGCGTCTCGCCGAGCAAATCAAAATGCGGAAACTCATTGCGCCGGTCCATCCACTCTTCTTTCAGCCCGTATTGCCTCCCCCAGGCGGCCAGCTTATCGATATCGGCGCAGCCGACTTTTGTCACCGTCGTGCAGTGCGGAAACCGTTCGTCATACCAATAATGGGTCAAAAAGGCGATTTCGCCGCGCTTCACCTTCTCCTTCCACGCCGCAAGTTCATGACGGCGGATGCCAAATGCCATTCTCTCGCTCTCCTTTACCGTTTCGCCCGCTCATACGCTTCATGCCAATCAGGAAAATATTTGCGAATGACGATCGGCCGAAACGTATCGCGCTTGACGCAAACGTGCTGCGACTTGCCGATCACCGCCACCTCGCCGTCCGGGGCAAGAATTTCGTAGCCATACGTGACGCGGATGCCGTCATAAGCGTCGATCCATGTGCGGACGGTCGCTGTCTCCCCGTAATGGAGCGGTTTTTTGTACGACACTTGCAAGTCGATGACCGGCGACATGACGCCCTCTTTCTCCATCTCGGCATAATGGAAGCCAAGCTGTTTAATTAACTCCGTGCGCCCGACTTCCATCCAAACTAAGTAGTTCGCATGGTAAACGACGCCCATCTGATCCGTTTCCGCATAGCGTACTTCGATTTGTTTTTCCGCTACTTTCACGTTCGTTCTCCCTCCATTTTTTGCCGGTCCTCCCTTTTATGTTACCATTGGTCCGTCCGACGGCTCAAGCGGCAAGCAAAAAAAAACAAAGCCGCCTCGGCCCAGGCAGCTTTGTCTTGTTTATTGGTAGCCGTTTTCACGCGCAGCCGCTTCGTCTTTAATTTCCGCACGCATTGCGGCAATCGCTTCTTCGCGGCGGCGATTTTTCTCGCGAATTTGCTCCCGCTCTTCCGGGGAAGCGAACTGCATCGTTTCTTCGGCTTTTTCGATGTTTTCAATCGTATTTTGCACCATGTCTTGCAGCTTTTCGACGTTGTCGCTGCGGTCATCCGGTTTCGGACGTGGCATGACGCTTCCTCCTTCACGCAAGTTTCGGTTTATTCACCCTTCGTTTGGATGACTTGGGCGTGCTGGCCGGACTGGTCTTGCATTTGTTTGCCTTTGTTCCCCCCAGCGGCGCGAGGCTGTGTTCCGATATGGTTCGGCACAAAATGTTTGCGGCTTCCTTTCGGATTGCTCATCATCTTCGCCTCCTCGCCATCTAGTCTGTCCCCCCGGACAACCGCTATGCATGGGTTATTCTGCTTTCTTGAGCATCCGCTCTTCCAGCTTTTTCTCGATCTTTTCGAGCGCTTCCCGGTCATTCAGCAATTGCCGCTTATTCTCGCTGATCAATTCTTGGAGAGTCATTTTGCGGGATCGTCTCATCGCTTCAACCTCCCCTCATTATTTATTGTAATCCTATTCATGCCCAAAAAAGATAAAAATTATGACAACTTTTCGAAAAATAACGAATCAAGAAAAAAAGCGCCTTCCGCTAAAACCACATCGTGGTTAGCGAAAAAGCGCTGTTTCCTTCTCAAGTCGGGCCGCGGTCACCGGACCGATGATTTTTTGCCGGATGACGCCGTTCGGGTCAATGATATATGTCGTCGGAATCGTCTGAATGCGGTATCGATGAAGCGCCTCGCCGCGCACATCCAAGGCGACGGGCAAGGTCAGCTTTTGGCCTTTCACAAACCGCTCCGCCGCATCGAGCGTATCTTGTGTGGTCAAATGGACGGCGAGCAACACGACTTCACGGCCATGCTGCTTGTAAAACGCCTCAAGCTCCGGCATTTCCTTTTTGCACGGCGGACACCATGACGTCCAAAAGTTGAGGACGACCGCCTGACCGCGCAAATCAGACAGCTTGACCGGCTCGCCGCCAAGTGTCGGCAGCGTCAAATCAGGGGCCACCTGGCCGACGTCCGGGCCGGTTTCCATTTTGCCTGCTTCCTCTTCGTCCCCTGCAGCCATCGCACTCCAAAGGCCGTATCCAGCAACGGCCAAAAACAACAGGATGACCAACCATTTTCGCACCCTTTTCCCTCCCTGCCGGCCGACGCCCCGCTTCACGCCCAAGCGCCCTTTGCCGTTCTGTCCATGATTATAGCACATACGTTTGTCTTTGCCAACGCGAATGCCGGCAACAAAAAACGAGGGGCGCGCCCTCGTCGTTAACGGATGTTTTTATGGTCATTTTTCATTTTTTCCGCTTCCACTTCAGCGTAGGAAGCGAATTCGCTCGTCCATTCGTTCAAACCGTTTTTCTTCTTCGCATTGTTATTCCGTTGGGCATTGGCATTGCCGAGCTTTGTCCGGCCCATGCGCTCTCCTCCTCTTGTTTCGTCGGTTCAAAAATAGTATCGCCCGCCGACGAAAAACTATGCATAGGACGGCGTTCCAAGCCGTACGCTTGCCGGAAAACATTTATGCAAAAGAGGACGGTTCGTCCGTTTCAACCGGGTGCTCCCGATAGGAAATCCAGTCGCTGAAACTGCCCACATACAACCGGACATTGCGGTAGCCAGCTTCTTTTAATGCGAGCACGTTCGGACAGGCAGTGACACCAGAGCCGCAATAGACGATAATGGGAGTTTCGCGGTCAAGGCCGGCAAACCGGTCGGCCTGCTCGGCTGCGCTTTTCCAGTAGCCACCATCGGTCACCCCGTCTTTCCAAAACCGGTGCAACGCCCCCGGGATGCGGCCGGGCCGGCGGTCGATCGGCTCTTCCAAACCGGCATACCGCTTCCACTCACGTGAATCAATGAGCACGGCCGAACGGTCGCGGACAGCGGCACGCACATCGTCAATCGTCGCCAACCATGACCGGTCGGGCCGCGGTTGAAACGGCCGGGGCGCTACAGAAGGAACGTCGCTTGTCACCGGATGCCCTTTTCTCCTCCACTCACTGTAATTGCCATCCAACACGTACGCGCGCGCATGGCCGAAATAGCGAAGCAGCCACCAACAGCGCGCCGCCATGGCCCCATCTTGATCATCGTAGGCCACGACCGTCACCGTTTCGTCAATGCCGGCGCGGCTGAACACTTCTGCCGCTTGGGCGGTCGATGGCAGCGGGTGGCGGCCGCCGTGTTCCCCCACCGTTCCGGACAAATCGCGTTCCAAATCCACATACATCGCGCCGGGAATATGATCGTCCCGGTAAACGGATGCGCCTTTAGCCGGGTCGCCAAGCCAAAACCGGCAATCAAGAATGCGGATGGTTTCGTCGGACAAATGCGCAAGCAGCCACTCGTGCGAAACGAGAGACGCCATGTTCTTCTCCCCCCTTGTTGATTTTGCCTGTCAATCAACCAGCCTCAAGAAATTTAGACGTACCGGACAGCCGCCACTCCTATGTGCCGCAGCCTGATGGCCGCCTTATATGTGCCCCGCCGCTACGGTCGCTTTTTCTCAAGCCGGCTTACATATTCGCGCACCATTTCCGGTGTCACGTACCGGCGCGCCGGTACGAGTCCGCCTTTGGCCAGCTCATTCATTTGTTTCGTCACTTCGTTGATCGCATCGACCGTAAACGGCTCGCCGCAGCGACACCGCTCGACCGCTTCTTCGATATGCCGCTCACGCTCAGCGTCAAGCATGGCAAACTTTTTCAAGATGGCATGCTGTTTTTGTACGTGGGCGGTAATCGCTTGATGCACTTCACTCAATGGTTCTCGTCCTTTCTTGTTTCTTTTTCCATTAAACGTTGGACGTTTAGTTTTGGTGTCCAACAGTTGAACCGGTAGTGCGGTTTCGTCGCATAGCCGAGCCGGCGGCAATACGTGTACAGCCCGTTGGCTCGTTTTTCAATGCCGTAGTGGATGCATGTCGCACAAGCGTGAAACCGGTTCATGAGCGCGCCTCCCGATCCTCTCTAGAAAGAAGGCTGTGAAGCGTCGCTTCGATCCGACTGAGCGCTGTGGAGTCCGCCGTTTCAGCGAGCGCCGCCATTAAACCGTCCATATAGCCGTCGACTTGGTCGGCGAGCGCGTCCGCAAGCGCGGCGACGGCAGTCTCGTATTGCTTGGCATATGCGGAGATAAGCCGCTCTTTTTGCTCGGCCAAATAACGATCAACCGGCTCAACGAGCGCTGCTTCAATTTCTTCTTTCATCCGCCGTTTCTCATCGCGCTCAAAAAACGATTTCGCGTTTTTGTAGAGCGAAAGCGCCTTAGCAAACCGCGCCCGATCGACATCGTTAAGGGCGTTGGCGAACTCCGGCGCCGCAAAAGCGAACGCCTCCGGCGGCGTGAGCACGAGCGCTTCATCAAAACGGCGCAGCTCGCCGCAAAGGCTCGTGAACTGTCCGGCGAGCCGTTTATGCAAAAATGCCTCAACACGTAAGCTCGTCGCCCGCAGCTCTTGCGCCAAGTCAAAGCCGACTGACGCAAGCAGCTCGTCAAGGCAACGCTCAAGCGCCCGGCGCGCCGGACCTTGGTCATCGCGGAGCACGGCCGGATTGAACGCCTCCTTAAACGTATCATTCAAGCGGAAAAAGACACGCTGTTTCACGTAGTAGAGCAGTTCGTCGATTTCTTGGATGAGCGCTTGCCGGCCGTAGACGTCGCCGGCATCGGCGAGCACAGTGCGCATTTTTGCCTTGGCTGCTTCGAGCGCCTGCCGCTTCGCCGCTTTTTCCGCCTCACTTTGTCCGGCGGCGCGCGCGTATTCCGCCGCCGTCTGCCGCGCGCGTTCAAGCTCGGCATAGGCGCTCTCGACGGCCACCTCGGCCAGCTCTTCTGTCAAGAAACGGAAGAAATCCGCTTCAAAGGCAGGCAGGCCAGAGTCTGTCAAGATGCCGCACGGTCCGGGGTCCGCCCCCGTTTTTTCCGCCAGCGCCATGCGACTTGAGAGCGCATAAAGGCGCGGAAAGCGAATGCCGAAACGGGCGAGCTCGCCATTCATGTAGGTGACGACCGCATCAAGTTCTTCCTTCGATTGGGCTAAATCGGCCGCGTTGATGATGAAAAACATTTTGTCAAGCGCGAACGCATCTTTGACGCGCCCGAGCTGAAGCAAAAACTCGCGGTCCGCCTTCGAAAACGCATGGTTGTAATACGTCACAAACAGCAGCGCGTCGGCATGCTTCATATAATGGAACGCGACTCCGGTATGGCGGGCGTTTAGCGAATCGACCCCCGGCGTATCGACAAGCGTCACCCCTTGACGGGTGAGCGGGCAGTCCGCATACAACACGACCTCATCCAAGAAACACGACACCGTCTCGTCAGCCACATATCCCTCAAGCTCCTCGAAACCGACTGACAGCGTTGCCCCAAATCGACTGCACATCCGCTCGTAGCCGGATGCGGCGGCCGCCAAAAAAGCGATGTGCGGTTTTTGCGCCGGGTGTTCGGCCCCAGATTCGGCAATTCGGGCGCAGAGGCGAAGCGTTTCCTCCCATGTATTCGCCTCATAGCCGAACTGGCTGAGCGACGCCTGCATATCGGCCCAAATTTGCGATTCGCTTTTTACTTTCACGACCGCCGTACCGTGCGGATGCCCTTTGTCGGGCGGCGCGATTTTGCTGATGGCGGCCGTCGTCGGGTTCGGCGAGGACGGCAACAGCGGTGCGCCAAGCAGCGCATTGGCAAGCGATGACTTGCCGGCGCTGAAAGCACCAAACAAGGCAACCGTAAACGCCCGCTCACGAAGCCGGCGCGCCTTGTCGCGCAACGGGGCAGCAAAGCGGCGCAGCAGGTCCGCCTGTTCAAGGCAAGCCGCCGCTTCATCAAGCCGGTCGGCCGCCCGCTCACTCCGCCGCTTTCCGCCGGCTGAAGGCGCACGGGATTCTCCCGCTCCTTCGGCCTCCACCTCGCCGCCAGCCGCCCCTTTCTGACCGAGCGCTTGTTCTTTGGCGGCGAAACGGTCAACCGCCGGTTCAACTACGGGTTGTTGTTTCGTTGCTTCCACATGGCGGGCTTTCCGAAAATCAGGCGGCGCCGTCAGCACGGCAAGGCGGTTGTCGTCAAGCGCCGCGGCATCGCCCGGGGCGGTGATCAGCTTCTCAAACGCTCGCCGGCGCTCTTCCCGCTCGGCTTTGAGGCCGGCGAGGCGGCCGAGGAGCTCCTCTTTTTCGCGCGCCTCCGAAAGCGCATCGCTCAATACCTCCGTTTGGGCGGCCGCCTGTTTGGCGACTTGTTCCGCGAGCCCGGCAAACAAGGCGAGTGCCGAGTCACGGTAACGTTTTTTTAGCGCTGCGGCGACCTCATCCGTATAGTGTAGTAGCGCCGCGCCGCTTGTATCCGCGCCTTGCTTGACAAGGCCGGCAAGCAATGACTGTTCCCATTCCACCGTCCATTGTTGGCATTGGCCAAGCCAGGCGCGATCGGCGTTCCACTCGTTTCCAAATTTAAGAAGCAACTGGCGGACGTGCCATTCAATTTGCGTCTCCGCTTGTGCCTTAACGCTTTCATAAAACGCGTCCAACCGCCGCTGGCGCTCCTCTTCGGTTTTCGCCTTCGCAAACCACCATCCCACTTTAAAATCAGGCCGCCTCGCCTGCAAGTATGCTTCGGCACGCGCTCTTGTTTCAAACGGCATCAAATAGGCGTTTTGCAGCACGCGCTCAAGTTCAGCGCGAAACGTCTCCTCCGCCCGCGCCGGCGCTGTTTGCCATCCGGCAAGCTCCGCCTCTAACCGTTCGAGCTCCTCTGCGGCCGCCGCTTGATCATGGACGCCGCCGAGTTCCTGAACCCGCCCCTGCATCTCTTGTTCAAGCGGCGCATGCTGGGCGCAAAGTTGTTCGAGATGGCGGGCGGCAATCCGTTTTAAACCAGTTTCGGCGCCACGGACAAGCCATTCGTCCTTGTCGGCAAACAAGCGGCGCAAACAGGCTGATAACTCATGCCATTCATTATGCGGATGGGCCGGCGCTTTTAATGAGAGAAAAAACAGGCGGGCTGCCTCGACCCCCCAGCGCCGGAACGCCTCGGTCGCCGAAGAGCGAAACGCGGCAAACGGCAACTCGTCGTCACGATGTTTGTCGATTTGGTTGATGATTAAATATACTGTTTTTCCTTCGTCTGTTAATTGTTTCGTAAATTGAAAGTTTAACTCCGCTTGTACATGGTTATAATCCATGACATAAAAGACGACGTCGGCTAGATGAAGCGCCGACTCGGTCGCCAGCCGGTGAGCGTCATCAGTCGAGTCAATGCCCGGCGTGTCCAAGATGGCGACTCCCGGCGGGATGGCGGTCGTTTCGCGGCTGATCTCGATCCATTCAATCGTCTCCCCGTCGCGGCATTGAGCGCGGATTAACTCCGGATCGTACGGCGGCTCATATTCAACCGGCGGATCATCATGATAAAAGACGCGCACGTAGTCCGGACCGGCTTTCACTTTCACAAGATTGGCGCTCGTCGGAATCGGGCTCGACGGCAACAGCGGCTCACCGAGCAGCGTGTTGATCAAACTCGATTTGCCGGCGGAGAAATGGCCGCAAAACGCCACAATAAGCTCGCCGGCTGCCGTTTTCTCCATAAGCTGCTTCACTTTGTCGGCATTTTCCTTATCACCCACCGCCTGAAGCTGCTCATACATCCCGATCATTTTCGCCAGCCACGGCCGCAACGGCGGCCGCTCAATCGCAATATTCCCCATGACCAAAACCCCTTTGTTTCCGTCAATGTCATTTACATTCATTTTACTGTATTTCGTCCCATTTCCCAATAGAAAAACGAAAAAATCCCGCCGGTTCGTTCGGCGGGATGGATGTTTTTCTCCGGCCTGCGGTTGGCGCGCCATTGGCGCCAAAGAACCGTTTCACAGTCGGCTTCCGCCTGCCGGCTGCCTTTGCGTTGCTTGCACATCGCCGAAAATGCGCGTCCGTTTTCCCCGCAGCGGCGGCACGAAGCGTGACCGCAGCCGAAACGCCTCACGGTAATCGGTGAGGGCAGTCAACGCCTTCTCTTCTGTCGAGATGCGGATGAACAATATGAGAGCATTTAGGAACGAAAACAAAAGGGCGGTCATATGCGCGTCAAACAACAGCGGCAACAGCGCAATCTCCAACGCGACAACAGCGTAATTCGGGTGGCGGATCCATCGATACGGCCCTTTTTTTACAACGGGGCGGTTGGGCACAATTAAAATTTTCGTATTCCAAAAGCGGCCGAGCGACAAAATCGTCCACACCCGCAGCCCTTGCACCGCTAGAAAAAGCGGGAATAAAAGCGGCCAGCTCCGCGATGGACGCGCGCCTTTTCGCAACACCTCGAGAGCGAGCGAGACAAGAAACGACACATGCATCAACACGATCCAAGGATAATGGCGGCTGCCAAATTCTTGTGCTCCGAGCGCTTTTACATACCGTTCGTTCCGTTTTGCAAGGCGAAGTTCCACTAGGCGCATCAAGACGACGGCCAAAAACATAAACGCAAACCGCATCACCATTCCCTCCATTGAAGCAGCACCATCTCCGCGCTAAAGCCCGGGCCAAGGGCAACAAGCAGGCCGTACCCGGGCGCGAGCGGCTGCCGCGTCATCTGATCAAAGACAAAGTACACGGTGGCCGATGACATATTGCCGTAGCGGGCGAGCACGTCTCTGGCAGCTTTTGTCTGATCCGGACCGAATCCGAACGCCTCCTCATACGCTTCAATGACCTTCCTCCCGCCCGGGTGGGCGATGAAATACTGAAGATCGCCAAGCGTGAGTCCGTTATCGTGCAAAAATGCCTCTACTTGCGGGCGCAGCCAGGAGCGAACAATCGACGGAATGTCTTTTGAAAAGATGACAAACAGCCCTTCATCGCGAACATCCCAGCCCATCACCTCTTCCGAGCGGGGCATCAGCACCGAGCGGGCGGCGACGACAAACGGCGCCCCTTTTTTTGGGGCGGCTTCGTCTCCGGCGACAAGCACGCACGCCACACCATCGGAAAAAAGCGATGTACCGATCACATTGCTTTTAGACAAATCATGGAGTTGAAACGTTAAACTGCAAAACTCAACGGCGATCACTAGCACCTTGGCATGAGGAAACGCCCGGCAATAGTCGGCAGCCCGGGCGAGCCCGGCCGCCCCGCCCGCGCAACCGAGCCCCCAAATCGGCACTCTTATGGCATGCGGAGAAAACGGCAGCACGTTCATCAGCCGCGCCTCGATGCTCGGCGTCGACAGCCCCGTCGTGGAAATGCAAAACAGCGCATCGATCTCTTCAGGCAAAACAGGGCCGGGCGAAGCCTTGCGCAAACAGTCGTTGACCGCCTCAGCGCTGTAGCGGACAGCACAATCCATATACACCTTATTTTTTTGGCCAAACCCGTGCGGTGCGCTGTACCAGGCCAGCGGCTGAACAAACGCGCGCGTGCGGATGCCGCTGTTGTCAAACGCTTGCAAAAGCCGCTCGACGCGCGCCATTCGCCCGGAAAACAGGCTGGAAACATGCTGCTTCACCTCGTCTTGGGCGGCCGTATACGGCATCGTCGCTGTGCCGACGGATAAAAGAACTGGCATACAAACACCTCGGTCTGTTCCTCTTTTTCTATTAGGGTGCGCAACAGGCCGGTCAGTATGCAGCGGAAAGCGCATGGATACACCGATTTTTTCAAGAACAGCTGATGGATCCTTTGGTTGTGACATGCAAAAACAGGCGCGGACAAAGCCGGCCTGTTTTTTCCAGGAAAGCGGTTATAAGCGAGGATGTACAGCGAGATGTTTGTTGATTACTTCGCTTTAAGTGCGCGGATTTCACTTTCATGCTCAAGCAAGTGCAAGGCGAGGGATTGAAGCACGAGCTCTTGCCGGGCTTGTCCGGCAATGACTTCATTGACTTTTTGTTGCGTTTCTGTGAGGGTTTGTTTCATTGCCGGAATTTCACGGAGCGTTTCTAACGTTTCCACGGCAGCTTGGCGAATAAACGGCAATTCGGCAACGTCTTCCTTTGTCGCCATCGTCCGTTCGATGCGCCCGATTCGGCCGTCCAGCGCCGCGACGTCCTCTCTTGTCGCCGCCACGGCTTGTTCCAGCTGCCCGATGCGCTCGTTCGTCCGGGCGACATCTTCCTTCGTCGCCATCGTCCGTTCGATGCGCCCGATTCGGCCATCCAGCGCCGCGACGTCCTCTCTTGTCGCCGCCACGGTTTGTTCCAGCTTCTCAATGCGCTCGTTCGTCCGGCCGACATCTTCTTTCGTCGCCATCGTCCGTTCGATGTGCCCGATTCGGCCATCCAGCGCCGCGACGTCCTCTCTTGTCGCCGCCACGGTTTGTTCGAGCTTCTCGATGCGCTCGTTCGCCCGGGCAACATCTTCTCTTGTCGCCGACACGGTTTGTTCCAGCTGCCCGATGCGCTCGTTCGTCCGGGCGACGTCTTCCTTCGTCGCCATCGTCCGTTCGATGCGCCCGATTCGGCCATCCAGCGCCGCGACGTCCTCTCTTGTCGCCGCCACGGTTTGTTCCAGCTTCTCAATGCGCTCGTTCGTCCGGGCGACATCTTCTCTCGTCGCCTCCATGGCTTGTTCCAGCTTCTCGATGCGCCCGTTTAACTGCGCAACATCCTCTTTGGTCGCCATTTGAGTCCGCATTTGCCGCAATTCACCGAAAAGGCGCTCCACCCATTCATCCATCGTTTCACCCCCTTTTGCTTTCCATTATATCATCATACTTCTCCCCATTTCTATCGTTTTCACCGCCAATCGACACGCCGACAAAAAAGCCATCCCCATTTCCGAGGCAGCGGTCAGAAAACGAAGATGGCTACGGAAGCGATCAACACGATTATGAAATTTTTTGTTCCTGCAGCAGCAGTGCGGCCAATTTTCTCGCCTTGCCGAAATGGACGACGGCATTTACGATGATGGCGGTCATGCCGAACGCCAGGCTGTCGTCCCGGTTCTCTCATTACCAAAACCGGCGCCATCTATCCACCGCTAAAGGACGATCATTCGTTTCGGCGCCCCGTCCTACTCCCATCTTCTTCATACTTTTTTCACAATTGTCACCATTTGTTCAAACTTCCCGCATCATTTTTGTGAGAAAAGTCACTGTTGCCACACTTTCCTACAGTTATGATAGTGTCAAAGCAGGGAAATCCGCTAGTTGGCGCGCCTGCCTCACTAATGTGATGGGGGATGACTTCAAAAAAGAGGAGGGATACGGTATGGCAAAACCGGAGTGGACAAAACCGACGGCAGTGACCCGGCAAACGAAAAAAGAGAAAGAGCCGGCGCTTGGCGGTACGCTGGCATCCGTGTTTTTGCTCGGCTTTTTCATCATTTTCGCCTGGGTCAGCGTCTACTTTTTATTTTTGCACCGCATGTAAGCGGCAAGGGAGGGACTTGAGATGCACATTCATAAGTACGAAAAAATTTGGTTGACGTTTGGCATCGGCTGTCTCATTGTCTTTTTAACCGTCGTCGGTGTGAGCGCTTTCGCCGCCGGACAGCAGCCGCCAAGCTGCTTGACGACGATCGATCCGGAAAAAGTCGATACGACACCGCCGTTCGATCAGCCGGGTCTTGTCAAAAAAGGAGATAACGAATACGAACTGAACATCGTCGTCGCTGCCTTTTCCTTTACGCCAAATGCCATTGAAATTCCAAAAGGAGCGAAAGTGACGATTAACGTCACCTCAAAGGACGTTATCCACGGATTTCAAATTCCGGGAACAAACGTGAATATGATGGTTGAACCCGGCTATGTCAACAGTTTGACGACTACATTTGATGAACCGGGCGAATACACGATTCTTTGCAATGAATATTGCGGCGCCGGCCACCATATGATGACGGCGCGCATTAAGGTGGTGGAGTAACATGATGCAACCGTTGGAAAAAGTCGATCGCCGCGACGCCAAACTGGCGCTGGCGCATTTATTTGTCGCCTTTACTGCTCTCGCGTTGGGCGGCTTCGCCGGCCTTTTGCAAACATTGGTTCGCTCCGGCAAATTTGAATTGCCGGCCGGCATCAGCTACTACACGATTTTAACGACGCACGGCGTCTTGCTTGGGCTTGTGCTGACAACGTTTTTCATTATCGGCTTCCAGTTTGCCGCCGTCAGCCGCACGACCGGAGCGCTCTCGGACGGTTCGCGCCGGTTCGGTTGGATCGGTTTTTGGATGATGACGATCGGAACGGCCATGAGCGCCTTTTTCATCCTCACTGGGCAGGCAGCGGTACTGTATACGTTTTATGCGCCGCTGCAAGCGCATGCCGGCTTTTACATCGGCTTGGCGCTCGTTGTCGTCGGCAGCTGGATGAGCGGTTTTTCAATGTTTGCCCATTATGCTCGCTGGCGGAAAGCGCACCGCGGCCAGGCGAGCCCGCTATTGACATTTATGTCGGTCACGAACATGGCGCTGTGGCTTATTTGTACGCTCGGCGTTGCTGCGACTGTCGTCTTGCAGCTCATTCCTTGGTCGCTCGGGCTCACTGACCGCGTGAACGTGCTGTTGAGCCGGACGCTGTTTTGGTATTTCGGCCATCCGCTCGTTTACTTCTGGCTGCTGCCGGCGTATATGGTCTGGTATGCTGTCATTCCGAAAGTAATCGGGGGCAAAATTTTCTCCGATTCGCTCGCGCGGTTGGCGTTTATCTTGTTTTTGCTGTTTTCGATTCCGGTCGGCTTCCACCACCAATTGCTTGAACCGGGGATTTCGCCATTTTGGAAATACGTGCAAGTCGTCTTGACGTTTATGGTCATCATCCCGTCGCTCATGACCGCGTTCTCCATGTTTGCGACGTTTGAATCGTACGGCCGCTCGCAAGGGGCAACCGGCCTGTTCGGTTGGTGGCGGAAACTGCCGTGGGGAGATGCCCGCTTTTTCGCGCCGTTTGTCGGAATGCTGTTTTTCATTCCGGCCGGCACAGGCGGAATCATTAACGCTTCGCACCAACTCAACCAGGTCGTTCATAACACGATTTGGGTGACCGGCCACTTCCATCTGACAGTGGCTACCACCGTTGTCTTAACATTTTTCGGCGCATCGTATTGGCTCATCCCGCATTTGACCGGCCGGGTGATGACGAAAGCGATGAACCGGCTTGCCATCATCCAAACGATCGTGTGGGCGGTCGGGATGACATTTATGTCCGGCTCGATGCACTTTGCCGGCTTGCTCGGGGCGCCGCGGCGCTCGGCGTTCTCCACATACGGCAACTCGCCGCAGGCGCTTGAATGGATCCCGTACCAAATCGCCCAGGCGGTCGGCGGCACCATTTTGTTCATCGGCATTATTTTGATTCTCGTCATCGTCATTAACCTGGCGTTTTTCGCTCCGAAAGGCGAAACCGAATTCCCGGTCGCCGAAGCGGCCGCTCCGCAGGAACGGGCAGCGTTGGCGTTCGAAAACTGGAAGCTGTGGATCAGCCTTGTTGTTGCGCTTATTTTGATCGCGTATACCGTACCGCTTATTGACATTATCCAAAACGCCCCGCCGGGGTCAAAAGGATATAAATTATGGTAAACGAATCCCCCTCTTCCAAACCGGAGAGGGGGGATTCGTTTTACAGACGATAAATCGCTTGATATTTTTCTTCTAAATAACGGATCAAGTGTTCGGCGTTGAGCGGCTCACCGGTGGCATCACGCACAAGGTCGAGCGGCTTTTTCGTTTTGCCAAACCGGTGAATGTGTTCGGTCAGCCATTCGCGGATCGGTGCGATGTTCCCTTCTTCAAGCAGCCTCGCCATATCGAGCTCTTTTTCGAGCGCCTGTTTGAATTGCGCCGCGTACATATAGCCGAGCGCATAGGACGGAAAATAGCCGAAGCTGCCGCCTGACCAGTGAACATCTTGCAAAACGCCGACCGCATCGTTATGCGGACGAATGCCGAGATATTGCTCGTATTTCTCATTCCACACGTCCGGCAAATCCGCCGCTTCGATCTCTCCCGCAAACAGCTGTTTTTCGATTTCATAACGGATAATAATATGAAGCGGGTAGGTCAACTCATCGGCTTCAATCCGAATAAGCGACGGCTTCGCCTCATTGATCGCCCGGTAAAACGCATCAAGCGAAACGCCGGCGAACTGCGTTGGTGCGTATTGCGCCAGGCGCGGGTAATGCCGTTTCCAAAATGACTTATGACGGCCGATCATATTTTCAAAAAAAAGCGACTGCGACTCATGAATGCCCATCGATGCCCCGCCGCAAAGCGGCGTGCCGACAAGTGTTTCGGAAATATGTTGTTCATACAGCGCATGGCCGCACTCATGAATCGTTCCGAAGATGGCGGTGCGGAAATCGCGCTCATCGTAACGGGTCGTAATGCGCACGTCGTTCGGGTTCAGCCCGATTGCAAACGGGTGAACCGTTTCATCAAGCCGTCCTTTGCCAAAATCATAGCCCAATTCCGGAAGTAGTTCCAAAAGAAAGGCACGCTGCTTTTCCTTCGGGAACGGCGCAAACAAAAACGACGTATCCGGCCTGCCCTTTGCAGCGGAAATGGCCTGTACAAGCGGGACGATGCGCTCGCGCAACTGATTGAACAGCGCGTCAAGCAGCTCGACTGTCATGCCCGGCTCATACTGGTCAAGAAGCGTATTGTACGGATGCCCTTCATGCCCCCAGTAACCGATAAAGCGGCGCTGAAAGTCGATGATTTGTTCCAAATACGGACGAAAACGGGCAAAATCGGCGGCCGCTTTCGCCTCTTCCCAGACGCTTTCCGCCTTTGAGCAAAGCATGACATACGCTTTATACTCATCCGCTGGAATTTTTTTATTCCGCTCGTATTCTTTTTGGCATTCATTAAGCGTATGCTGTGTCACTTCACCGAGCTGTTCATACACCTCTTTAGCTGACAGCTTGGCGATAAACGCCGCCATCTCCTCTGACGTTGACATTTGAAACACTTCTTCCGACAACAGGCCGATCACTTCGGCACGCTGCTCCACCCCTTTTCTCGGAGCCCCGGTTCGCAAATCCCAATACATTAAGCTGATCGCTTCATGGTAGCCCATCATTTTTTTGACGTATTGCAAAAACTGTGCCTCGATTCGCTTTCTCATGCTCAATCCCCCTATTGGTTTTCGATGGCCGTATCATCATTTCCATAACTAGGCGCTTTTTTCCTTCTTGATGGCGAAGAAACGTCGTTTTCGGCCAAAAAAAGAGGGAAGAACGTTATTCTTCCCTCACGGACGTCGGTAAGACGTCTTTGATCGCAGCGATCACCTGCCTGTCCTCCCGATCGGTGATCAAAATGGAGACGATGCCGCGGTCATCGCGCGTGCGGATGAGCCGACCGATCCCTTGGCGGAGGCGGAGAAGCATATACGGAACATCGACGTCCCAAAACGGATCGCGGTATGCCCTCCGTTTCGCCTGAAACACCGGATCGTTCGGCGGATACGGAAGCGACCAAATGATGACGTTTGACAATGACGGCCCTGGGATGTCAAGCCCTTCCCATAAATGTTCCGAACAAAGCACGGTCTCCTCATCGCGCTGAAACTCAGCGACTAAATCGCTAATTTCACGGTCTCCCTCAAACAAGAACGAAAACGGTTCGCCGGACGCCGCTTCTTTAAATTGAAGCAGCTCCTCGCGCGTCGGAAACAAAATGAGCGCCCGTCCGCCTGTTTCACGCAGCTTCGTAAGCGCATAGGCGTATTTCTCGGCAAACAGCGTCTCGCCGGCCCGGAACGTCGGCATATAAATCGTCATTTGCTCATCGTAATCAAACGGCGACGGCACGCTGAACGACAAATAGTCATCAATGCCTAAACTTTCAGCCATATATTGAAACGACTTTCCGTTCGACAACGTGGCTGATGAGAAGATAAACGGCATGCGCTTCGCAAACACTTTTTCACGCAACACTTCTTGCACCGTCCGCGGCATGACAACAAGCGTCGCCTCCTGGCGCGACGACTCGAGCCACGCAATGGCATCGGCGCTTGTCAAAAACAAGTCGAGCAAATAGTGAATTTGGTCCAAGTATTCGTCAACAATATTGAGTTGGTAATGGTCAATCGTATACGTCTCACTTTCAAACACGAGCTCATTGCCGATTCTAACGATTTGGTCGCGCAGCTGCTTCGACCACCGCTCAAGCTCCGGCGACGGCGAAATTTCTCTCCGGTTCGAGCCAGGGATAGTTTTCGCGCATGTTTTTAATTCCGTAAAAAAGCGCCCGCTCGTCTCGAGTGTTTCTTCAATTAAGTAGGCGAGCTCTTCGCGGATGTCGTTTTCAAGAAGCCTTGTCAGCAACATCTCGAGCGTCGTCTCTTTCATCCGATATGTGAGCGCCTTTTGGGCGGCAAACTCAAGCAAATGCCCTTCGTCAAACACGACGCAGCTCGCCTCCGGCAAAAGCGGCAGCTGCCCTTCCCGCTTGCGCGCTTCATACGTCCATACATGCTCCATATAAAAGTCGTGCGAACAAACGATCAAATCGGCCGCCTTCCGGTAGTAGTCGCGCCAAAGCGTCTGGCCGCAACGATGCCGCTTTTCACATGTAAAACAATCTTGAAACGGATCCCAGGCGATTTTTTTCCACTGCTCATCGCTCAAATGGGCGTATTCTTTCCGATCGCCATAGCGGTAAAATGACTGCATCGGTTTGCTGTCATGAACGAATCCCGGAAGCTCATCAAAAATCCGCTCGTATAATTCGATATCCTCGTCATCATATGTCGTCACTTCCTCGAGCTTATTTAAACATAAATATTGATCCGGCGATTTGGCAAGCCGAACGTCGATATGCAGTCCGAGGATATCGGACAATTTGGCGATATCCCCTTCTTTTTTGACGAGTTGCTCGATCAGCGTCTCATCGGCGCAGGCGATGATGGCCGGCTTGCCGGTGTAGCGGGCGTAACAAATCGCATACAGCAAGTAGACGATCGTTTTTCCTGTACCGACTCCGGCTTCCGCAAAGATCACCTTTTTCTCGCGAAACGCGCGCTCGAGTTGGAACGCCATATAAATTTGCTCATCACGCAGCTCAAAGCCGGCCTCCGGCAAAATATCGTAAAAGACATCGCCGATCCATTGGCCGAGCTTATCAAAAAAGTTTTCGTTTTTTTCTAATACAAACGGATAACGTTCATGGCTCATCGCCGCCACCCCTCCAATTGGCATAAACTCCCCCGGCACCATCATGCGTAAGCGCGCAACATGTTTGTTGCGCGCCTGATTTTCCCATAACAAGACAATATTATGATGGATGGCCGCAAAGAAGTCAACTTCTAGCCTCGCGCGGCGGCCGCGGCCCCCAATATTGATAGTAATGCGTCTCAATAAAGCCATTAAACAACTTGCGCCGCTTGGTTGCGGGGCGCCCGTAATGCGTTTCAAAACCACGATGGGCGGTTAACATGTACACCGACCATGTGTCTAAGGCGGCGAAAGTGCGGCCGATGGCGCGGTAGAGCGCTTCGACTTCCCGCTGTTCGCCGAGCCGTTCACCGTATGGCGGGTTGCCGACAATCACTCCGTACAATTTATCTGTCCGAAACTGTTCCGCCCGCCCTGTTTGAAAAGAAAGAAGATCAGCCAACCCGGCTTCAGCCGCGTTTACCTTGGCGATTTCCACCATCTGTGGATCAAGGTCAATTCCGCAAATATCGAGCGGCTCATCATAGCGCGCCATATCTTCCACTTCTTGGCGCGCTTCATCCCACACCTCTTCCCCAATCCACGGCCATTGTTCGGAAACGAAATCGCGGTTAAACCCGGGGGCAATGTTTTGGCCAATGAGCGCCGCTTCGATGGCGATCGTCCCTGAACCGCAAAACGGATCAACAAACGGGCGATTGGGCGTCCAGTTCGTGAGCAGCACTAAGGCAGCCGCAAGCGTCTCTCTTAGCGGCGCTTCCCCTTGACGGGCGCGGTAGCCACGCTTGTGCAGCCCGGTGCCGCTCGCATCGATCGTTAAAGTAGCGATATCTTTATGGAGCGCCACTTCAATGCGGCAGAGCGGCCCTGTTTCCGGAAACCATGACAGCCGGTAGCGCTCGTTTAAACTTTCCACAACCGCCTTTTTGACGATGGCTTGGCAGTCAGAGACGCTAAACAGCGTTGACTTGACCGATTTCCCGATTACCGGAAACGCGGCATCTTTCGGCAAATAATCGGCCCATGGCAGCGCCTTCGTCTGCTCAAACAACTCCTCAAACGTCGTCGCCCGAAACTCGCCGATTTTGAGCTTCACCCGGTCAGCGGTACGCAGCCAAAGGTTGGCGCGGCAAATGGCGAGCGCATCTCCTTCAAATGTCACTTTGCCGTTCTCCACTTGGCATTCGTAGCCGAGCCGGCGCACTTCCTCGGCCACGACCGACTCGAGTCCCATCGCCGCCGTGGCGATGATTGAAAAGGACTTCATTCTGTTCCCCCTCGCAAACGGTATGTATCACTGTTGGCCGCCCATATTCCCATTATATCCCATCTAACCACGAAAAACACGCAATCGAAAAGCCCTCCTTCATGCAGGAGGGCTTTTCATGATGCCATCACCACGTTAATCATGTTCTGTAAGCCATGTTCTGTACCTTCGTACTGCCAGCGGCTTTGCGCCTCGTACTCCGGCGGTAATCATCTATCTACAGGCAGCATGTGCCGCCTGTCCTTCCCTCCGTTCATTTCCTTCAGGAAGGTGCCCCTACCATCATTTGGGTTTCTCGCTCGTGGGGTTTACCGCGTTCCACCTCTAAGGTTTCCCTTAGAGCTCCGTCACTGTGGCACTTTCAGGGTAATCGAACCGTATCCCGGCCGGGACGTAGGTTCTTTCCCCGCCGTCAGCCCAGCCGAAGCCAGACTGCCCTAGCTTATGGATTCGCTAGGCACGAACACTACGGGCATCTCAGCACCGTGCGAGCATGGACTTTCCTCTACGGCCAAAACCGGCCGCAGCGATTACCCGAACATGATTAACGTTGCAAGCATCTTACAGTATAGTTGATTTTTCGAATGAGATCAAGAGAAAAAAATTGGAATTGAACTATGCCGATTTTGTTCCGCCGGCCGTCTATTCATACAGCTTCCGACCGAACACGTGTTTTTCCAAATTGGAGAGGCGTTGCAAAATATCGTAGTTCGTCGTCCCCGCCGATGTGGCCGGCCGCTTTTGCAACTCTTCCACTTGCCGCCTCAGCCGGATATTTTCTTGACGCAGCTCGTCAATTTCTTGTTGGAACGCCTCGTAATCTTTAATGACGATGTCCAAAAATTGATCTACTTCGTCTTGGTTATACCCCCGCATGTTTACTTTAAATTCCTTTTCCAAAATGTCTTTCGGTGTCAGTTTCACCTGATTGGCCGACATAGCTTTTCACCCCAATCCGCATTCAACAATCATCTTTCCTTTATTTTTTCAGAAATTACGCCGGTTGTCAATTAACGTCTGCCCTGCCTAAATCGCGGAGCCGTACAGCATGGCAATAGGGAGGCCCCTTCCTTCTTGCGTCGAAAAACCGTTCTCCCGCCAAGGCGGGCGCAGCCGGCAGCGCTGGCCGTCCGCCGCGAAAAAACAGAGGCCGACGAAGCGGCCTCTGTTTTCGCGTCTAATATCCAGCTGGAAACGGCGGCATCGGCCCCGGACAATACAAGTGACGGTTGGCAGCCCGAGCAACGGCCGATTCCGTGTGCGGGAAGTAATGACGATGTTCATACAGTTGATGATAAACGTGCGTTGTATGCGACGGATGGATATGCGGCACAACCGTTGCCTGGAAATGATGTTTGACACAGCATTGAGGCGGGTGGACGATCGGCGCCGTCACGTATGGTGGGCAATGCATGGCATCCTTCTCCTTTCATCGTCTAGACTGTTGATTGACAATACTAGCCTATGACGAAGAGGACGAACACGTACTAGTATAGATACCCATTTTATTTCTGCTGTACGGCTGCGCCTGTTCCCCCATCCCCGCGGCGCTGCGCAGCTCGTCCGCTCCACAGCCGCATCGAGGAAAACGTGCGTAAATCACCGCGCCTAGCTCAACACGTTAATACACATAATTGAACACGACAAACGTCAAGCCGACAACAATAAAAAAGAGGTACAAAACTTTTTTGTACATGCTCCGCATTGTGTTCTTCTCCCTGCCATCATTTTCATTCATCCCGATGCCATTGTACACATTTTTTCTTTTTTCTACAAGATTCGAAGCAAAAAGGCAAGATTTTTTTGCTTTTCTGTCACATTTTGCGCTTGCCAGGGAAATGAGCCTGTCATTTCTCCACCCCTTTTTTCTTGCGCGCCAACCGCTCAAGCCTCTTGCGCCACTCCTGTTCATCTTTTTCTACACTTTGCCGGCTCGCCTTGGCGAGCGATCGCCATGCTTCATACGCCATAGCCGCATAGCGGTGCGCTTCGGCCGCATCGCGGAAATGATGCTCATACGCTTTCGCCAGCTCAAGACCTGCTTTCATCTTCCAAAAGCCGCTTCCGTGATCGAACAAGTCGCGCCAAATGGCAACCGCCTCTTCATAGCGTTTTTCTCTCCGGTGCAAAAGCGACAGTTGCCATTTCGCCTCCCGCGCTTCCTTCGCCTCTTTGCTGCCCGCCTGTTCATACACGCCCGCGGCAGCCGCCGTTTCCCCGACGGCTTCGAGCCAACGGGCGGCGGCCAGCTGTTCCCGCGGATCAGGGAGCTGCCCCGCTTCAAGCAGCTGAATGGATAAGTGGATGTAGAGCACAATGAGCGACAACACATCATGTTCGTTATGGCGCAATACCGGCATGATCCGATCCGGATGAGGCGTTTGCAAAAACGCCTGATATATCATCGGCGCCAAAAAACCGGGCACATCACCATCACGCTCAATGTGCAGAATATGCCGTTCCACCTCCGCTAGGCGAAGCGAGTCGAGTTTATCCTTCCATAAGCGGCGAGCGGCGTGATACAAGTCAAAATGACCAAACGCCGGCAGCTTCGGCACCATATCGCGGACAAGGGCATGGCGCGTTTTCAGCCGCGGCCAGTCGAACGCCTTCCCATTATAAGTGACGAGAGTCGTATAGTTGACATCCGATAGAAAGCTTTGATATAGCGCCACCTCTGCCCCCGGGTGCGGCAAAAGGTGTTGGCGGACAATGATGCGGTCGCCGAGGACGCGGGCGTGGCCGAGCAGAAACATGACGGTTCCCGCTCCGCTTGAAAGCCCCATCGTTTCGGTGTCAAAAAAGAATAAGTCGCCAATGGCAAACCCGCGGCACGAGAGCGGGTGGGAAAATGGCGCCTCCTGCCAGCGCCGATGTACATCATGCAACGCCCCGAGCCGGTAGCGGCCGTGCCCATGATCAAGCGGATACACCGTCTCCCGAATGAGGCAATAATCGCCGGCAAACCAATACGGCTCCACCCCGTATTCCCGCCAAACCTCTACAAACGGCACGTCCGTCCCCACGCGTTCGTCCGGTTCCGCTTCGTTCTGTTCATCCGCCGCCTTCCTTTTATGCCGGGCGGCAAGCAGCTCTTTCCATTGCGATAGCTTCGGTTTCATTCGCCCCCTCCTTTCCGCCCGCTCTCTTTCTGTCTTTTAGCGTGTAAACGCTCAAAGAAGCTGCCTCGTTTCCCCGCCCCATGACACCTAAGTCCAACGCTGTCTAGTTTTCTTCACAACAGCAGTGCGAAACAAGCGAGCCGTTCTATTCCGCAAGCTGTTCATCTAAAAACCGTATAAGCTCCCGCTTTATCGGCAGCCCGGCCGTTTCGGAAACGCCGATGCATGAAGGGCAGCCATCTGTGCACGGGCAGCGCGTCACCCATTCCTTTACGCGCTCAAGCATTTCTTCATGTCGTTCAAATACAGCTTCCGATAAGCCGACACCGCCCGGATAGCGGTCATAAAGAAAAATCGTCGGCCGGCCGGAGTGCGGCGCCTTCAGCTGTGGCACGACGTGAACATCCGAGCGGTCGCACATCACAAAGATAGGAACAAGATGGCTGAGCACGCTGGCGATGCCGACAAGCAACTGTTCAAACAATGCCGGGGAAAATCTTGATGGCACGGCCTTCCATTCGAACCATGCTGCTGACGTATGAAGTGTTTCTTCTGGAAGGCGGATCGGCCCTGAGCCGATGTTTTCAAACGTCGATAGTTTCAGCTTTTTAAAAATCGTCGCCATTGCCCGGACGGACACATCGCCGTAGTGCACCGCCATCAGTCCACGATCATTGCTCCGGTCGTCAGACAGCACATCAAGCTGTACAGCTAAATGGGCATCAGTGAAATATTCGACATCGACCCGGCGGACGTACGCTTTTTTTTCCTCCCAGTCAAGCTTTTCAACTTGATATTGCGTCCCTTCGTGCAGGTAAATTGCCTCTTCATGGAGCAGCGTCATGGCGCTAAAGCGATCCATTTCACCGATGACACGGTGGCGCGCTACGTTTGAAATATCGATGATCACCACGTTTTCCTGCGCCGCCGAACGCAAGCTGATGTTTTGCGCCGGAAAGGCGTCGCTCATCCAATGCCAGCGCCCGGCCCGTTCGTGAAGCACTCCTTGGTCGACCAAAAAGTCAAGCACTTCTTCCACTTCAACGCCGCCGAACGTCTCGCCGCGCCGAAACGGGAGTTCATATGCCGCACATTTCAGATGATCGACCAAAACAAGCATATTGTCAGGGTTAATGCGGGCTGTCTCCGGCGAACGGGCAAAAAAGTATTCCGGATGGGAGACGATGTATTGGTCAAGCGGGCTTGAGCTGGCCACCATAATGACGAGCGAGTCGCCATGGCGCCGTCCGGCGCGCCCGGCTTGCTGCCACGTGCTGGCGATCGTTCCCGGGTAGCCGGCGAGAATACACGCCTGCAGCTGGCCGATATCGACGCCGAGTTCGAGCGCGTTTGTGCTGACGACGCCGATAATCTCTCCGCTGCGCAACCCTTTTTCAATGGCGCGCCGCTCATTCGGCAAATAGCCGCCGCGGTAGCCGCGGATCGTCGTTCCCCCGATCCGTTCTTTCACCGCCGTCTGCAAATGGCTCAAAATGAGCTCGGCCCGGACGCGGCTGCGGGCGAACACGATCGTCGGAATGCGATTGACAAGCAGCTGCCGCGCCAGTTCAACCGCCGTTTTTGTCGCGCTTTGGCGGACGTTCATGGCCCGCTCGATGACTGGCGGGTTGTAAAATACGATATGTTTCCGCCCGCGCGGCGCCCCGTTGTTGTCAATGAGCGTCATCGGCTCGCCAGTCAGCCGGCTGGCCAGCTCCTGCGGATTGGCGATCGTCGCTGAGGTGCAAATAAACGTCGGCCGGCTGCCGTAAAAAGCGCAAATCCGCTTCAAGCGACGGATGACGTTCGCCACATGGCTGCCAAACACGCCGCGATACGTATGTAGTTCGTCGATGACGACGTAGCGCAACTGTTCAAACAGTGACATCCATTTCGTATGGTGCGGCAAAATGGCGGTATGGAGCATATCCGGATTGGTGATGACAATATGGCCGGCTTGACGGATTTTTTGCCGCAGCGCCGGTGCCGTATCGCCGTCATATGTATAGCTGTAAATCGGCGCCCCCATCGCAGCGATGATTTCGTTCAATTCACTTTTTTGATCTTGGGCGAGCGCTTTCGTCGGAAATAAATAAAGGGCACGGCTTTCCGGCGCCTCCGCGATCGCTTGCAGCACAGGCAAATTGTAACAGAGCGTTTTGCCGGATGCGGTCGGTGTCACTGCGACGACGTTCCGTCCGCTTCGCACCGTCTCGTACGCTGCCGCCTGGTGTGTGTAAAGCGAGGCGATGCCGCGCGCTTCGAGCGCTGCACGCAGCCGCACGTCGAGTCCGGCCGGAAACGGAACCGTATCGGCTTGTTTCGTCTCCATTTCGTGCCAATAGACGACGTTCGGATCTTGGCGAAGCTGTTCAATCCATTCGGAAAGCGTCTGTTTTTTCACGTTGCCAATCACCTCGGTTCTATTTTACATGCATTCTCGTGTTTTCACTAGAAAAAACATAGGCTGTCCCTTTGTCTTCCGTGCCGGTCGAGAGGGAAAAATACGACAAAGGCTCCTGCGGCTCGCATCTTGCCTCCCTTTTTTCCCCGGCGTGCTAAGCTAAAAAAACCGTCCAGCTGTTACAGCTGGACGGAATGGGCCGGCCGATGGCCGAGCCGGGCGGAAAGCTCTTTGCCGATCTGACGCATGCGCATAGCGAGCCCGGCGATGCGGTCGTCCGTCATGCGGATCGTTGGGCCGGAGACGCTGACAGCAGCAACGACGCTGCCGGTGTAATCAAAAATCGGGACCGCTACACAACGGATGCCGTATTCATTTTCTTCCAAATCGAGCGCATATCCATTTTGCCGGACGGTGTCAAGCTCACGAAAAAACGCCTCACGGTCGGTGATCGTCAAATCAGTATGCTTTGGGAGCCCTTTCCGATCAATGATCTCGGCAGCCACTGCCGGCGACAAGTAAGCCAAAATCGCCTTGCCGACCGCCGTGCAATGCATCGGCGCCCGCTTGCCCACTTTGGAATGCATCCGCAGCGTTTCCGTTCCTTCCAATTTTTCAATGTAAATGACTTCCCCTTGGTCGTAGACGACAAGATGGACGACTTCATTCGTTTCTTTTTCAAGCTGGCGCAAATACGGTTTCGCCTCTTGGCGCAAATCGATTGAATCAAGCAGTTTCGAACTAATCTCTAAAAACTTGTAGCCAAGTTTGTACCGCTCCGTTTCCGGATGTTGTTCGATATAGCCGTATTGGGCGAGCGTCGTTAAAATGCGGTACACGGAACTTTTGTTAATGTCCATTTGTTTGGCGATTTCCGTAACGCCCAACCCATCTTTTTTCGTGCTGACGATGTCAATAATTTGCAGCGCCCGGCTGACGGATTTGACCATATTTTCTCTTTCCATTATGTTCACCTCGATTTGTTCTCTCCGCTCGCTATTATACACGAACGGCCGGGCGTTTGCAGGGCCACTGTGCAACACGCGCCACAGAGACCGTTCGGTCCTCCCAACGGCGGCGTGCACAGAAACCGGCGGCGTGTCACGTCAGTCGCTAAACCAATGCCCGCCGCTCCTAAACGACGGAAAAGGACACACTACCCTTGCCGGAGGGAAACGGCCGGCGCTTTGGCGGCGACGAACGTGTTGCGGAGCGTGCCGATGCCGTCCACTTCACACTCAATCACGGTTCCCGGGCCGACCAGTTCAGCGCCAACCGGGCTCCCGGTTAAAATGACATCACCCGGCTGCAGCGTCATGACATGGGACAAATAGGAAATCATTTTGCTGATGGAAATGATCATGAGCGCCGTCGGACTGTTTTGCTTTTCCTCGCCGTTAACCCGGGCCTTCACTGACACTAGGCTTGGATCGAGCTCTGTTTCAATGACCGGTCCGAGCGGGGTAAACGTATCAAACGACTTTCCGACCGTCCAATGCCCATCGGGATGGAAAAACTGTGGCGCGGTGACATCATTGGCAACCGTATAGCCAAAAATATGCGCCCAAATGTCTTCTTCACTCACCGATTTTGCCTCTTTGCCGATGACAACGGCCAGTTCCGATTCAAATTTGACCTCGCCCACTCCGCTCGGAATCACAATATCCGCTTCTGGACCGATGACTGATGAAGATGGTTTAAAGAAAAAGACCGGAATGTCCGGCAGTTCGGGCGGAAGCTGGTCGCTTGTTGCCACATAATTGGCGCCGATGCCGATCACATGGCGCGGCACAAGCGGCGCCACAAGTGAAACGTCATCGCAGCGAAACACATTTCCCGTGTAGTCCCAAGCGTCAAACACATCGCCTTCGATTTCACGTATGACCTCCCCGCTCACCACACCGGCACGAACCGTCCCATCGGCGATAAAACGAGCGATTTTCATCAACAGTTACCCCTCTCTGACGCGATTTTTTTCTTGACTATTCACCGCATGCCGGGCTACCCCGGTTTCGATGGCGGCACGGGCGACGGCGGAAGCGACGGCCCCTACGACGCGTTGGTCGAACGGATTCGGGATGACATATTCCTCGGTTAACTCTTCCGGCTGAATGAGCCCGGCGATCGCTTCGGCAGCAGCGATTTTCATTTCCTCATTCACTTGCGTTGCCCGTACATCAAGCGCACCGCGGAAGATGCCGGGGAATGCGAGCACATTGTTCACTTGATTCGGCAAATCCGACCGCCCGGTCGCCACAATGACGGCACCGGCGGCTTTGGCCTCCTCCGGCATAATTTCCGGCACCGGATTAGCGAGGGCGAACACGATTGCCCCGCGGTTCATTGACTGAACCATCGCCGGTGTCAACGCGCCGGCGGCCGAGACACCGATAAACACATCGGCACCCTTGATTACGTCCGCGAGCGTTCCGACCGCACGCTCCCTGTTTGTTTGTTTCGCCAAATCTTCCTTTAGCGCATTCATGCCGTGCGGGCGACCTTCGTAAATAGCCCCTTTCGTGTCGCATATCACGAGATCGCCGACTCCCATCGACAACAGCAGTTTGGCGATCGCCACCCCGGCCGCACCGGCGCCGTTAATGACGATCCGGCAATCGGCGAGCCGCTTGCCAACCACTTTCAACGCGTTCGTCAGTCCAGCCGCCACAACAATGGCTGTGCCATGCTGGTCATCATGAAACACCGGAATGGTCATTTCTTGGCGCAGCCGCTCCTCAATGACAAAGCAGGCCGGCGCTGCGATATCTTCTAAATTGATGCCTCCAAACGTCGGCTCGAGCAGTTTAACGGCCTGGATAAACTCATCCGGATCTTCCGTATCGAGACAAAGCGGCACGGCGTCAATGCCGGCGAACGCTTTAAACAAAGCGGCTTTCCCTTCCATCACCGGGAGCGCTGCCCGCGCGCCGATATTGCCAAGCCCGAGCACCGCGGTGCCGTTCGAGACAACGGCGACGAAATTACCTTTGACTGTATAGCTATACATCTCCTCTTCGTTAGCGACAATCTCCTTGCATGGCTCGGCCACACCTGGCGAATAAATAAGGCTTAGGTCATTTGTATCGACGACCGGCACTTTTAATTCGACAGATAATTTTCCTTTCGCCTGCCGATGGACAAGCAACGCTTTTTCCCTTAAATGTTCCATCCTTAATCCCTAGCTACTAACCCCATTTCCTTCCCTTGTTTCGCCTCCGTGCTGCTTTGCGTTCGGCAACCGGCCAGTAGTAGTAACTAGGAGCGGCCCCCTTTCTTCCTATTTATTGAATTTTCTGATTTGTAGAAGCAGGAAGGAACAAGGGCGCTGTCGCCCTTGCTCCTTGCTGTGCGGCGCCGTTTATTGCTGAACGGCTGCGAATTTTGCCTTCGCCTCTTGACGGCGGCGGTGCAAAATCGGCTCCGTGTAGCCGTTTGGCTGCTCATAGCCGAGGAACACGAGATCGCACGCCGCTTGGAACGCCACCGAATCGTCATAATTTGGCGCTATCGGGCGGTAGTTCGGGTCGCCGGCATTTTGTTCGTCGACGACTTTCGCCATTCGCTTGAACGCCTCAAGCACTTGCTCTTTCGTGCAAATACCGTGGTGAAGCCAGTTGGCAAGAATTTGGCTCGAAATGCGAAGCGTCGCCCGGTCTTCCATCAGCCCGATGTTATGGATATCCGGCACTTTCGAGCAGCCGATCCCTTGATCAACCCAGCGGACAACATAGCCTAAAATGCTTTGGCAGTTGTTGTCAATCTCTTCTTGAATTTCTTCTGCCGTCCATTGCGGATGATCGACAACCGGAATTTGCAAAATGTCATCGCGGTAATCAGCCCGCTCGTTCGCCAATTCGCTTTGCACGGCAGCGACATTCACTTGATGGTAATGAAGCGCATGGAGCGTGGCGGCCGTCGGCGAAGGCACCCATGCCGTGTTGGCGCCCGCTTTCAGCTGCGCCCCTTTTTGTTTCAACATTTCAGCCATCAAATCCGGCATCGCCCACATCCCTTTGCCGATTTGCGCCCGGCCGCGGAATCCGGCAGCCAGCCCGACTGCCACATTCGATTTTTCGTACGCCTGCAGCCATGCCGACGATTTCATATCGTTTTTGCGCCGCATTGGCCCCGCTTCCATTGATGTATGAATCTCGTCACCCGTCCGGTCAAGGAAGCCGGTGTTGATGAAGACAATGCGGCCGCGCACTTGGTAAATACAATTTTTCAAGTTGAGCGACGTCCGCCGCTCTTCGTCCATGACGCCGATTTTGATCGTGTTCCGCTCAAGGCCAAGCATATCTTCGACCCGGTCAAACAGCTCGTTGGCAAAGGCCACTTCGGCCGAGCCGTGCATTTTCGGCTTGACGATATAAATCGAACCTTTGCGCGAGTTCAAATAGCGGGTATTGCCGATGAGCGAGTGTTTCATGATCAAACTCGTAATGACGGCATCGATGATCCCTTCATGCACTTCCTCGCCGTTGGCATCCAAAATGGCGCTGTTTGTCATCAAATGGCCGACGTTGCGTACAAACATCAGCGAGCGTCCTGGCAGCGCAAGCTTTCCGCCATCCGGCGTTTCGTATACGCGATCCGAGTTTAACGCCCGCGTCAGCAGTTTGCCGTTTTTCTCAAACGTCGCTGTCAAATCGCCTTTGATCAAGCCGAACAAGTTGCGGTAGACGAGCACTTTGTCTTCCGCGTCGACAGCGGCAACGGAATCTTCGCCGTCCATGATCGTCGTCACCGCCGCTTCCAAGATGATGTCTTTCACACCCGCTTTGTCCGTTTTGCCGACCGGATGCTCGCGGTCGATTTGAATGTCGATATGAAGGCCATTGTTTTTCAACAGCACCGATGCCGGGTTTTGCGGTTCGCCTTGGAAGCCGACAAATTTTTCCGGCTCCTTGAGCCCTGTTGTCGCCCCGCCTTCGATCGTCACGACAAGCCGCCCATCAACGACCGCGTATTGAACGGCGTCTTGATGGGAATATTCGGCAAGCGGCACCGCCTCATCCAAAAACTTCCGCCCGTAAGCGATGACTTTCGCTCCGCGCACCGGGTTGTACGACGAACCGCGTGTGGCACCGTCTTCTTCGCTGATGGCATCGGTGCCGTACAGCGCGTCATACAAGCTGCCCCAACGGGCATTGGCGGCGTTTAGCGCGTAGCGGGCGTTCGTGAGCGGCACGACCAACTGCGGCCCGGCCTGCACGGCAATTTCATCATCGACATTTTCTGTTGTAATCTCGAAGTCCTCGACTTCCGGCTCCAAATAGCCGATTTCCGTTAAAAACGCTTTATACTCGTCAAAATCGAAGCGGCCACGGCGCTGTTTATGCCACTCGTTCAATTTTTCTTGAATCTCATCGCGGCGCGCCAGCAGCTCTTTGTTGCGCGGCGTCAAATCGGCAATAAGCACGGAAAAATCGCGCCAAAACTTGTCTTGGTCAAGCCCGCTGTTTGGCAGAAGCTCCCCGTTGACAAAATCATAAAACACTTTCGCGACTTGGATCGTCCCGGTTTGAACATATTCGGCCATCGTTCCCTTTCTCCCTTCTTGTTTCTTATTGCAAAACACTGTTTCTTAAATGGTCTAAAAAGATCATACCATGAAACGAAATGACTGGCAATCATTTTTGTAAAATTTTCATTTTGCTGTCGACGGTGTCCGTTTTGTCTCTACACACCGTCCCGGCGTCGGAAACAGCTTGCCGGCGTTGAGCAAGTTTTTCGGATTAAACACGTCGCGGATCGCCGTTTGCGCCAAAATTTCCTCATCGGTGAAAATGAAACGCATCTCTTCTTTTTTCTCGATGCCAACGCCATGTTCGCCGGTGATCGACCCACCAACCGCCGCGCACGCCTGCAAACATTCACTTCCGGCGGCAAGCGCCCGCTCTGTCTCCCCAGGCTTGCTCGCATCAAACAACACAAGTGGATGCAAATTGCCGTCGCCAGCATGGAAAATATTAGCAATCCTAAGCCCGTATTTGCGGCTGATGTTCGCAATGTCGTTCAACACTTCCGGCAGCCGGCTGCGCGGAATAACGCCATCTTGCACTAAATAATCCGGGGAAATCGCTCCCATGGCGCCAAAGCCGGTTTTCCGGTTCGCCCACCAGCGCCCCCGTTCTTCCTCTGACTGGGCGACTTTCACTTCGCGCACACGATGGCGGCGGCAAATGGCTAAAATATCGTCGATTTGCTCGTCAATTCCGGCGGAAATGCCGTCCACTTCAATGAGCAACAGCGCGGCGATGTCTTTCGGATGCCCGACCGGAAACGCTGCCGCTTCAACCGCTTCGATCGCCGTTTGGTCCATCATCTCGAGCGCTGCCGGCACAATCCCGGCGGAAATAATGTCGGAAACGGTTTGGCTTGCATCTTCCACCTCATCAAAATAGGCAAGCACCGTCTGTTTCGCCTCCGGATTTTTCAGCAGGCGGACCGTAATTTTCGTCACGATGCCAAGCGTCCCTTCCGACCCGGTTAACAGCCCGAGCAAATCGTAGCCCGGCGGGTCGGGAACGCCGTTTGCGCCGATTTCGATCACTTCCCCGTTCGGCAACACGACTTCCAGCCCTAAAATATGGTTCGTTGTCACCCCATATTTCAAACAATGGGCACCGCCGGCATTTTCGGCGACATTGCCGCCGATCGTGCAGCAATATTGACTTGACGGATCAGGCGCATAGTAATAGCCCCGGTGGGCGACTGAGTTCGTCAGCTTTAAGTTCACAAACCCCGGCTCGACAACGGCGCGCCGGTTTTCCAAATCGACATGCAAAAGCCGCTTCATCCGCGTTAAGCTGATCACCACTTCCCCGTTTAACGGAATCGCCCCGCCGCTTAATCCCGTGCCGGCGCCGCGAGCAAGAAACGGCAACTCGTGTTCATGGCAATATTTGACGATTGCCGCTACTTGTTCCGTGCTGTTTGGGAATACGACCGCCTTTGGCAAATGGCGATGGACGGTAAACCCGTCGCAGTCATAGGCGATTAAATCCTCTTTTCGGTATAAAATCGCCGTTTCCCCAACGATGCCGGCGAGCGCCCGAATGTGCGGGTCGTTCGTTGCAATGGCCCGTTTTCTCATATGCGCACGTCCTTCCCTTCCTCTTTTTGATACGCCCAATCAAGCAGCTGCACCGTATGGACGATTTTTTGGTTTCGGCCGTGTTTCATGACGCCAAGCGCCATTTGCAACATGCAGCCCGGATTGCCCATCGAAATGAGCTCCACATCTTGCGGCACATTTTGCATTTTGCTTGCAAGCACAGCTTGCGCCATCTCCGGATGGGTGATGTTATAAATCCCGGCGCTGCCGCAGCAACGGTCGGCATTTGGCATCGCCACCATGTCGACGCCCGGAATACTCCCGATCAGCGCGCGCGGCTCTTGACGGATGCCCTGACCGTGGGCTAAATGGCACGCATCATGGTATGTGAGACGCACGTTCAACTCCGCTTTCGGCGGCTCAAAACCTGTATCATGCAGAAACTTCGACACATCTTCGACTTTGGCGGCAAACTGTTCGGCTTTTTCATGCCATTCCGGATCGTCGCGGAACAGTTCCGGATACTCCTTCAGCATACAGCCGCAGCCGGCGGCGTTGACAATGACATGGTCAACATCGGCAAACGCCTCAATGTTTTGCTTGGCGAGCTTCCGGCCCGTTTCGCGGTCGCCGGCATGCACATGAAGCGCTCCGCAACATGTTTGGTTCGGCACGATGGCGACATCGTTTCCATTTCGCGCCAAGACGCGGATCGTTGCCTCATTAATATCGCTAAACATCACATCCATCACGCAACCGGTCAACATCGCGACCGTCCGCTTCGTTTCCCCTTTCGCCTTAATAAGCGGCTGATCCTTGTACTTTTGGCGCACCGGCGTGCCGACAGCCGGCAAAATCGCCTCCATTTCGGCTAAATGATCCGGCATCACCCGCAGCAATCCCGTTTTGCGCGCCACTGCCTGCAGCCCGCTTTTTTGGTACAACCGAAGCAGACGGCCAAACCAATCAAGGCGTGACGGATGCGGGAACACCCCTTTTAAGAAAAAGTCGCTCACAAGCGCTTTCCATCCAGTGAGCGGCACCGCCTGGCGGAGCTGGCCGCGCACTTGTTCAATGAGGCCGCCGACATCGACATCGGCTGGACAGGCCGTCGTGCAAGCGCGACAGTCTAGGCACGTAAAGATCGGATCGAGCAAATCAGGCGTTAAATCGAGCTTTCCTTCACCGACCGATTTCATTAAATGGACACGGCCGCGCGGAGAGTGCTGCTCTTGGCCCGTCTGTTCATACGTCGGACACGATTCCAAACACATGCCGCAATGGACACAATCGGCCCACTTGCTCGGGTCCGGCAAGTCGCGAAACCGGTAGTTGCCAAGGCTCACCGTCGCACATGCCGGGCTGCCCGTCCGCTCACTCGTCATGGCGTTCATCGTTAAATCCCCCCAATAAAGCGCTGATCGTTTAATGTTTTGTGCGGATCAATTTTCCGCTTAATGTCTTCAAGCAAGAAAAAGTACGGCGGCTTCCCGCCCCAGACGTCAACGCGCTGGCGCAGCGAAAACGGCAAATGCTTCACGACCGCATAGCCGCCAAGACGGACAGCCGTCTGGCGCAACTCCCGAATCGCCGCTAAAACCCCCTCTTCGCTCCCGTGCACGTACGCCTGGCAAAGCCCGTGACCCACGCCGCCGTGCGCTTCGACCCGGACATGGCAACGGTCAGCGATAAGGATACTTTCCCGCAAAATCGAGACTACGTCTAAGTTGACAACGCCGATTTTCACCGCGGCCGCGACACCGTCTGCCGCCGGCTGCCGTCCGTTTGGCGGCGCCGTATAAAATGTGCGCCAAAACGCAGCGGCTTCTTCTTGGGCAACGATTGACAGCTTCGCTCCACGCGGACACAGCCGCTCGACTGCCTGCTCTTGGTAATGGACAGCATTTTCAACATCTTCAAATCCGATCGCAAGCATATACGCCGCTTCACCCGTTAACCGCTCGGCCAGCGCCGGGTTAAGCAGTTCGAAACAAACCGGCTCCATCATCGTATCAAGGAAGGAAACCGCAAATGAGCGGATATCATGAACATCGCCGGTTGGGAACGACAGCAAAACAACGCTTTCATATTTCGGCAGCGGCCGGAGCTTGAGCGTCATTTCGCTTAACACACCGAGCGTCCCCATCGCTCCAATAAACAGTTTGTTCATGTCGTAACCGGCAACGTTTTTCACGACTTTACCGCCTGAACGAATAATCGTCCCATCTGGGTACACGATGCGCATCCCGATGACCGAATCGCGCGCTGAGCCGTAGCCAAGCCGCTTCGGCCCGCTGTCATTTGCCGCGATCACCCCACCGACCGTCGCTTCCTCCGGCCAAAACGGGTCTAAGGCGACCTTTTGCCGATATGGGGCCAATGCACGCTGCAAGTCGCCAAACTTCGTTCCAGCCTTGACGGTGACCGTCATATCAGCAGCCGCATGCTCGACGATGCCGGCGTAGTGTTCCAACGACAACAAGATGTCCGCCTGTTCCCGCTGCCCGCCGAACCCCCGTTTCGTACCGCGGCCGGCGACGACGACTTTTTTGCGGCTGTCATTCGCGTAGCGGAGCAAAGCGGCGATCTCTTCTTCTGTTTGTGGATAAACGGTCACCGCGCCGCTGTTGCCGAGCGGGTGTGGGGATTCGTTCACTTTGATTTGTCCCGGGCGCAAAAGCGTGCTTAACTCATCCAGCCATGTCAACGAGAGCATTGTCGCCCCTCCTTTGTTTCGCAATAAGAAACAATGTTTCTTTTTATCGTTTTAAAAAAAGCGAAACGCTTCAGGCGTTTCAGTGAGGCGGCGCCCCGCACGTGGCAGAGGCGCTGCTACTTTATATTAAATCATTGATCGCCCACTTTTTCAATGAATTTTTTGAATTCACGAACCATTTTGTTCATTCTGTCTCTTTTACGACCACCCCAACCCGCTGCTCAAACAACTGGATGACCGCTGACATATCCAAATCGGCCAGTCCATCGGTAATCGCTTCGGCAAACACCGCTTCCGTCTGTCCGCCAAGGCAGCGTCCAATTCCTGTTTCGTTCATCAATTCGTTGGCCAGACGTACATCTTTATGTACATACTTCACCGCCCCGCCGGGCGCAAACTGGCGCGGCAGCACAAACTGCTCCATATGGCGGCGCAGCATCCGGCTGTCTCCGTAGCTTTCCTTTAACAATCGATACAGCTTCCCGGCATCAAGCCCGTAAGCAACGCCGGCGACCATCGCTTCCGCCGCGGCGACCGTATGGACGGCGACCAAGTATTGGTTGAGCACTTTGGCTGCACTGCCGGCGCCGCTTTCCCCTAAATATTCCACCGTTTTTCCTAACACGCCAAGCAACGGGCGCACCCGCTCCCACACGTCTTTCGCACCGCCAACCATAATGGTCAACGTCCCTTGTTCCGCTCCTTCCGGCCCACCGCTGACAGGCGCATCCAAGTAAGCAATCCCGCGCTTATCAGCCTGCTCGGCCACCTTCCGGCTCGTGTTCGGGCCGACGGTTGTAAAATCAAGACAAACGGTCCCCGGTCGGGCTGCGCTAAGGACGCCGCCTTCCCCCGTATACACCTCAATGACATCGTCCGGCATCGATAAACACGTGCAAACGACGTCCGCCTCGCCGGCCAGCTCTGTCACTGTTGCTGCCTGTCGGGCGCCACGATTGACAAGTGGAACCGCTTTTTCCGGCGTGCGGTTGTACACTGTGACGGCGAAGCCCGCTTCAAGCAGCCGGCCGGCCATGCGCGAACCCATCACGCCCAAGCCGATAAAGCCAACGTGGGTCATCGACCCCTTCCTCCTTTCATCGTGCGATATTCATCATACCAAGCAAAGCTTTCGCCGCTTTCTCCCGACGGAATGTACTCCAATCCTATAGCGCCGCCGTAGCCGCGCTCTTGCAAAAATGAGAAAATCTCATGATATGGAAGCGCTCCCGTCCCCGGTTCATGCCGCCCGGGGGCATCGGCGAATTGCACATGGTCAATCAGTGGTTCATAAGCGAGAAACGTCGCGGTCACCTCGAGACCGAGGCGCGCCATATGGTACATATCATATTGCATCTTCACGTTCGGCCGGCCAAGATCACGGATAACCGCTGCCGCTTCACTAATATCCGTTAAAAAATAGCCCGGCATATCGAGCGGGTTGATCGGTTCGATCGTCAGCGTCAAACCGTGGACGCCGAGCGCGGCGGCCGCCTCATCCAAGCGGCGCATGTATATTTCTTTCGCCCGTTCCCGCGGCAAACCGGCCGGCATCACCCCAGCCATGCAATGAAGGCGCGGCACGTCAAGCGCAAGCGCATAGCGCATCCCTTTCTCAAGCGCACGGCGAAAATCGTCATGCCGGTCAGGAAGAATCGCCAGCCCGCGCTCCCCGCTTTCCCAATCGCCGGCCGGTAAGTTGATTAAAACAAGCGACAACTCGTATTCTTCAAGCTTATCGGCGATCGCCTCAGGCACCGCCACATACGGAAACTGACACTCGACGAGCGAAAACCCGTGCTGCTTCACCTTGGCAAACCGGGCGAGAAACGGCGCTTCCGTGAAAATCGTCGATACATTGACGGCAAACTTCATCATGAGGCCCCTTTCTTCTCCATTTCTTTCCCTTATTCGCTCCACCCGTTGCCGATTCCTGCTTTCATCGCCCCCTTCTTCTCTCGCCCTATAAAACACAGGCGCAATCACTCATCAATCGACCGCTTGCTGTACAACGAAGCCGGGACTTTGTCATAGTTGTTTGCGCCAAGCGCGACGTCCCCCTTTGAACGGCGTCATGACGAAAAAAGAGCCGTTTCCATCGCTGGGAAACAGCCCTTTCCTCTTTTTACTCTTCATCGCTGGCGAAAAAACGCAAAATGTAAACGAACAAGTTGATAAAATCAAGATAAATGTTGACAACGATCATCGGAATATCTGCTTCCGTGAAGCCGTAGCGGGCCAAACGATTGATATCGTAAATCGTAAAACCGAGGAAAATCAAAATCCCCAAAGCCGCGATACCCATTTGTCCGACGCTGGAGAACGGGATAAACCATTGGATGATCAACAATCCAAGGAGCGCAAACGCGCCGAGCATTAAAAACCCGCCGAGAAACGAAAAATCTTCTTTCGTTTTGGCTGCATAAATAGCCACGCCGGAAAACGAGACGACAGCCAGCGCAAACGCCTTGAACACCGCCGCCGCACCGATGACGGAAATGTAATAGCCGATGAGCGGATAAAGAGTTGCGCCTGAGACGAGCATAAAGGCAAACATAAGCGGATAGCCGACCGCCTGTTTGCGGCGGGCGAAGATCATTACCAAAAGCAAAATGAGTTCTAACGCATAAAGCGGCAAATACAGGCCGGCCGGCACCCATTGTCCGGCGTACAATCCTGCCGTCGCGACAGCGAGCGCCGCGAGAAACGAAGCGGCCAACTTGGCGACTGGGCTGTGCGGGCGGTAAACGGTCGAGTGATTCATCGCGATCCCCTCCTTTTTTCAGTTTACCATAGTTTCACCATCGATCATAGCCTTATTTGTCAGCCATGCTGCTGCGTTTGCCACTGCTCAAGCCGACGAAACCAACGGGTGGAAAACAATGTTTTCAACGCTGGCGGAACGACAAAAAGAATGAAAAAAATGCGGAACATTTGATAGCCGGTGACAATGGCTAGGCTCGCATGCGCTTCTTGCGCCAAAATGCCCATTTGATCCATGCCGCCCGGCGCTAAGGCGATAAAGGCCGTCAAATACGGTATACGGTGCCAGCTCATTAACACGAACGCTGATAGCATGGAAAACAAAATAAGCGCGCAGCCGGCTAAAACCGACGCCGCCATCACCTTCCCTTTCCCTTCGATCGCCGTCGGCTTCAGCATCAGGCCGAGATACGTTCCCATCGTAATTTGCGCGACGTCTAGCAGCGGAGCCGGCAAATGCGGGGCCGGCGTTCCAACAAGCACGAGCGCTGCCGTGCCGATGATCGGACCGAGCAAATAGGCCGTCGGCAATCGGAGGCGCTTCCCTACTAGCGCACCGGCCACAGTGACAGCCGCATAAAGCAAAGCGAGGCCGACAGTCCAATCCGGCCCGCCGGCCATTCCGGCGTCGGTCGCTCCCGCGGCGCCTTCGGACAAAAGCGGGCTTAAGGCGATAAGCGGAACGAGAAACACGACACCCATCAGCCGCATCACTTGAAACAATGTGACGACGGTCGGATCGACGCCTTTCAGCTCCTCGCCGAGAACGAGCATTTGTGACAGTCCGCCGGGAATGCAGCCGGTGACGACTGAACGGAGCGAAAGATGAGTCCATTTCGCTACAAGGGAGGAAACGACAAAGCTAAACAGCAACATCAAAACCGTCGTCAACATCATCGTCGGCAGTTGCCGCGCCATTTCTGCGAGCGTCGCCGCCGTCACCGGCGCACCGAGCGTGTAGCCGATTGGAATGAGCCCGACATTGCGGATAGCGGTCGGCCAATACAGCTTTTCTTTGAAAAGATGAGAGGCGGCCAACAAAGCGGCCGCCGGGCCAAGCACCCAATGGAGCGGAATGTGCAAAAGGGAGAATGCAATGCCGCCCAATGCACCGATGATAAACGTCAATATGAGACGGATGGTTTTCTTCCATGCCCGTTCCTCATGCAAACAGAAACACTTCCTCTCCCTGTTCCGTGTACCGTTGAAGCCGGGGCTTATTTATCCGTCCTCCGTTAATCAGCAAATAAATCTGATGACAAATACCGCTCCCCGGAATCCGGCGCCATGCAAAGGACGCGCGCCCCTTTTGGCAGCTGCTTGGCTACTTTGATGGCGTAATAGGCGCTCGCCGCGGCCGAGGCGCCGACCAAAATGCCTTCCTTTGCCGCCAGTTCGCGTGCCATCTGCTGGGCGTCTTCATCTTTAATCAAAAAAATGTCATCATAAATCGAGCGGTTTAAAATGTTCGGGATAAACCCTGGACCGGTGCCGGGAATTTTATGCGGTCCCGGCTTCCCGCCCGACAGCACAGGTGAGCCGTATGGTTCAACGACGTAAATGCGCAAATTCGGCATGCGCTTTTTCAGCTCTTCTCCTGTCCCGGTCACCGTCCCTCCGGTGCCGGCGGTGAGCACGAACGCATCCAGCCGTCCGTCAAACGCTTCATAAATTTCGGCTGCCGTCGTATGCCGGTGCGCGTCCGGGTTGGCTGGATTTTCAAACTGCATCGGAATAAAGCTGTCAGGAATCTCACTAGCAAGCCGGTTCGCTTCGTCAATCGCCCCCTGCATCCGCTTCTCGGCCGGCGTCAAATGCACTTCCGCCCCGTACGCTTTTAAAATCTTCACCCGCTCAATCGTTGCGTTATCCGGCATCGTAATGATACACCGATACCCTCTGGCGGCGCACACCATCGCCAACCCGATGCCGGTGTTGCCGGACGTTGGTTCGATGATCGTGCTTGTTCCCGGCGTAATTTTTCCTTCCGCCTCTGCCCGGCGAATCATTTCCCAAGCCGGCCGGTCTTTGACGCTGCCGCCCGGATTAAACGATTCGAGCTTCATATATACATCCGCCCCGTCCGGATCCGGAAGGCGCCGCAACTTTACGATCGGCGTGCCGCCAATTAAGTCTAAAATGGAGTCATACAATTTCACGGCGTTCCCCAACCTTTTGAAAAAGTGTGTTGTCTGCTTCATTATACATGATTTTTCTTTTTTTGTTCAAACAGTGCGCCTCCACCTGCCATGAGCCGGCATTCCTTAGCCTTTTTGGCGAAAGAAAACTAGTTTTATCGGACATATCGTGATTTTCCCTCTGTTCTAGCTCGATATTCCCCCTTATAATGATAATAAACGACGGAAAGCGAGGTGGCTTTTTTGGCATCTGCCGCACAGCAGCTTGTCACCCATTTGGAAACCCATCTGCCTAGCTTCCTTGCCTATTGGCGGCGACATATGAAAATTGCCGACGATGATAAATATCTTGACCGCGTTGAACAAAATGCCTTGGCGATGTTTGCGTTAGTCAAAGAGGCGCTGTTGCGGTCGCTGTCCGGCGAGACAGTCGAACAGCTGGCCAACAAAATCGCCAAAGAACGGGCGGAAATGAATGCCGGCATCGGCGCCCTCGTCTATAATGTCAGCCTCGGCCGGCGGCTTATTATTAAGCACGCGTTGACCGCGCCATTGCCGACCGTCGAGCTGGCTCCGTTAATCGACCATATCAACGAGTTATTTGACCAGTTTTTGTTCCATGCCATCACCGAATATAACGGGCTAAAGGAAGCGGAGTTGCGCGAGAAAAACATGTTGATCGCCAGGTCACATCAAGATCGGCTGAGCTTGCTCGGGCAAATGTCATCCAGTTTTGTGCACGAATTCCGCAACCCGCTTACGGCCATTATTGGGTTTATTCAATTATTAAAGTTTGAACATCCGCATTTGCCATATTTGGATATTATCGATCACGAGTTGCAGCAGCTGAAATTTCGCATTTCGCAATTTTTGCATGCCTCACGCAAAGAAATTGTCGAGAGCGAAAAGGAAACTTTTTCGCTGCATCAACTGTTAGAGGAAATAATGGATTTTTTATACGCGACGATCGTCGACAGCGATGTCGACATTTCGTTGGTGGTCGATGAAACAATACATATTTTTGCCTATAAAGACCAGTTGCGCCAAGTATTGGTCAACATTTTACTCAATTCGATCGAAGCGGTGAAAGAAAAGGAAAAGCCGCGCCGCATCAAGATCACTGCCCGCTCCCAAGACGGAACGGTCATCATTGAAATCACCAACAACGGCCCGGCCATTCCCGCCGATATCGTCGAGACCATTTTTGAGCCGTTTTTTACGACAAAAAAATTAGGAACGGGCATCGGCCTTTACATTTGCAAAAAAGTGATTGAAGACCATGGCGGGGAAATCAGCTGTTCGTCCGACGTCAACATGACGACCTTCTCGATCCGGCTTCCTGTATAGCGAATGGCGGAAATGGGCATATTGGATGAAAAAAGGTGATGATGATGAAGCCATCTTGGAAAAATTGGTTGAAACAAACAACCACCGCCATTCGTGAATGGATGCAGCGGGAAAAACATTCGTTCGCCGAGCTGTCCGAATTCATCCGCCATCATCCGGATACCGTCCGGTCTGAACGTACATGGCTCGGCTTGACGTACCGGTTTTACTCGTTGACGCTCGATGATGTGGCACTCAAAATGGAAACAAAGGTCAGCCGCACCGGAAGCGAGCACATTTTATTGTTGTCGCTCCACACTCCCCGGTCAGAAGCAGCCATATACCGTTCTTACGACGAAACATGCAGCCTAGAGGACACCGTCGTCACTCCGTCACTCTCGGAAAAAACCGCACCGATTTGATCATGGTGCGGTTTTGTTTGGCATCTTCACCGAAAAGAGCCTCGCTTTCAAGCAAAGCGAAAGCGGGGAAAGACATTACCCTTTCATGCCTTGCAACCATTCTTCGTAGCATTCCGGACAAAGCGCTTCCTCGCGTTCCTCGCCGTTCGTGTGGAACGAGACGTAATGCACTTTGTCGTCACAGTCACATTGACAGTAGAAGCACGTTTCGTTCATCGATTGTCCCTCCTTGTCCGTTAGTGTGGACAAGCAGAGGAACGTCATTGCAAGGAAAACATCCCCAGACGCGATCAGCGCGATGTAAGCGATAATAAATAGTCCAACACAGCCTCTTGCTCTTCCTTCGTAAACCCGGCTTGGCGGTCAATCCAATACCGATGCCCCTCTCCTGTCACATGCACCGCCTTTAAAGCCGGATCGGCAGCATTCGCGGCGATGACGCGCTCGCGCCACGTCCGGTCAATCAGCGCCCGCAAGCTGTTGCGCGCATCAGGGGCGATGCCTTTTTGAACGGTGCTTGAAAGTCCGGGTTCCCCGTTTGGCCCAACCGCCACGCCGCCATCATGCAAATACGGGGCGCTCCAAGCAAGCCCAATCAGGCTCGGCACCTTATACCCGCCCGGCGAATTGCCGTGGGCGAACGACAGGCGAATTTGTTCCGGGTCAAGATGATCGGTCGGTACGTTTACCACTTTTGCCCCTTTCGGGATCGGCACTGGCGTATCCGGGGCATACAACACCGCCTCCCCAAATATGTTTTCAGTTTTTTTTAATGCTTTTGCCCGCGACGGCTCGGTGCCAACCACATTGGCAGCTATGACGCGGTTATTCGTCAAATACGCCCCCGCATGGCAACGGATGCAGCCGGCGCGAACGAACACATCCCGCCCTTTCGCCGCCCGCTCTTTGTCCACCCGTTTGTTCGGCGGTGGAGGATTGAGCGTATTTTGCCAAGCGGCGACAGCATTGTTTTGTTCGTTAAACCGATACCCGGGCTCGCTGGCGATCAGCCCGTCCGGAGCGACAAGCGATACGTTCGGAAACTGCGGCGGGGCAACGAGCTGATTGACGCCAACCGCTTTCGGCGTCGGATCGGCTTTAGCGAAAAAGACAGACGGCTTTTCCTTCATCGTCGGCCGATAGCGAAAGCGCGGGTTGGCTGCGTTTTGCAAAATCGTGCCAAGATACACTTCCTTGTCAATGCCAAACAACTCATCACTAACTTCTACCTGTGCCAGCGAATCGGCGTTTTGGGCGTGCACGTTGTTGCTGAAGGCGGCCAAACCGTGAAACGAGCCGGCAGCAGCAAAGCCGCTCCACCCGTACGGATGGTCGCCGCGCGTGAACGAATCGGGAATTTGCGCCGGGTTCGCTTTCAGATCAATCGTCGAGTCGAAATTGCCGCGCGGCCAGCTGGCAAAAATGCGGTCGACTTCCCGCTCAAGTCGCTCCGGATCCGGCAGCACAGCTTTTCGCCCGCGCGAATCAACGATGGCGCGGTCGGTCGAACGAATGTAGTCGGCAAGCGATTTGATTTCGGCATGAGTAAAATAAGCGGTCGAATTTGTCGCCAACGCCATTAACAGTCCAGCGTTCAAATCATTGTTTGGCGCTCCTTCGACGACTCGTTTCGTCTCCGGATCGACAGTTGCGTGACAAGCCGCACAGCTAATGCCGACGCGCACGCGGCCGCCGCCGGTGACAATCGGCATCCCAAGCGGCAAATATGCCCCTTTCGGCACATCAATGCCGGTGTCGATCAGCTCCCCTTTTTTATACGTCCGTCCGCCGATCGTCACATCCTCGGCGAGCGGCACACGCAAATTTGTCGTCCCTTCTCCTTTTAATGCGGCGATCGCTTGCGCCATATTGGCCAGCGTCAGCGGCCCGTCGACAATGCCCATAATGTCAGTCAAAAACACTTCATTGCCGAACGTTTCCTTATAAAACACCTCTTTGCCAAGGAGGAGCAGCCGGTCATCGACAACGACCGCCCCGTCCTTTTCTGGCGGGTGTCCGTTTTCTGCCGATAGCGTTTGGAAGCGGCCGCCATCTGCATCGATCCACCTCCCCCACCAATCAATGCCGGTTCGCTCGCTCGCCTGATACGGCTTGATCGTCTCCCCGTCCGGCACAAGCGCGTACTCTCCCCGGCGCAAAAGAAGAGCGGCCCCGACGGCGAAAAGAAGAAGCACAGCAACACCTAGCACAATGGCTGCCTTTTTCATCCGTTCCTTCACCCCCTGCATGAAAATGGATTGCGGACATAGTATGCCCCGCTCTAGGCAAAACTTGAGCATGCAAGCAGCGCCTCTTGTCGGGCTGTCCGGCTGCCAAAAACACCATCGACTGTTTTTCCATCATTATCCATATATACACATAACGGCGGGGTATATACTATGTCACGGAAGGTGGTGAAAAAGATGAAAGCGACAGGAACACATGAAACGCTTGAGCTGCACGAACTGCTGATGTTTAAAAACACGTGCCTCGCCAAAAGCACAGCCATGCAGCAAATGGCAAGCGATCCACAACTGAAATCGCTCATTCAGCAAGACATGCAAAAAACTACGCAGCACATCCGCGACTTGCAAAACTTATTATCGTAACGGGCAAAGGAGGGACAACGATGCAAACAACCATGACGCCAACCGGCGTATTAAACGATCAAATGATCGCTGCTGATTGCCTTATTAGCGCCAAAAACGCCATTAAAGGATGCGCGATGGCCATCGCCGAAGCGGCGACTCCGGAAGTGCGCAATACTTTGAAACAACAGTTAAACGATGCGATCGCGTTCCATGAGCAAATCAGCCAATATATGGTCAACAAAGGGTATTACCATCCGACCAACGTCCAAGAGCAGCTGCGCATCGATATGCAAGCGGCACAGCAAGTGCTGCAGTCGGCTGGACGCTGAATACCACAAAAGGGGATTCACCCGCTGCGGGAAGAATCCCCTTTTTCATGATTTGCCCGCCATTCGCCCATCCTAACAACAGAGGAGGTGAACCACATGAATCGCCGATACACGATATGGGCTGCCCTCGGCGCCGCCGTCGTCCTCGTCGTTGCCGCCGCCATCGGCTCCACCCGGCCGGCACCGCAAGAGCGCGCCCCTGCCCCGCCGCGGCTTGAGCCGTTTGACACAAAAGACGCACGCACTCATCCGACGGTTGTCACCTTAGACAGCCTCAGTGCAGGAGAGCGGCTGAAACAACAGCTGAACGCGCACCCGGGCATTCGGGAAATTCGTCATAACCACCGCGGCGACCAAAGCCACTATTTTACCAATGAAATTGCTGTCCGCTTTCGGACGCCGCCGGACAGCCGCCGTCTCAAACAGATGGAAACAGCCATCCGCGGCCGGCTTGTCAAGCGGCTTGATCATGTGTTTGTTTTCCGTTCGCGCGAGCAGACGTACGAGGAAATGCGCCGCTATTTCCGCCCGCTTCCATCAGTCGAGTATTGTGAGCCGAACTACATTTACATGCAAAACGGCTTCCCGTGGCCAGCGGAAGAGCCGAATGATTCGTTTTACGCCCGCTATCAGTGGAATTTACCGGCCATTTATACGGAAGCCGGCTGGACGCTGTCGCGCGGCAAGCAAACCGTGCCCGTCGCCATCATCGACAGCGGGGTCGACTTGACTCATCCCGATTTAGTACGCCGCCTTGGCCCCGGATACAACGTGTTGGCCGACGACCGCCCTCCCGATGATGAAAACGGTCATGGCACCCATGTTGCCGGCATTGTCGCCTCACAGCCAAATAATGGCGAAGGGGTTGCCGGCATCACATGGTTCAATCCGATCATGGCGGTCAAAGTGTTAAACGCCGACGGCTATGGAACGAGTATTGACGTAGCCAAAGGCATCCGCTGGGCGGTCGACCGCGGGGCGAAAGTGATTAATTTAAGCCTTGGCAACTACCAGCCATCTTCGGTTCTCGAGGAAGCGATCCGCTATGCCGATGCCCATGATGTCGTGCTCGTCGCCGCTTCCGGCAATGACAGCACGTCCCAGCCGAGCTTCCCGGCCGCGTATCCGGAGGTGATCAGCGTCGGAGCGGTTGACCCGGACCTTTCCTACGCCTTGTACTCCAATTATGGCGATTATGTCGACGTCGTGGCGCCCGGGACGAACATTGCCAGCACGTTTGCCGGCCATCAATACGCCGCTCTTTCCGGCACGTCCATGGCAGCACCCCATGTTACGGCGCTCGCTGCTTTGATCCGTTCCGTCAATCCGCGGCTTTCGAATGATGAGGTGCGCGATATCATTCTACGAAGCGCTGATGATTTAGGCGAGAGAGGAAAAGATCCGTACTATGGCTCCGGACTCATCAACGTCTATCGCGCGCTCGAGCTGGCAAAACCGTGAACAGACGCCCGCCTTCCATCTAAAATGGCTTGCATATGCCAGTGGCAACAGAGCACCTATATCCCACTGAAGCGTTAAAGCAGGAAATCACTCACGTTCAACAACATCTGCATTTTCCGCCTTGATCGCATGCCCAACGGAAACATATCCGACTCCTAACGGGCGGGCATGTGGGGGATGACCATGAAAAAACGGTGGGGATCCGGATTACACCCCCATCGTTTTTTCGCTCGTTAGCATTGTCGTCACCGCTCCGACGACTGCGACGACAACAAACGAATAAATAAATGGCACCGAGTCAATCATGAGGCTTCCGATCGAAATGATACAGGCGTCAATGACGAATATAATGACACCGACGTTCCAATCTGTCAGTTTGGCGATAAACTGAGCCAGCAAATCCGTTCCGCCCGTGCTTGTCTCCTCGCGCAACATGAGGCCGATGCCCGCACCGACAAGCATTCCCCCGATGATGGCGCTCAAGAGCGGATCCAACGTAACAATGCCGCGCAAAACCGATAATACGTCAATCATCCATGAGGAAAATAAAAGACCGTGCAAGCTGTTGTAAAAAAATGGGCGATAGTAAAACCAAGCCGCCACGTAAAGGGGAACGCTTAAGATGATCATCGTCAGACCGGCTTGCACGTGCCAGACGTATTTGGCGATCAGCCCAAGGCCGATCATTCCCCCGTCAAGCAAATGGTGAGGGACTAAAAACACGTTGATGCCGATGCCGAGCAGCAAGCTTCCCTCGACGATTGCCACCATTTTTTTTATCACCATGGTTGATCCCTCCGCCCCGTCGGCCATTTCGCCAACCAAAAACGAACAACACGTTTCCATATGTATGTATATGGCCTTCGCCGGTCAAGCTTGTCTGTTTTTTTGCTGCGTTGGCAAAGGAGACCGACAGATCGCCCGGCGGCCCACGGACGGAAAACAAAAAAATAAGAGGCTAGACCTTTATGCCTAGCCCCTTATTTTTGCGCTTTTGTCGCCTCGTCGTCGTCAATAATGCCTTTTGTTGCGTTTTTAAATTCACGCAATGTTTTCCCGGCCGCCTGTCCTAATTCCGGCAGCTTTTTCGGCCCGAAAATGAGCAACGCGAAAAAGACGATGAGCGCAATTTCCCCAAACCCGATGTTCATATTGGTCACTCCAATGTCCAAGCGTCATTTCTTTCGTTATTATATCATATTCGAACACAGAGTGTCATCGGCTTTCCCTTGACAAAACAGCGACAACTTGCCCGACGCCTACTGCTCTTCAAGCAGGCGCACCGGTACATCTTGCTCGCGTTCCGGCTCATTGGCAAAATAAATGCGCGCTACTTCCCGCCCTTCATCGACGTGTTGAATGATCACCCGTTTTCCTTCATACGTCACCGGGACAATTTCTCCGGCCTCGGCAATTCGTTTCGCCCGCAATAGTTCCATCCTTATTCGCCTCCTTTTGCACTGTCTTCCGCCTGCGCCCGCAAACTTTTCCAAAACAACTCATCACTGCAGACGATCTCCTGCAGTTCACCTTCATCTCCTTTGGCGTTGATGATTTGCAATAACTGCGTCATATCGTCCGTTTCGCGGCGATCGTTTTTCACCAAATCATCTCCTTTCTTTGGCAAACTATTAGCACGGGCAAGCCGGCCCTCCCCCTACGGCTTCCATGTTTCAACGGTTGACTCCCTCAAAAAGAAGGAGTATGATTCGAATTGGTGTGTATAGAGAGGAGGAAACACTGTGAAGGAGCGGGACTACTATTTTGACAACGCGAAGTGTGCGTTAATGCTCCTTGTCGTGTTTGGCCACTTTCTGCGCCCGTATATTGACAGCGTCTTATGGGTGCACAGCTTGTATACGTGGATTTTCTTTTTCCATATGCCGGCGTTCATTTTCATTTCCGGTTATTTTTCTAAGAAATTCCATGAGAACGGCTACTTGCAAAAAATCACAAAAAAATTGCTGTTTCCGTATATCTTGTTCCAGCTTCTGTATTCCGTCTATTATTTCTTTTTGTATGACAAACGGTCGCTCGAACTCGATTTATTGACTCCGCATTGGAGCCTATGGTTTTTGCTTAGCCTGTTCAGCTGGAACGTGTTGCTGCTATGGTTCGGCCGGCTGCCGAAGCAGATCGCGCTGCCGCTTGCGCTTCTTCTCGGTTTGGCCGGCGGGATGATGGAAGCGGAAAAATGGCTGAGCTTGTCAAGAACACTCACGTTTTTCCCGTTCTTTTTGCTCGGGTTTTTCACGAACAAATCGGCGATCGAGCGTTTGTTTACTACATCTGTGCGCATCGCCTCGCTGATCGTGCTGGCCGGCATGTTCGTGCTCATTCATTTCGGATTTCCGGACTTGCCGCAAGACTGGTTGTACGGCTCGAAATCGTACGATACGCTCGGCGTATCAGAGCCGGCCGGCGTGGCGGGCCGTCTTGCCATTTACGCGGCCAGCTTGCTGATGACGTTCAGCTTCCTGTCGTTCATCCCGGGCCGGCGCTTCTCGTTTTCCGTGCTGGGAGCGCGCACGTTTTACATCTATATCTTGCACGGGTTTATTTTAAAATATTTGCACGAAACACCGTTCCCGGATTTTATTATGGACGTACATGGCTATCCGCTTCTGCTTGCGCTGTCGGTCGCCGTTATGCTCATCCTCGGAAGCAAGCCGGTCGTCCGGCTCGTGCGGCCGCTGCTCGAATGGCGGTGGCCGAGGTGGCGGCAGACAGCGTCCTAAGACAAAAGGGTGTCCTGCAAAACAGGACACCCTTTTGTCTTGTCTGTTTGATTGTCACCGGCTGACACGGGCAGCCCGCACCGCCGCTGCCAACGCCGCCGCTGCTGCTTTGGGCACCGGGGCGGAAGCGATGGCGCTGATGACCGACACGCCATCCGCCCCGGCTTCCATAACCTCTCTTGCATTGTCAACCGCAATGCCGCCGATGGCGACAATCGGAATCGTAATCCCCGCTTCGCGGAGGCGGCGGAGAATATCGGGCCCTTGTGCTTCATTCGCATCGTCTTTTGAGCGGGTCGGATAAATCGGACCGACACCGATGTAATCGGCGCCCGCTTCGATGGCTGCTCTTGCCTCTTTCACATTATGCGCCGAAACACCGAGAATTTTGTCGCCAATTTTTTCTCGCACGCGCCGCGCGTCTTCATCATCTTGGCCGACGTGGACGCCGTCGGCATCAATGGCGATGGCCAGCTCGACGTCATCGTTGACGATAAACGGCACGCCATAAGTGCGGCAAAGACGCTGCAGCTTCCGGGCGAGCGCCGCTTTGTCTTCCCCTTTGAAAGCGCCCGGCCCTTTTTCGCGAAACTGAAACAGCGTCACGCCGCCATCAAGCGCTTCCTCGAGCACCTGCTCCGCCGGCTGTTCACTGTTTTGGCTCCCCATAATAAAGTACACCGCCAACCGCTCTTTCATTTCTTCGCTTGTGATGCGCGCCACCCGTCTCACTCCCCGTATTGCCGGTATGCCCAATGGTTCGTCGGCCCATGGCCTTGTCCAATGCCAAGCGGATAGGAAATGGCGGCCTGCACGAACGATTTCGCGGTCGCCACGGCATCGACCGGATGCCGCCCTTTTGCCAGCTCGGCAGCAATCGCCGCCGCGAACGTGCAACCGGTCCCGTGCGTGTGGCGCGTGCTGATTCGCTTGCTTTTAAAATACGAAAATTCGTCACCGTTATATAGCAAATCGACCGTTTCCTCACCATCATCATCATGGCCGCCTTTAACTACGACATAGCGGGCGCCCATCCGGTGCAGACGACGCGCAGCTTCGCGGCGGTCATCCATCGTGCGGATGGCCGTACCGGTCAACGCCTCCGCTTCCGGAATGTTCGGCGTAATGACAAACGCCAACGGCAGCAGTTCTTCTTTCAACGCAGCCACCGCCTCTTCCTGCAACAGCGGAGCGCCACCTTTGGCGATCATTACCGGATCGACGACAAGCCGCTCCCAACCGTGTTTTTTCACTTGTCCGGCCACGGTGCGGATGATGTCGGCGCTAAAGAGCATGCCGGTTTTTACCGCATCCGCGCCTAAATCGGCGGCCACCGATTCGATCTGGGCGGCGACTGCTTCCGCCGACAGCGGATAGACGCCTTGCACGCCGAGCGTATTTTGCGCCGTCACCGCTGTAATCGCTGACATGCCAAACACACCGAGCTCTTGAAACGTTTTAAGATCCGCTTGAATGCCGGCGCCGCCGCCGCTGTCCGAACCGGCAATCGTCAACGCTTTGAATACCATGTTGTTCCCCTCTCCTTTTACCGTTGTTCGACCCGTCCGTCGCGCTTCACGTCATCGGCGCTTGTATGCGCCAACGCGTCTAAAAACGCCGCCTGGAAACGGCCTGGACCGCGCTCCCCAACTTCCGCCGCCGCCCGCTCCGCCGCGACGCCGTAATATGCGAGCGCCGCCACAGCCGCCTTCACAATGTCGGGCTCAACGGCCGTAAACGCCCCGATCACCGACGTCAGCAAACAGCCCGCGCCGGTCACTTTCGTCAGCAACGGATGGCCGTTGTGAACCAAATACGTCGTGTTTCCGTCCGTGACGACATCGTCCTTTCCGGTGATGATCACAACGGTGCCGAGCTTAGCCGCCGCCCGTTTGGCCAAGGCCGCAACATCACCGCCTCCTTCGCCGGCGTCGACGCCTTTAATCGCCCACGTTTCGCCAATCATGTTGGCGATTTCCGCCGCATTGCCGCGAACCGCGGCAAGCTTCACCTGTTCGGCGATGCGGCGCGCTGTGTCCGTCCGGTAGCGCGTCGCTCCGGCCCCAACCGGGTCGAAAATGACCGGCACGCCGGCTTCGTTCGCCGCCCGGCCAGCGATCAACATCGCTTCCACTTCTTCGGCGTTCAGCGTCCCGATGTTCAATACGAGCGCGCCGGCAAGCTTCGCCATCTCGCCCACTTCCTCTTTCGCATACGCCATCACCGGCGAAGCGCCAAGCGCCAGCAGTCCATTTGCCGTAAAATTCGTCACAACAACATTTGTCATATTATGGACGAGCGGATTGGTCTCTCTCACCCGCTCACGCACATCTGCCCATTCATGCCAATCGGCCATCGCTTACCTCCCCTTTCTCGACAAACACCCTTTGCCAGCCGGCGAAAAGCCCCCTTCTCTGACTGTTGGCGTTCCATCCCCCGTCAATCAGCCATATCGTTCCCATCCATCAGTCTACTCTTTCTTTTTTTCAATTGCAAGACAAAGAAAAGCGGCGCGCCCATGCACGCCGGCTTGTTTCCTATGGCCGCATCGGCTCCACCGCCTCCGCCTCCTCGGATGAAGCTGATGGCGACAGCCGCTGCGGCAGCGGCCAGTTCCATAAATCCAAATCAACGATATAACGCGGCCGCCGCTTTGTTTCTTTGTAAATTTTCCCAACATACTCCCCGATCAGCCCAAGGGCGATGAGTTGCAAGCCCCCCAGCAGCCAAATCGAGGTAATGAGCGACGTCCATCCCGTCTCAGTGTGCCCGGCCCACTTTAAAAAGAGAAAATAAGCGCCAAAAATGAGACTGACGACAAATGAGAGAAAGCCGATGAACGAAATAAAGCGAATCGGGGTGACGCTAAACGATGTGACCCCGTCAAGCGCAAAAGCAATCATTTTTTTTAGCGGATATTTCGTCTTTCCAGCCAACCGCTCTTTCCGGTCATAATAGACAGCCGTCGAGCGAAAGCCAAGGAGCGGAACAATGCCGCGCAAAAACAAATTTACTTCCCCAAACTGCTCAAGCGTCTCGACCGCGCGCCGGCTCATCAGACGGTAGTCGGCATGGTTGTATACGAGATCAACGCCAAACACCTTCATTAACCGGTAAAATCCTTGGGCCGTATGCCGTTTAAACCATGTGTCCGTGTCGCGCCGCCGGCGCACGCCGTAAACGATGTCATACCCTTCGCGAAACTTTTTCACAAATTCGCGAATGGCCGATAAATCATCTTGCAAATCGGCATCAATCGAAATCAAGCAGTCGGCATGGGCTTTCGCCGTAAACAGACCGGCCAACAACGCGTTTTGATGTCCGGCGTTGCGCGCCAGTTTCAACCCTTTCACTTCCGGATGGCGCAAACTCGCTTTGTAAATGAGTTTCCACGTATGATCGCGACTGCCGTCATCGACAAATAGGAGCGCGCTTTTTGGTGAAATAAGCCGCTCTTTGACCAGTTCTTCGCGCAACGCCCGCAAACGGCCGATTGTCTCAGGCAACACTTCCTCCTCATTGTAGCACGGCACGACAATGGCCAATACCGGCTCAGACATATCATTGTCCTCCTTCCCACACCACTTTGTACAAATAAATTGTCCATGCCGATTCATCGGAGCGGAACACCCGTTCAAGGCGAAGGGCATTTTCTGCCGCGTTTTCAATCGGCAACGCCGAGAAAATATAGCGGCCGCCCATGTCGTAAAATGCTTTTGTATTCAATTCAAGATGGCGGATCGTCCGTTTCGATGTTTTCTTAAACATATAACGCTTGCCAAGCTCATCGACAAACAAATAGCAGCGCCCGCCCCATTCATCAAAATACTCACGCAGCTTTTTGTTTTTTTCCAGCTCCTTGGCGATGATGCGGCGAAACCGGTGTTTGTATTCAAGCGGATAGAAATTGTTGTACGTATCAAGTGTGTAAAAACCGTTGTACTGGGCAATGGCCGGGTGGATGCCGATGCTGGCGACACGGTATGTATGCACAGGGCGTCCGATATATTCACGGATGGCGGCAAATTGCTTCTCAGCGTAAAACTCGCGGAACGACGGTTTGTTTCGGTAGACAATTTCTTCATTGTAAGAAACAAGCACCAACAGCTGCAATGCGATCGCCGCCGCGCCGACCGCCCGCCACCATCGTCCTTCTTGCCAAACAATTTTCAGCGCCATCGCAAACAAAACGTAAATAACCATCGGCCGCAAAAAATGATAGCGGGCAAAATTGAACTTATCGAGCAAATCAAACCGTTCAGTGAGCGGCAGCCATCCTTTGTAAAACCAAAACGCATACCAAGTTGATAAGGCAAAGTTCAGCACATGCAGCACAAGAAACGGCGTTTCCTGCCGCCAGCGCTTCCGCTTCCATACGAAGTACAAGGCGATGAGCGTCACCGGCAAAATGACGAGCCCATGCACCGTCATCACATGAGTATGGCCGAGCACATAGTTTTTGAACGTCAGACGGATCACCCGCCAAAGCGGCAGACGGGCATGGAAATATTCATCGCGGCTTGTCGGCTCATCGGAAAACAACAACGAATGGACAAGCCGGTAATCGACCGCCAAATAGAGCACCGTCATATAGGCGATGGCAGCGAAAAACCGCCAATTCCAGCCTTTGCCGCGGATGACATCGACCAGCCACCAAATCCCAAGCGCGCTCAGGAAAAAGAAAAAGCCAAGCACAAAACTTGAGTAAAGCGGCAAGAGCGTCAACACCGCCCAATTCACCCACGAGCGCTCGCCGTTGCGGATGTTTAAAAACGCCCAAAGCGCAAGCGGCATGCCAAGCGTGCTCAACATCCCCGACGGCCAAAACGGCGTCAGCGCGAACGTTAAAGAAGCGCCGATGCGGATCCATAGCCAGCGTCCGTCCGGCAGTACATGCTTTTTCAACAGAAGATACATGCCGACAAACGCGAACACGCGGGTGATGGCCTGGCTGAGCCCGTAGGCGTAAATGGATGGAAACAAGGCGTGAAGCCAGACGATGCCGCTGAACTCCGTGCCGAACGCGTTGCGCGGCAGCCCGTTGATGATTTGCGGGATGATGCCGTCAACCGGTCCAAACAGTTCGCCGCTTCGGGTGAGCACTTTATACCAGGCAATGTTGGAATCCAAATTGTCATGGACGCGCATATGTGCATCTTCACCGAGCACAAAGTACGGCGACACATATAAGGCGATGGCCAGCAGCGAGAAGAACAGGAGTCGTTTTTCTGTCACCAGCGCCTCTCTCCCTCCTTTCGCCCGGCTGATGTCTTTCCTTATTGTTCAACAAGTGAGGAAAATTATTCATGATGATGGCAAAAAACGGACGGCAAACGAAAAACCGCTGTCGGCCGGGCAAAGCCGGCTGGCAGCGGTTTTGAATTCGGCGTTTCACGGCCCTGTCAGGCGGAAAATAAGGCGGCTGGATTGCGCACAAACAGCTGCGCAAACACCTCGTCGCCGATCCCTTCATTTCTCAGCGCCGGAATCACATTGGCAAACAAATGCTCAACATGCCAATTTTTCATCATTTCGGCAAACGGCTCGGGCAGTTCAAACGGGCGGCCGAGCCAAAGGTTGACCGTATCATGCGAAAGCATAATCCGGTCTGCGTATCCGTCGCGAAGCAGGGCAAGAAGCGTGCGAATCCGTTCCTCATCCGTTGGAGCGCCGACCATCCCTTGAATGCCGAAGCGGTCAAAGGCGATATAAACACCGTACTCGAGCGTCCGGCGGTGGTAGTCCGGGTCGGTGTTGCCGCACATATGGCCGATGACGATTTTGTCCGGGTCGGCGCCGTGCTCAAGCAAATAGGCGGCTTGTTCCGGCCCCATCGTCCCTTCCTGCGTATGGGTGATGATGACCGCGCCCGTCTCTTTTTGCGCACGGGCGGCGGCGCGGAAAAACAGCTTCTCGTACTCGGTGATGCGGCCTTTGCTTGAGGCGAGCTTGATGACGCCGGCTTTGATTCCGGTATCGGCAATGCCTTCCGTCAGCTCGGTCATAAACATGTCGTAAATATCGTCTTCCGCCGTCCCGAGCAGCTGGCGGAATTTGAAGTACGGCGGCGCTCCTTCCCCTTCATAATAATAGCCGGTCGCACAAATGATGTTCAGCCCCGTTTCTTCGGCAACGCGCCGCAAAAACGCCGGATTGCGCCCGCAGTCGTTCGGCGTCGGATCGACGACCGTTTGAACGCCATGCCGCTTCATCTTTTCCGCCGCCTCCACGGCAACGCGAAGCGCCGCGTCTTCACGAAACGGGCCATGCGTCACATCGCCTTGAAATCCCGGGTAGCCGAAGATGAAATGTTCGTGGATGAGCGTTTTGCCAAGTTGTTCCACCGGCACCGGGCCTAAAACCGTTTCGACTGTTTTCGTCATCAGGCGTTCGCCCCTTTCCCCGCTTTTTCATATTCCTCTTCCTGCAATTTCCGCCAAAGCAGCTTGCCGCTTGACGTCATCGGCAGCGACGAACGGAATTCAACGAGGCGCGGATATTTGTACGCCGCCATTTGCGTCTTCGACCATTCAATGATTTCTTCTTCTGTCACGCCCCCGACATACTCGTCATGAAGAACGATAAACGCTTTCACCGTTTCGCCGCGGCGCGGATCCGGCACGCCGACGACGCACGCCTGCTTGACGGCCGGATGTTTGTAAAGAAGCGACTCGACTTCAGTCGGCCACACTTTATAGCCGGAAGCGTTGATCATCCGTTTGACGCGGTCGACAATGAAAAAGTAGCCTTCCTCATCCATTCGCCCGATGTCGCCGGTGCGGAAAAACCGCTTGCCATCGAGCTCGATGAACGCTCCTTCCGTTTCTTTCTCGCGCCGGTAGTAGCCGCGGAACACTTGCGGGCCATGAACGACGATTTCCCCGACTTCGCCTGGGCCGAGCTCCTGCCCAGTCGCCGGGTCGATGATGCGGGCGTCGACGTCAAAGGCCGGCACGCCAAGGCATTGCAGCTTCGGCCGGTCCGGCGGGTTGAAGTGCGTTTGCGAAATCGTCTCGGACAACCCGTAGCCTTCAAAGTAGCGGACGCCGGTGAGCTGGAACAATTTTTCCCCGACCGCCTCCGGCAGCGCCGCCCCGCCGCCGGAAATGCTCGCAAGCGACGAAATATCGTATCGACCGAGCGCCGGGTTGGCCAAAAAGTCGATCAGCATTGTGCTGATGTTCACCCAATGGGTGCAACGGTACCGCTCGACAAGCCGGGCCGCCGCATCGCGGTCCCAGCGCGTCATCAGCACGATCGCTGAACCGGCGAAGATGGGGGTGTGCATGCTGTGCACCATCCCAGTGACATGAAAAAACGGCAATGTCGCCAAGGCGACCGAATCGCTTGTTACGTTGCCCCAATAATAAGCGCCGACAATGTTCGCATTGACCGTCCGATGCGGATGGATGCATCCTTTTGGCACTCCGGTCGTTCCCGATGTATACGGCAAGACGGCGATGTCATCAACATGGCCGTTGTACGGAAGCGGCGCCAGACCGGCAGCGAGGCAATCCGCCCATAGAAGAAGGCGTTCGCCCCCCACTGTCCGCCGCGGCGCCGCCACTTCAGCCGGCAGCGGCACCGGAGAATCGTCAGATACATAATCGGAATACGCGGCGACGATGAGATGTTTAAGCGTGGTCCGGCCGAGAAGCGGAACGACTTTATCCAGCAGCTCTTGGCCAACGAGGCCGACTTTCGTCTCGCAATCGTTCACATAAAAAGAAAGCTCATCTGAGGTGTTCATCGGGTTGATCGGCACGACGATAGCTTCGGCGCGCAAAATGGCATAGTAGGAGATGATGAACTGCGGAGAGTTTTGCATGTACAACAACACGCGGTCGCCCGGTTGGACGGACAGCTTTCGCTGGAGACAGCCGGCGAGCGCGTTCACTTCATCAAGCAGCTGCTTGTATGAATAAGACGCCCCGTAATAATAAACAGCCGTTTTATTCGGATAACGTCTCGCCGTCGTTTCCAAATGATCGACGAGCGTCGTCTCCGGCACGGCGAGCGTTTTCGAGAGCCGCTTTGGCCAGTACGGATAATGTCGTTTATTCATCCAATCCCCCTCTTTTTGTCTGCTTTGCAAATCGACAGCCTCCCAAAAGAAAGCGGTTCCAATTCATCGGTATGCCCAAACCTTTCAATTCATGCTCCTTACTAACTGGTTAGTATGCAAATCACTACCTTTATTGTACATACTTCTTGAGATAAGATCAACAATATTCAGAAGAGTGTAGACAAATAAATGTATACGCCGCCTACAGCAGGCGGCGCAGCACCGGCACACATGCCGATGTCGATGCGACGATGACATCGGCCTCTCCTGTCTTTGCCAACCCATATGCATCGATCAACATCGTCCGGCAGCCGAGCTGGCGCGCCGGCGCGATGTCATTGCCGACATTATCGCCGACGCAAAGCATTTGCCCGTAATCGACGCCAAAGCGGGTACGGATCGCTTCCAAATGGGCAGCCGTTTTGATCGGCTTGGCTGCTTGGAAAATTTTATGGTGGAACAAATCGTCCAGCCCTAGTTTCCGCAAAATCGCTTCGCTGTCCGGCTCTGGGCTGTTTGTCATCAGCACGAGCGCCGTTGTTTCGCGGAGCTTTGCCAACGTCTCTGCCAACCTTGGCGCGCCATGCATCTCAAACTCTGGTCCCATCATCCACTCTCTCGTTTCCAAAAAAGCGGCATATGTATCCTCATTCGTCAATCCATAATGGCGGCCGACCGAGCTCGGCACCCACCAAAGGTCGCCGATGCTGAAAAAGCGATCCAAATCGATCGCCACCGGCCCCGGATAGATCCTTTCGATATCAGCTGCGGCCACCGGTTCGCCGCTCCAGCGGCGCGCCTCGCGAACATCTCCTTCTTCAAGCTGTAAAATCAAGTCTTCCTTTGTATCGTACACGCTGCCGATGCGAAGCGGATGGCGCCCGGCGAGCACCGCCCGGTAATCGTCCCAAAATCGCAGCCGGTCTGCTTCATTAAGCCGTTTGGCCACCTGCTCGGCGTAATAATCAAAATGCCCCGTCTCCTCGTATAACGTTCCGTCTAAATCAAAGACGATCGCTTTGATGTCTGCTCCGTTCATGTTCGCTCTCCTTTCCTGCCCATCACCGCGTCGGCGCGGACATCACACCGCCCGGCGCCCTGTTTTATGCCTTCTTTATCTTACAAAACGAGGCGAGAAAAATGCAAATGATGGAAACCGCCCCAATGGCTTCAGAGTGCAAGCGCCGGGGATGGTTCGCTCGCTTGGAAAATGGCTGTCCACTGTGGCGGGAAACGCAGCAAACCGCCTCAAATGAAAACAGCGCCCTAAACCGCTTTTGCTGCTTAGGGCGCTTTATGTCAGCGGAACAGTTGCGGAAGCTGCTGCATGGCGGTATACACGCCCATATACGCCATTAAGACGACGACAAGAGCGCCAAATATGGTGAGCCAAAGCGGATGGCGATAGTCGCCGACAATGTCCCGCCTGTAAGCAGCAACAAGCATGACACCGAGCGACAGCGGCAGCACAAGGCCATTGAGCGTCCCGGCTAAAATCAACGTCTTCACCGGGCGGCCGCGCGTTGGCAATGTCTTGCGCCCTCCGCTCGGACACCGCAATAATGCGCCAAATGTTCGCCTGAGCGCCGATGTCGAGCAAAATGGAAAGCAAAATAACGAACCCAAAGCTCGCCGCCAGTTGGGCCGTAAACACCGTCGTCTGCGTCAAAAATCCGGGGCCGATGGCCGATGTTGCCATCAAAAAGACGGCCCCGATCAACACGCTTAATCAGCTTTCGTTCTTGTGCATGATCTCTCCTCCTACCGCAGCGCCTGAATGGTGATGCCTTCCTGTTGCAATGCTTCGTACAGCCGTTTGGCAAACCGGACCGCGTGCTCGTTGTCGCCATGCAGGCAGACAGTGTCGGCCTCAATCGCCACGTCCGTCCCTTGCACGGAGCGGACACGCTGCTCGTCAACCATGCGGAGCACTTGGCGGACCGCCTCGTTTTCATCCGCGATGATGGCACGCGCATCGCTTCTTGGAGTGAGCGAACCATCCGCCTGGTACGTCCGGTCGGCGAACACTTCGCTCGCAGTTCGCAAGCCATAAGCGCGGCCCGCGCGGATGAGCTCGCTCCCCGACAAACCATACAATACAAGCGACGGGTCAACATCGCGCACCGCTTTGGCAATCGCCTCGGCCAGCGCCGCGTCTTTCGCCGCCATATTGTACAAGGCGCCGTGCGGCTTCACATGGGTCATCGTCCCGCCTTCCGCCTTGACAAAGGCTGCAAGCGCGCCGATTTGGTAAACAACGTACGCATACACTTCTTCGGGCGAAACCGCCATCGCCCGCCGCCCAAACCCGAGCAGGTCAGGAAAACCCGGATGGGCGCCGATGGCAACGCCATGCCGGATGGCGAGCTGCACCGTCCGCCGCATGACGAGCGGATCACCGGCGTGAAACCCGCAGGCGATGTTAACAGACGTAACGTATGACAATATTTCTTTCTGCCCAAGCTCGTATACACCAAAACTTTCGCCAAAATCGCAATTGAGATCAATGACCGTCATGATTCTTCCCCCCATTGGCGGCGAATGGCGGCAACCCACCGATCCAGCCGCCGCTGTTGTTCGATATAAAGCCGCGCCGCTTCCTCAGGCGCGATCGGTTGAAACTCGATATGGTCACCGGGACGCGCCTGCGCCAACAAAGGCAAATCGACCGCCGCCACTTGGGCGATGCGCGGGTAGCCGCCCGTCGTCTGGCTGTCGGCCATCAACACGATCGGTTGGCCGGATGATGGCACTTGCACGGTGCCGAAGACGACGGTATCCGACACCATCTCCTTCTCGCGGGCGCGGACTAGCGCCGGGCCCGCCAGCCGGCAGCCGATCCGATCGGATTGGGGCGTCACCTCATAACGGGCGGCGAAAAACTCGCGGCGACTTGCCGGCGTAAACTCGTCATATTCCGGACCGGGGACAGCGCGCACCGTTTTCGTTTTTCCGCCGATATACCGGCTGGCCAACCGGGAGAGCCCCCAATGAAGCGGCCTTGAAGGGGAAACGAGGTTGCTTGCCCCGATTTTCAGCACATCCCCACGCCGCAGCGGACGGCCCGATACACCGCCAAGCTGCGCCGGGACGTACGTCGAACGGCTGCCCATCACAGGCGGAACATCAATGCCGCCTGCTACGGCCATATACGCTCTCCATCCCGCCCGGCATGCCCCGATTTCCAATACATCGCCCGGCTTGACGGCCGCCGGCTTCCAAAGCGCCAACGGCTGCCCGTTCAGCGCGCATGAGAACTCACCGCCGCATATGGCGATCACCGTTTCGGCGTGAAACCGAATCGTCGGCCCGGCCATCGTCGCCTCGAGCACCGCCTCATCGCCGCAGTTGCCGACAAGCGCATTGGCGAGGCGGTACGCCCACGCGTCCATCGCCCCGCCCACCGGCACCCCGGCATGCCGGTAGCCGAAACGTCCGCTATCTTGAACGGTCGTAAAAAATCCGCCCTCCATGACTTCAATCATGTTCATCTCTCCAACGTGCAAATTCATCGGCGCCAATCGGCCGAAACTCAACAATGTCACCGGCGGAAAGCAAGCTTGGCTCCTTCCGGTGCGGGTCAAATACGCGGAGCGGCGTCCGGCCGATCAGCTGCCAGCCGCCCGGCGTCGCCAGCGGATAGACGCCCGTCTGCCCGCCGGCAATGCCGACCGAACCGGCTGGCACTGTTGTCCGCGGCACCGCCCGCCTCGGTGTGGCCAAACGCGGCGGCAAGCCCCCCAAATACGCAAACCCGGGCGAAAACCCGATCATATAGACGCGGTAGCGGCCGGCCGAATGAAGCTTGACCACCTCATCTTCCGATATCCCGTGAAAGCGGGCGACCTCTGGCAAGTCCGGCCCAAATTCGCCGCCATAGCAGACAGGAATGACAACCGTTCGCGCCAAAGGGCGATCCGTCTGTCCGGGCGACTCGACCTTTTCGCGCAGCCATCGGCATACGTCCGCATAGCCGACTACGAGCGGATCGTAATAAGCGGTAAGCGACGAAAACGCCGGCACAATTTCGTTGACCCCTTCTTTTCGTTCTCCCTTTAGGCGAACCGCTGTCTCATGAACGATATCATTCACGGTTTCATCGATATAGTCGGCAAACCGGACGGTCACCGCATATTCGCATAACGGAAACAGCGTATAGTTCATTTCCATCCCTTTCCTTGAAAGCCAAGTTCACGTGAAATCTCCATCGCCGCCTGCCGAAGCAACGGCACGATGCGCGCCACATCATCCGGCAAAAAGCGCTGTTCCGGACCGGCGACGCTCAGCCCGGCTACGGCCGCGCCTTCATGGTTCAAAATCGGCACGGCCACAGCCGCTGAATAGTTTTCCAACTCGGAATAGCTGACCGTATAGCCCCGTTCCCGGTCTTCTTCCAACTGCCGACGCAACGCCTGCTTGTCCGTTACTGTATTTTTGGCGATTTTGACAAGTTTTTCCCGTTCCAAATAGCGAGCTTGCTCTTTTTCGTCCATAAAGGCCAGCAAAGCGCGTGGGCACGCGCCGGCGTACAGCGGCGCGCGCCGTCCGACTTTCGTATAGACGCGCACCGGCTCGGACGTCTCGACTTTTTCAATATAGAGCGCCTCATCACCGTCACGGATGACGAGATTCACCGCTTCGTTCGTCGCTTCTTTCAGCCGCTCCATCACCGGCAGCGCCACCCGGCGAATATCGAGCCGCTCGGCAACGAGCGACCCAAACGTCAACAATGCCAAACCGAGTTCATAGTGATCGCCCCGCTTTTGCAAAAAGCCAAGCGCGACAAGCGACTGCGCCATCCGGTATACCGATGTTTTCGGCATCCGAAGCCGCTCGACCATCTCCGGCAGCGTCAACCGCTCGCAGTCGAGAAACAAATCAAGCAGCTCTTTTGTTTTTAACACCGTTTTGTTCATCGTCGCTCCTCTGTTCCGAATATCGGAATAATCATTTCAATATATGAACTATATTTGTATTATACAGAAAAATCGAATGATTTTCTACCCTAAATCAAAAGCGCCCGCATCGCGGACGTTTCTTAGCGGATCTTATAGCCGTTTCAAAAACACATAACTCACTTTTTCATACTCCATTTTTTTCTCATAGAATCGATGGGCGTCAATCCGCTGCAGGCCGGATGACAGCGAGACAATCCCATAGCCGTGCTCTTTCGCCCAATCATGCACATGCGACAGCAACATGTTTCCATACCCTTTCGAACGTTCGGCTGATGTCGTGACCAAATCGCAAACCCAAATAAAACGGCCGTTATAGAGCGTGATCATCGGCATAAATCCGACAGCAGCAACCATTTTGTCCCCTTCGTAAAGCGCCGCGAGCTTATACCCTTCTTTTTCTTGCGCTTCCCGCACAAGCGCCACGTATGTTTCCTCATCCAAGTGGGTGCGCAGCTCGCGCATAATCGGAAAGGCGCTTCTCACTTCTTCCTCCGTTTCGAGCCAAACGAATGACGGCATGGCCTCCATCCCCCTTCTTTGATTGATACACCCATTATATCCATGGTTGTCCAAAAATGGAACTCCCGCCTTTCCGTGCGTTGCCGCCATATCGCCCGCCCGCATAAACGACGCTTCGTTTTTCGAAAATAAGTGGGAAACGAAAGGGGGAGCACAAATGGGGCCACGCGAACAAGGGATGGTGACATGGCGGCAGCTGGCGCTGTTTGGCGCCGGCTGTACGGTCGGAACGGGGTTTTTTCTCGGCTCCGGGCTTGCCATTGAGCAGGGCGGGCCGGCCAGCGCCGCCGCCTTTCTCATCGCGGCGGCCAGCGCCTATATCGTTTTTGAACTTCTCGCCGGCATGACCGCCGCCGACCCGGAAGCCGGATCGTTCCGGTCGTACGCGAAAAAAGCATACGGCCCGTGGGCCGGCTTTAGCAGCGGCTGGGCGTATTGGTGCTCCGAGCTGCTTATTATGGGCAGCCAGCTGATGGCGCTCTCCATTTTTTCCCGTTTTTGGTTTCCAAATGTGCCGCTTTGGTTGTTTGCGGCCGGCTATGCTGTCCTCGGTCTGATGGTCTTGCTTCTTGGCACTGCCCTGCTCAGCCGGCTCGAGCATGTGCTTGGCGCGGTGAAACTTATGGCGATTGCCGGCTTTATCGCGCTCGCGGCGGCGATCGCCGCCGGGTGGGCCGGAAACGGCGCCGTTCCGTTCCCGAATCGGGCTCGGGAATGGCTCCCGAACGGGATCGGCGGCTTTTGGAGCGCGCTTGTGTACGCGTTTTACGCATTCGGCGGCCTTGAAGTGCTCGCGCTTATGGCGGTGCGCCTTCGCGACCCGGGTGACGCGCCGAAAGCCGGAAAAACGATGCTCGCGGTGCTGGCAGTTTTGTATGTATCCGCCCTTGGCTTGGCGATGGCGATCGTGCCGCACGCCGCCTTCAGCAGCAAAGAAAGCCCGTTTGTCACCGCCGTCCATTGGCACGGATTGCCCGTATTCCCGCATTTGTTTAACGCTGTATTCATGATCGCCGGATTTTCCACGATGGCCGCTTCGCTGTTTACCGTGATGACGATGGTGACGGTGCTCGCCAAAGACGGCGATGCCCCGAGACGGTTTGTTGCCAACGATCGGCGCGGCCTTTCCTCGCCGACGTTTCTCCTGACCGCCGCCGGGCTTTTTTTGTCTGTCATCCTGGCGCTTCTCGTGCCGGCGCGCCTGTATGAGTACATCACGACCGCCGCCGGGCTGTTGCTGCTGTACAACTGGCTGTTTATTTTATCGTTCGCTCCGCGCCTGTTGCCGCTTGGCCGCCTCGCGCGCTGGAAACGTTGGGCAGCGTTTTTGTTCATCGTGTTTGCGGTGGGCGGAACCGTCGTGGATCGCAGCATCCGGCCCGGCTTTTTCATCAGCCTCGCGCTGGTCGCCGCCATCGCTTTCGCCGCGTTCATCCGCACCCGAAAAACGGTGCAAAATCCGCGCATCCGGCCGCAGACGTAGAAAGCGGCAAGCCGCCCAGGCGCTGACGGCAGGCGGTGGCCTCTTACATCCAAAACGTGCGCAGCCCTTGCCAGCCAAAATAGCAGCCAAACCCGACCAGCACCATGCCGGACAATAGCGATACCGCAGCCAAGATGTTGGCGGTGACGTACCGGCGAAAACTGCCGGCAGCCGCGGCCAGCGCCGCATCCCACAACAAAACGCCGGCCAAAATCGCCGCCGTGCGCCATAACACGTGCCCTTCACTGCCGCCGACAGCCATCTGGGCCAGCACCGATCCGTATACGCCAAGCCAAAACAAAATCGAAAGCGGGTTGAGCAGCGAAAGAAGAAACCCGGCCATCCAAGACTGAAGCGCCGACTCCGCTTTCCGCCCTTGGCGGACGGTGACCGCCCGGGCATTCCACACGCTTTCCGCGCCGGTATAAAGAAGGACAAAGGCGCCGAACATCCAAAGAAACGTTTGCACGATCTGCTGCTCCACCCAGTCACTGACGCCGAAATAGACAAGCGCAATGTAGACGAGGTCGGCCGTCACCGCGCCGAGGCCGAACAGCCACGCCGGGACAAATCCGCCGCGCATGCCGCGGTCAAGCTGCGCGGCATTGACCGGGCCGATCGGCGCGGCAAGCGATAACCCTAATAAAAGATCGCGGATGATCGTTTCCATTTTCCCCCTCCTTTGTTGTCCACTACATTGTATTCGCCGGTTTAGGACCATACAACTCGTTTTCCGCGGCAACGAGAATATCCGGCCTTTCGAACACACACGTTATACATACACAACGGTGGAAAGGGGGACAAAGGTGAAACCCGATTTCATCCACGACGCCATACGTGCGGTCGAAGAAGCACGCATCGCCGTCGAAGAAGCGCAGGCCGGCAATGGCGCACCGGATTTGCAGCGGGCGAACCAGCGGCTGCAGCTGGCGAGCCAGCGGCTCTCCGCCGCCCGCCAACAAGCGGAACAAACGGGCCGGGCGATGCCGTCCGAACTCGAGCGGGCCGAAGCGATGCTCCGCCGCCTGTATGAAACGGAGCAGTCGCTTCGCTTGTAGCGCCATGACTTTTGCTGTTGCGCGAACCGACCGAAAACAATGCAGCATCCCCGAGGCAACGAAGCTGTTCGCTTTTGCCTATGATGCAAAAAGGAAGCGCCTCCTCTCGCGCTTCCTTTTCGATCGGTTCTCCAGCCAACGGTTCGTACACCTAACTTCCCCGCTCCATTATGCCCCAACGGCGTTAAAGCCGGCCAACACCGCCGGCAACGCATCAATGACATCAGAAGCGAGGACGTCCCACACCGAATGGCCGTTTTGCACGAGCCAATCGGCCGCCTGGCCGTGGACGAACACAGCGTTGCTCACCGCCGGCTGCACCGCTTCATGCTGCAGCAAAAATGCCGCAATCATGCCGGACAACACGTCGCCGCTCCCGCCTTTCGCCAAGGCCGGATTGCCGGTCGCGTTCACATATTGCGCCCCGTCCGGCGCCGTCACGATCGTGTACGGCCCTTTCAAGACGACATATACGCCGTATTCCATCGCCAACCGCTTCGACACGCCAAACCGGTCGCGTTCCACCTCGCTGACCGGGCGGCGAAGGAGGCGCGCCATTTCCCCCGGATGCGGTGTGATCACAGTCGGCGCGCTCCGCCCGCGCACGAACTCGGCATAATCGCCCCAGAAAAACAAGGCATCGGCGTCGATGACAAGCGGCACCGGCTGGCGCACAAGCTCATTGACCAAGCGGCGAACCCCTTCCGTCCGGCCCATCCCTGGGCCGACAGCGATCGCATCGATCTCAAGGCCGTCCCAATCGGCCGCGCCGGCAAACGCGCCGCCCTCGGCCGGCCATGGCCTACACATCGCTTCCGGCACGCGGTTGGCGACCGCCTCATACACCGTTTCCGGAACAGCCATCGTCACCAGCCCCGCCCCGCTGCGAAGCGCTGCCTTCGCAGCGAGCGTCACCGCGCCGGTCATCGCCTTGGATCCGCCGACGACAAGCAGCTTGCCGTACGTTCCTTTATGCGACGCCCGCTGGCGCTTCGGCATCGTCCCTATGACATCGCGCATTTCCCATACAAACCGGGCGGCCGCCTTCGCCTGCACCGCCGCCGGCGGAATGCCGATCTCCACGACGGTGAGCTCTCCGTAATAATCGGCCGCCGGGAACGTGTACGCCCCGAGCTTCGGACAGTGCACCGTCAGCGTCACATCGGCGCGGACCGCCGTGCCGGCTTCCCCTCCGTCTGCCGGCACCCCACTCGGCACGTCGATCGCATAGACAACCGCCGACGAACGGTTCACTTGCTCGATGATTTCTTTATATGGCGGACGCACGTCCCCCTTGACGCCAATGCCAAGCAGGGCGTCGATGATGACATCATAATGCGGCAAAAGCGCCGCCAACTCCCGCTCTTTTCCTTCGTAGGCGACCCACGAATAACCGGATCGCTCGTACACCTGAAGTGCCGTGCGCGCCGCCCCTTTCACCTTTTCCATTGGCGGAACGAGCCATAAATCTGCTTCATAACCGTAACTTTTCAACATGCGGGCGATGACAATCCCATCCCCGCCGTTGTTGCCCGTGCCGGCGAGCACCGCGACCTTGGCGGCGCGCGGAATCCGCTCCTTCAGCACCCGAAACAGCGCCTGCCCGGCGTTTTCCATCAGCGAGTCGGCGCTAATGCCGATCCGTTCCTCCACTTCCCGGTCAATGGCGTACATTTCCTCGGCCGTTACGATCGGAATCATATGCGTTGCCCCTTTCCTATTGTTTCTTCCTACAGGCATTGTACAATTTTTCCAAACGAAAGACGAGCAAAACGATTTCTCTAGAAACACAACAGTGGAAACGCTTCCTCAAACATTGCTCCAAAAAATATATGTTGACAACAAACGGCCGCCGCATTATGATGAATCTTGTAAAAATTGCATACAGCAAACCGCTTATCGAGAGTGACCGAGGGAACAGGCCCGATGACGTCCGGCAACCTCCCCTTGAGGGAACGGTGCCAATTCCTGCAGAATGGCTTTCATTCTGAAAGATAAGTCGGCAGTTTACATACCGATGCCTCTTTCTGAATGAAAGGGGCATTTTTGTTTGTCAAAAAGCCGCAACCGGCAGGCGGGGGGGAAGAACAAACATGATCGAGATCAAAAACGTGACGAAAATTTACTCGATGAAAAGAAAACAAGTTGTCGCAGTCGATAACGTGTCGCTTACGATTCGCGATGGCGAAATTTTTGGCATTATCGGCTACAGCGGCGCCGGAAAAAGCACGCTGTTGCGCTGCCTAAATGCGTTGGAACGGCCGACATCCGGACGGGTTCTCATCGACGGCACCGATATCACGGCGCTCGACAGTCGGGAATTGCGGCAGGCGCGCCAGAAAATCGGCATGATTTTCCAACACTTTTCATTAGTCAGCTCGAAAACAGTGTTTGAAAACGTCGCTTTTGCCTTAAAGGCGGCAAAAAAACCGAAGGCAGAAATTGAAAAGCGGGTGAATGAATTGCTCGATATGGTCGGTCTGGCGGATAAGCGGGACGCTTACCCGGCACAGCTGAGCGGCGGGCAAAAACAGCGCGTCGGCATCGCCCGGGCGCTTGCCAACAATCCGACCGTCCTCTTGTGCGATGAGGCGACATCAGCACTTGATCCGAGCACCACGAAGTCCATCTTGGAACTGTTGAAAAAAATTAACCGCGAGCTCGGCATTACGATCGTCTTGATCACCCACGAAATGGAAGTGGTCAAACATATATGCGACCGCGTTGCCGTCATGCAAAACGGCAACGTAATTGAACTCGGTACCGTTTACGACCTGTTTACCAATCCGAAAGAGGAATTGACAAAATCGTTTATCCATAGCGTCTTGCATGTTGACTTGCCTGAGCATTTATGGAAAAAGCATACGGGAACGATTGTGAAAATCCAGTTTCAAGGGGAGAGCGCAACGGAAACGATCGTTTCCGATATGTTGCAACAGTGTAAAGTAAAAGGAAATATTTTGCATGCCAAAATTGAGTACATTCAAGACAAACCGCTTGGCATTTTTGTGATGGAACTGATCGGGGAAGCGGACGAAATCAAACGGGCGATGGATTATATCGCCAAACGGACGAACGGATTGGAGGTGATTGCTTATGCTGCTTGATACATTGGCAGGCTTGCTTCCGGAGCTGAATAAGGCGTTTTTTGAAACCATTTATATGGTCGCCATTTCCTTGTTCGTCGCGATCATTGTCGGGCTGCCGCTCGGCGTTTTGCTCTTTGTCACCGACCGCGGCTTATTTTTGGAACATGCCGTTTTGAAATCCGTTCTCGGCTTTCTCGTCAACATGGTTCGGTCGATTCCATTTATCATTTTGCTTGTCGGCCTCTTGCCGCTCACAAAGCTGATCACCGGAACAACGATCGGGCCGACAGCCGCCTCCGTGTCGTTGTCAGTAGCCGCCATTCCGTTTTTTGCCCGGATCGTGGAAACTTCGCTGCGCGAAATTGAAAAAGGAGTCATTGAGGCAGCGGTGGCGGTTGGCGCCACACCGTGGATGATCATTAAAGATGTGCTGCTCCCTGAAGCCCGGCCGGGCATTGTGCAAGGAATTACGATTACAACGATCAGTTTGGTCGGCTATTCGGCGATGGCCGGGATTGTCGGCGGCGGTGGCGTCGGTGATTTAGCCATTCGCTTTGGCTACTACCGCTATGACAATACCGTCATGATCACCACCATTGTCATTTTAATCTGTCTTGTTCAAATCATTCAGTTTGCCGGCGACCGCATCGCCCGTCTTGTTGACAAGCGATAGGCCGCTTGCCATAAAACTCACTCGCATAAGGGGGCTTCATAATGAAAAAATGGTTGACAGTACTCGCATTGCTTCTTGTATTCGGCGCTCTTGCCGCCTGCGGCAACAGCAACTCCGCCTCAAGCGGCGCCGACTCGAAAGAGAAAAAAGAATTGACGATCGGGGCGACGTCCGGTCCGTACAGCGACATGGTCAACAAAGCCATCAAACCACTTTTGGAAAAAAAAGGATACAAAGTCAAAGTCGTTGAGTTCAGCGATTACATTCAACCGAACTTGGCTTTAGCCAACGGCGATTTGGATGCGAATTTATTCCAACATAAAATTTATATGGAAAACTTCGCAAAAGAACACAACTTAGATCTTTCAGAGGTCATCGTTGTGCCGACCGCCCCGATGGGCATTTACTCGAACAAATTCAAATCGCTTGATGACGTGGCAGACGGGAGCGAAATCGCCATCCCGAACGACCCGACCAACTTGGCGCGGGCGTTGCTAATTTTGCAAGACCATGGCTTAATTCAGCTTGATCCGTCAGCAAACCCGCTCACTGTGTCAGAAAAAGATGTCAAGGAAAATGTGAAACATCTCCAATTCAAGCCAATTGAAGCCGGCCAGCTGCCGCGCACAGTCGAAGGCGTGGATTTGGCCGCCGTCCCTGGCAACTTCGCCTTAGCGGCGAAAATGGATTTAACTAGTGCCTTAGCGTTGGAAAACATGCCGGATGACTACCGGAATCGCATTGTTGTCAACACAAAAGATTTGAACGAACCGTTCGTTAAAGACATTAAAGAAGCGGTCGAATCAAAAGAATTTGAGGCCGTTATCGACAAAGAGTTTCAAGGCTTCGGCAAGCCAAAATGGATGCTCGAACGACAAAACTAACCAACATCTGCCGCCTTGCGGGCGGCGGATGTTTCTTTTTGTAGACGATCAATCGGAAAAAGCAGTATAGTAGAAAGCAGAAATGTTCAGTCCCCGTTCATTCGAAAAAAAGAGGCGACCGACCTTGACATACATCGAAAAAGGAAGCAGCATATATCTGAAAGCAAGCATATCGCTCTTTTTCGGCGGGTTTGTGATGCTGTACAATTACATCGGCTTTTTGCTGAGCGAGCCGCCGTATTCATTCCGCCAGTCCGTGCTCGGCTTTTTGTTTATCGTTTGTAAGGACAGTCAACGCCTCGTATACATTATCAAGCAGCTGATCATCAATATAGGCGCATTTTCCTTCCCACCGGAGCGCGATGAGTTTCGCCGCCACCCCCATCCCTTCGTAAAATCGGCACCGAGTCTCATCCGCACTTTGCTCAGCCATAGCCATCAATTCATCGGCAAAATGCTCAAGCGCCCGAGGTGTGCAATCATCAAGCCACCGTGTTGTTCCGTTTGCCCTCCCCATTTCCCCTCCCTCGTTTCGTTCCCTTTTCAATACGACAAACGGGCGTATTTTCCTTCTTCACCATGGCCATTCATCAAGAAAGCGAGATCGCAGCTCAGGAGGCGGCAGCCGGCAATGACTACGCTTTCGGATCAGGCGATGGCGGCGTTTCGCAATCTGGTGATACACGCCGTCGCGCAGCGGCCGGGGAATGAGAAATCCGGCCGCTGCCAACCAGCTCCACGGCCGCGAAAGGCGGCGGCCGATGCGCAAGATGGCATCCGATTTCACATAGGAGCGGCCGTTCGCAACAAGGATGACGCTATCCCCTCCCGCCGCGCCTTGTGCCGCCAATATCGCCTGGCCAACGGCGCTCTGTTGTGCGGCAAAGCGAAACACCGCCTTTCGATCGCGGGCGGCGATCCAATAGACACTCGCATGGCAAAACAAACAGTCGCCGTCAAACAAGATGACCGGGTGCATCCTACCCCCCCATTCATCGGCTGTGAACCGGCTCGATGCAAGCGCTCACATCATGTTTCGGCGAGTTGACGAGCGCCGAAACTTCGTACACCTGCATTTGCTCTTCCGGATACGGCCGAAGCAATGATTTCAAATACTCGCTGTCGTCCAAACGCGGATCCAGCCAGTCTTCATGCCGTTCAGGCGGCAACATGACCGGCATCCGGTCATGAATCGGGGCAACGATCCCGTTTGCCCTCGTCGTGATGATCGTGCACGTCTCAAGCGGCCCGCTCGCTCCCTCCCAGCGCTCCCACAATCCCGCGAACGCAAACGGTTCGCCTGTTTTGAGCGTAAACCGGTACGGCACTTTTTTCGCCCCGTCCTTCTTCCATTCATAAAACCCGTCAGCTAAAATGAGGCAACGCCGCCGTTTGAACGCATGGCGGAAACTCGCCTTTTCATCGACCGTTTCCGCCCGGGCGTTAATCATTTTCGCCCCGATGCGGTCATCTTTCGCCCAAAACGGCACAAGCCCCCAACGCATCATTTTGCCGATTCTCTCTTCCCCTTCGGCGACAACGGTCAGCACCTCCTGACTCGGAGCGATGTTGAACCGGGGCGCCAGCGAACCTTGATAGCGGAAATGAAAGCGCGCCTGCAACATTTCCAAATCAACGGTTAACGTAAAGCGGCCGCACATGTTCTTTCCTCCTCTGCTGATTGATGTAAACAAATTAGCATTTTTAAGGTTCTTCCAGTATAATACAAAAAACGGCCACGAGCGAATCGGCCGCTTATGAAGAACCTTTTGCCAATGCATCCAAAAACGCCAACATCCGCTTGGCGTATTCTTCGCCATACAGCGAAAAGCTTTTCACGTGATCCGCCCTTTCCGTCAGCCATAATTGAAAGACGTCCGGGTGGGTTTCGTACAACTTCACGCTTTCGCTGTATGGAATGGAGTGGTCATCTTTGCTGTGGATGAACAAAATCGGCCTCGGCGCGACACGATCGACGGCATGAATGGGCGAAGACACGCCCAAATCCAAATCGGCCAGCGCCGGAATGATCGCCAAAATGAGGTACGTAAACGGCACGTTCGGCAAATGCGTCCACACCGGCATGTTGGCGCGCAAATACGATTCAAGGTCGCTAAACGGGCTGTCGGCGATCACTCCGCGCACATCATGGTCCTCCGCCGCCGCCAAGATCGCTGTCGCCGCTCCCATGGAAACGCCGTATAAAGCAATCGGTTCGCGGTAATGCTCTTTCACGTAATCGATGACGCCAAGCAGATCGTCTTTCTCTTTGACGCCGATCGTAATCATATCGCCTTCCGACTCGCCGCTAGCGCGAAAATCAAACAAGACGACGCGGTACCCTTCGTCAACGAGCCGCTTGGCGAGCGGCAAAAACGGCACATTTTCTTGAACACGGTTGTTGCCGTATCCGTGGGCAAAAATGACCGTCATCTTCGCCGCTCCTTTAGGCGGAATGATCCAGCCTTTAAGCGCCGTTTTTCCATCTTTGCTTGCAAACGTCGCACGTTCATACGCCATGCCGTAGTCTTGCGGCGTTGCCGTAATCGGCGCGCGCGGTTTATGGGTCAGTTGCCAACCGACGTAAACAGACAGCCCGATGCAAGCCAATGCGCCGAGTAAGACAATCGCAATGGACAACGGAATCCATATGCGGCCGACGGCCAAACGCCGCTTGCGATCTAATTCCATCGCCCCTCCCCTTTCATTCTTTAAGACATCGCGATCCCGGTTGATCGTCTGTTTTTTACTTATTCAAGCCAATGACGCAATTGTTCAACATATTCCCCCGTCCCGGTTACAATCAGACGGTCGCCGATTTGCAACGTCGTATCTCCGTGCGGCACAATTGATTCGTTGTCGCGGAAAATGCGGACGATAATACAATCACCCATAAACGGGAACTGACGGAGCATCATCCCGTCATAATCCGGATTGTTCATCGCAATTTCGTGCAGCGCCGTGTCTGTATTCATCATCATCCGCGCCACCCGCGGCGATTCGATCGATGCCCGCAGCATCGAAATGGACGAACGCAACACGGACAGCACTTCAATGTCGGCCCCATTTAACCGCTCAACTTGTTGTGGACTTTCCGCCAGCGCCAAAATCCGCTTCACTCCTTGTTCTTTCGCCGCCAAGGCGACATCCGCATTCACACGTTCGTCTCCAGTCCAAGCCACAGCAATATCGACCGCAAAGGCGCCGCGCTCTTCCAGCGTCTCTTTTGTGTAATCGGGAATATCGACAATCGGAAACACAGCATCCGCCCCAGATCGCTCGATATTGTCCCGCTGGATATGAAACAGTTTCACATCGTAGCGATCCCTATCAAGCTCCCGCGCCGCCCCCAATGTAAATTGATTGGCACCGATGAGCGCCACCGCCATCTTCCGCTCATCGTGCGGCCGGACAAACAGCTTTTTAAACAAAACCGGGGCGATAACGCTTGAAAGCACCGCCACTAAAATGAGCGCCCCTTCCATCGTCTCATCAATAATCCCGATTCGTCTGGCAATGGCCGCTGCGGCGATGACAAGCGACAGCGTCGACACAAGCAAAAATGAAGCAGCCAATGTCGTTTTCGTATCATACCAAATGCGGAGCAGGAAAACAGGAATGACTTTCGATACAATCAACGCCAAAAAGAGAAGCGGAATCATCGCCAAAACCGTCGGCTCGGTCACAAGCGAACGCAAGTTTAAATCAACGCCAACCATAACGAAGAAAATCGGAATAAGAAATCCGTAACCAAACGAGTCAAGTTGACGGCGCAGTTCTTTATTAGGGGATAGCAACGAAACGAGCACCCCTGCCAAAAAGGCCCCTAAAATGTTTTCAGCCCCGAACGTTTCCGATAAGGCGACAAGCACGATCATCAAGGTAAACACAGCCCGAGTGCCGATTTGCACTGTCCCTTTCGCCATCGTCTCGACGAACGAACGTTTTTTGAAATGTTTTCCGATAAAGTAAAACACCACACCACAAGCGAACAAACCGAGCAGCAACCATATGCTTCCGTGCCCCGGCTCATAAATTGAAACGAACACAGCCAATAAAATCATCGTCACCAAATCAGCAATAACCGCCACAAGCAAAATCGTCTGTCCGATCGTTGTATCCATTAAATGGCCATCTTTTAACGTTGGCACGACAACGCCAAGGGAAATGGTTGAAATGATGAGCGTCATGAGAAACGCGTTGTCCGTGTAGCCAAAAACAACAAACAAATAGGAAAGACCGTAAGACAAAGCAAAAATGGCGATAAAAATCAGCGGAGCCACGACAAACGGATTTGGCTCCTTTTTTCGTTTGTGTTCCACCTTCGGGCGATTGGCAAACATCGAAAAATCGATTTCAAGACCGCTTAAAAACATTAAAAATAAAAATCCTAGCGTCGACAGCGTCTCAATCCACATATCCGCTTGCACAAGATCAAATCCTGTCTTGCCGATCACAATACCGGCGATAATTTCCGCCACCACAACCGGGATGAATTGCAGCCGGAGCCGGTTTAACAAAATCGGCGTTAAAAACGCGACTACAACGATAATCAATAACGAAGTGATGGATGACTGTTCGGCCATACCCTTCCCCTTTCCGCAAAACCGTTTCTGAAAGACCGGTAAACATCACTGTTTTCTCCAATCAATAGTTTTCTGCAGAAACGAAGTCGTGATTTGCAATATTCACCATATTTGGACATTATCTGTTCCGTTCATTCACCGGTCTTCTAGAGTCTCCATCTTAACGGATTTTGCCCTAGAGTGCAACCGAGCCGCTCTGAAGCCCGGCTTGGCGCATCTTCAACCGTCATCCATGTTTCGTTGTTCGCTTATTGGCGTTCGAGCGAAGACAACGTCCGACCGATGATCATCTCAAAATAACGCACCGCTGCCATCCGTTCATCAACGAGCCCGCGCTCCCATACATGACGCAAAAACAGCTCGGCGATCCACTTGTTCCGCTCGTTTTCTTGCCCGCGCTCCAGGGCGGTGACGCTCAAATACAGATCACACATTCGGTTGGCGACGGTTTTCGCATGGAACGTCTGCACGTCTTCCGGTTGGCCGCCAAGACGGGCGAGCGCCGACGCCAACTCCTTCAGCCCTTCTTCAACCGGGCGGGCAAGCGACTTAACCTCAGCCGTTAGACGCTCAAGCCGCTCCTTCATCGCAGCGATGAACCGTTCGTGAATGCGGTATTTGCGCATGAGCCGCAATACCTCAAGGGCTAAAATGTTGGCCGTCCCTTCCCAGACGGTCAGCACTTGCGCGTCGCGGAGCAGGCGCGGGGTGACGAAATCTTCGATATACCCGTTGCCGCCGTGCAGTTCAATCGCCTCATGGCTGAAGGCGATCGCTTCGTCGGCGGTGCGCATTTTCAGCAAGGCGATCAAAAGCCTAAGCCACGCTTTCTCCGCCTCGCCCGTTTCATATGGCGCGGCCATGACGCGGTCAAACAAAGCAACCATGTCAAAGCAGGCGCTCGTTTCCACTTCCTGCCTCGCTGTCAAATTGGCGAGCGTCCCGCGCACCATCGGATATTCCGTCAAGACATGGCCAAAGGCGGTGCGCCGCTCGGCGTATTGTTTCGCTTCCTCAAGCGCCCGCTTCATGATGCCGACCGAAGCGACCGCATTGCAGACGCGCGACAAATTGAGCGCTTCCATCATATAATAGAAGCCTTTGGCCGGATCGCCGACGACATACGCCTCGGCCCCGTCAAACACGACTTCAGCCGACGGCACGGCGCGCACGCCCAGCTTATCTTTTAAGCGGCGGATCGCGATGCCGTTTAACGTCCCGTCCTCACGGCGCCATGGGACGAGAAACAGGCTCAGCCCCTTCGTTCCCGGCCCGCTTCCGTCGATGCGCGCCAACACGAGCGCCACGCCGCAGCGGCCGGCGTTGCTGGCAAAATATTTTTCCCCGTATAACTTATAATGATCGCCGCACGGCACAGCGCGCACTACATTGGCGCCGACGTCCGACCCGCCTTGGCGCTCGGTTAAAAACGTCGCCCCTTCGTACAATTCGACCTCTCCGGTGGAAATGACATGGGGCAAGTACCGCGCTTTTAACGCTTCATCGGCAAAATGCTCAAGCACATACGCCGTCGCCATCGTCAGCGTCACCGGGCAGTAAAACCCCGGCTCGGCTTGGGACAAAATGTATCCTTGGGCGTACGAGTAAACGTAGTTCCCTTTTCTCCCAAGCTCGGGAATCGGCTTGTGCACATAGCCGACGATTCCCGTTTCGTACGTCTGGTTCGCCGTCTGTTCGTACCCTTCGTTCACCCACACTTCGGAAATGTCGTTTCCAAACCGGTCGTACTTGATGAGGCGCGGCTGCCCTTCGCGGTCGGTGTGCACGGCGCGGCGGTCGACATCCGTCAAACAAAATTCATAAAACGATTCGAGCTTTTCTTCGGCATAGCGGTACAATTCATCATCCAAATACCGTTTCAAATTCGCCAGCAAATTCGGATCAGCTTCACGAAGCGGTCTCATCATCTCTCCCCTTTCCTTCCTTGCTCATCATGCCTGCGCCTTTTGTGCTGCCACCTCCCGCGCCCGCAGCACTTGTTTCAGCACTTTTCCCGTCGCATTGCGCGGCAGTTCAGCGATCGCCTCATACAAGCGGGGGATTTTGTAACCGGCAAGCTTGTCGGATAGGAAGCGCTTGCATTCTTCCGCAAGCGGTTCAAGCGGTTGGCTCAAAACAACAAACGCTTTTGCCGTTTCGCCCCACTCCGTCAAAAAGCAGCGCTTCCATCTCCGCCTTCAGCTGCAGCAAATCGTCAATCCGCTCGCTCACCTCCTTTAGTTTCCGCCGCCCGTATTCGATCGTTTTTTCCAACTGCTTCCTCCCGGTGCGGTCCTCATCAAACAGCGCAATCATGTCATGAATTTCCTCAAGCGAAAAGCCGAACCGTTTGCCGCGCAAAATAAGCTTCAGTTTCGCCCGCTCCTTTTTTGGATACAGCCGCTGCCCCGACTCGGTCCGAATCGGGGAAAGCAAGCCGCGCTCTTCATAGTAGCGGATCGTCCGGGTGCTCACATCAAACTCCTGCGCCAGTTCGGAAATGGTGAAATAACGCATGGCCATCCCTTTTCTAGAATTAATATTCTGAATATTATTTTAATTTACGTTAACGTAAAAGTCAACAAATACGGGAGACAGGAAAGCAGAAATCCTGTCTTCCGCGCTATGTCTCCTCGTTCAAGAAGTTTAGGGAAAGTTCGCCGCCAAAAAACATCCGAGACCATAACAAGAAACGAAACCGCACTGTCAACGCCTCCCCGCCATCTGTGCAGGCCGGCAGCGAAACCGTGCGACGCTCGTCCATTCGCTGGCCGAGCGTTGCCGATAGGCGGACGAAACAGCCGTGGTCAAAGAAAAAAGCCCTCTTCGAAGAAGGCTTTTCCTCATCCGCCCGCCCCCGTGTAAAAGCGCAAGGCAAAGCGCCAAAAGCGGCGGGCGAGCCATACAAACAAAACGGCGACCGCCAACGCGATGAGGGCTGTCGGAATGCTCCATTTTCCAAGCAGCGCGAGCGCGGGCGTATTCGTGATCAACACCGCCGGCAGGATGTATGTAATCACCCATCGCACTGCACCGCGATACATGCTGCCGGGGAAGCGGGCCGTGTCAAAAAACGAGTCGAAAATAAACGACAAATCATCAATGCGCACAACCCAAAACGACGTCGTCATAAGCATCACCCATAACGAATAAATAAGCAAAAGCGAAGCAACCATCACGATCAAAAACATCAGCACGTCCGCCGCCGACGGAACGTAGCGCTCGGCATACAAGCCATAACCGATGATGCCGAGGCCGAGCGCGACATCGATGAGCCGCCAAAAAACAAGATGGCGGAAGCTGACGTAAAACATGCTGTCGACCGGCTTCGTCAACACGTAATCGAGCGTGCCGCGCCGGACGTGCTCAAGCAGCCGCGGCATGTTCGGGCGGAGCGCAAAATCGATGAGCCCGCGCAACGTATTGAAGACGCCGAGCAACACCAGCACTTCCCCATACGTCCAGCCGCCTAGGCGATCCGTCTGATAAAAAAAGATATGGACCGTAAGCAGGGCGATGCCAACGCCAAAAAAGCTGGCGATCACATTGCCGAAAAATTCGCTTCGATACTCGAGTTCCTCGACCAAACAGGCGCGGAAAAACTCGCGGAACACTCGTCCATACCGCCGCATGTTCACCCACCTACCGCTTGGTTTTTTCGCATTCCCGCTTTCCAAAGCTGCTGCAACCCTGCGACAAACACGACCATCCACCCGGCCGCAATCGCAAAACCGCGCATCATTTCTCCGCCGCCTGCCGCCCCGGTGGCGATTTCAATCGGGAAACTGATCATATAGCGAAACGGCAGCCACTCGCTCCATTCGCGAAGCGTCGGCGGCAAAAACTCAAGCGGCGCGATTCGCCCTGACAAAAACAGCGACATCACATCGATCACCCCGTACACCGCCGCCACCTTCGTCACCCAAAACGCGAGCAGCCCGCATGAGTAGCTCAGCAAAAACCGGAGCGCCGCTCCCAATACGACCGCTGCCAAAAACAACGCCGCCTGACCTCCCGTCATGTGCGGGCGAAGCGCGGGCCAAAACACCGCCCCCACCAGCCAAACCGGCACTAAAACGACGGCAAACAGCCATTTGTACACGATGTTTTCCGCAATCGCCCAATGGATCGGATGAAGCGGCCGCAGCAACAAGTTCGAAAACGTCCCTTCGCGAATTTCACGGTCCAATTCCCACACGTCCCACGCGCTCGTCATCCGCTCGACGAATATGACCGCCATAAAATAGAATAGAAACGACTCGCTCTCTTCCGGATGAATGTTCATCCAGACAAACATCGTAATGAGCGGCTGCGTGACCGCCCCCGTCATCCAAACGAACGTCGCCAGCCGATACGCCAGCATTTCGATATATTTCATCCGCAATAGGGCGATATATTTGCGAATCATACGTGCTCCTCCCAAAACGCGCGCGCAATCACTTCTTCAAGCGGCGGATCTTCGATGTTGATATCGCGGACGTCAAACCGCTCCAACAACCGCGCCGCCGTCTCCGCCGCCGTCCCGCGCGCCACCCGGAGCACAACCGTCCCTTCTTCGATTTCCGCCACTTCGCCATACTCATTCCAATCAATATCCGGCAGCCGCGAAAACCGAACCTCAAGCCGTTTGTACGGCGCCAGCTTCTCCGTCAGCACCGCGAGCTCCCCATCGTAAATCAACCGCCCGTAGTTAATGATCATCACCCGGTCGCAAAGCGCGGCGACATCGCCCATATAGTGCGACGTCAACAAAATCGTCGTCTCATGCTCGCGATTGTAGTCCACGATAAAGCGGCGCACGTTTTCTTGTGTATGAACGTCCAGCCCGATCGTCGGTTCGTCCAAAAACAACACGTGCGGCCGATGCAACAGCGCCGCCGCCAGCTCGCAGCGCATCCGCTGGCCAAGCGACAGACTGCGCGTCGGCTTGTCAAGAAGCGGGGCCAAGTCGAGCAGTTCCGTCAATTCCTCAAGCGTCTGGCGAAATGACCGATCATCGATGTCATAAATGGCTTTATTGACCAAAAACGTCTCCATCGGCGGGATGTCCCAAATGAGCTGGCTTTTTTGCCCCATCACCAAGCTCATCATCTTTTTAAACTCCGGCTTTTGTTCAAACGGCACAAATCCGCCGACTGTAATCTCCCCTGATGTCGGGTGCAAAAGGCCGGCCAACATTTTCATTGTTGTCGTCTTCCCCGCCCCGTTCGGGCCTAAAAAGCCGACGATCTCCCCTTTTTCAATCGTAAATGAAACATCTTTCACCGCCTCAACCATCCGGTAGTCGCGGCGCCATAAATGCCGCACCGCCTCGAGCCATCCAGCCTCGCGGCGATGAACGCGGAACGATTTATGCAAATGGCTGACACGGATCACAGTGCCCATCCTCCAATAGTGTACTGTTGACACTTTTTTGTATATCACATCGAGGGGGCGGGCCGCAAAGAAAAACGTTTCGTCATCTTTCTTCTATCATCTCTTTCTTTCGCCATGTATAATAGAAGGAGAATCGAACCAGAAAGGGGATTGTCGAATGGGAGCGATCTCAAATGAAATGATTTGGCAAGCGATTAAAGAACTTGCCGACCAGCTGCAGCAAACAAATGGACAAGTACGGCAACTGGGCCAACAGGTGCAGCAAATGAACGAGCAAGTACAACAGCTCAGCCAACACGTGCAGCAAACAAGCGAGAAAGTCCAACACCTTAACAGCCAAGTGCAGCAGCTAAACCACCAAGTACAACAAACTAACAAGCGAGTCGACCAGCTCGCCAAACAAGCACAGCAAACGAATGAACAACTCAACCAATTAAGCCAGCAAGTATCCGACATGGACAAACGGCTCACCGATGTCGCCAACGGCCAAAACATTTTGGTCGAAGAACTGTTTGAAAACAAAAAGGAAATCAAGCGGGTCAAGACGGCGCTCAATATGTATTAGCCCCCCGCCGTTCCGTCCGTTTTTTCATGTTCAACACCTTCATCGTCCCTCAGGTCGGTTTCATACCTCCGTCTCGTCTGTCGAGAGAGGTTTTTCTTTTTTGAAACGCTCCATCCATCACCTGTCATGTCACCCTTCATTGACACTCCGACACAAATTCCGCCCTTGCCGTCAACTCCTGTCCCATTCCGCCTCGTTCTCAAACCATACAATAAAAAACAAAAGGGCAATGCGTCCTTTTCATTTTCACCGAAGGGAAGATCACCAATGGATTGGGAATCGAGAAAAGACTTATGCCGGGAGTTTGCGAGCATTCTTGGTGGGACAGGAAGCTTGATGAACGGAGTCTGTTTTGTGCAAAAGTTTCGGGATATTCCGTTCACCATTATGGGGAGGCGAACCAATTCCCCGCTCGTGAACCCACAACTGTTTTCCTTTGAAAGTTTAGACAGCCAAGGAAATGCCTTGAATTTAGGGGAAACGGTATTGCTTCAAGAAGAAGTCAACCCGCTGCTGCGGGAGTTGAAAAAACGGGGCATCACCGTCACCGCTGTCCACAACCACTGGTTATTTGAACGGCCGCGGGCAATGTATATGCACTTTCAGTCGATTGAGCCCCCGCTTGAATTTGCCCGCAAAGTGCGGGAAGCGTTGCGGGTGTTGCAAGACTAGCGGGATGGGGCGGTCGAAGTAGCACCCAAAGGAACGAAGACATTGCTTTCATCACGGAATAAAGAAACTCCCACTTCGGACAACACGAAGTGGGAGCCGTTCCGTTTGACATAAGCCGCCGCAAGAGATTTGTTTATCCGCTTTCTAGCGATTGGTGAAGCTACGAACTCAGCAGTAAATATTTGTTTTTGACGTCGGCATTCAACTCATCAGGCGCTCCGCCAAACACAATGGACCCTTTATTCAAAATGTAGACAAAATCAGCCAGCTCCAACGCCATGGCTAAGTTTTGCTCGACCAAAAAGATAGTCAGTCCTTGTTGTTTCAATTGACGAATAATTCCCGTCACTTCTTGCACCATCAACGGAGACAACCCTTCTGACGGCTCATCAAGAAGCAGCACTTTCGGATTGGTCAATAGCGCCCTGCCGATCGAAAGCATTTGCTGCTCTCCACCGCTTAAATCGCCGCCCATCGATGACTCCCTTTCTTGTAAGCGGGGGAACATGGCGTATATTTTATCCAACGTCCATCCATTCTCCACCGGGCGGTATGTTGTCAACAAATTTTCTTTCACCGTTAAATTCGGGAAAATTCTTCTTCCTTGCGGAACAAGACCAATCCCAAGCCGCGCTATTTGGAAGCTGGCTTTATTTTGGATTTCGGTCTGTTCCAATACGACCTTCCCCGTTTTCGCCGGAACCATTCCCATAATGGAATGGATCGTTGTCGTCTTTCCCATTCCGTTCCTCCCTAACAGAACGGTCACGTTTCCCTTTTCAACCGTTAACGAAACATTGTGAAGGATATGGCTGTCTCCGTAAAACGCATTTAAGTGATAAACGTTAAGCACCGACCGTTTTCCCCTTCCCGATATAAATTTCATTGACCCGCTCATCGCTCCGCACTTCATCGGGAGATCCATCGATTAAAATATAGCCGTTATACAACACAATCATGCGCTCGGCCATTCCAAACACGACATCGAGGTCATGTTCGATCACCATCACGGTAATGTCTTTTGGCAACTGGTGAAGCAACTGGACAATGTAAGTGGTTTCGGCTTGGGACATGCCCGCTGTCGGCTCATCAAGCAACAGCACATCGGGCTCCATCGCAATGCCAAGCAAAATTTCCACCTGCCGTTGCTCGCCATATGACAACGTTTTTACCTGTTCGTTTGCAATCTTTCCGAGCCCCCACGTCCGGAGTAAATGTTCTGCCTCCTCAAACAATGCCGGCGAGCGACGGGCGTTTCTCGGTTTGAACCATACATTTGCCATTCCGCGTTTCCGCTGCAATACTAATAACAAATTATCGAGCACAGTCAATTCATTCAGCAAGTTATTTTTCTGAAATGTGCGCACAATCCCCTCTTGCGCTCTTTTAAAATTCGGCATGTTGGTAATTTCTCTTCCTTTATAATGGATCTTGCCTCCGGTAGGAAGGAGATCTCCTGTCAATAGGTTAAAAAACGTCGTTTTTCCTGCCCCGTTCGGACCGATTATTCCAATTCGTTCACCTTTTCTCACGCTGAGGGATACGTCTTTAATAATTTGCAAACCGCCGAAATGTTTGCTGATACTTTCGACACGTAATATCACATCTTTTTCCATTTTCCTCCTCCTTATTGATTGGCTTCATTGTTCACCAATGTTTTCGCTCCTTTTTGTGAAACCGGGAGCCTATGAGCTGTTAGTGTTTGAACCATATGGGCAAAGCCGACAAGCCCTTTCGGCATAAACACAACAAAGAGGATGAAAATGATCCCGATGATCATCGTCCATACCGTTGTATAAGAGCTGACGATCGTTTCCAACACAACGATAAACGCCGCCCCCAACACCGGACCGATCATCGTCCCGGCCCCACCGATCAACACCATAATGAGCACCGATCCTGACATCGTCCAGTACACATCGTTTGGCGAAACAAAACCGTTAAAGTTGGCGTATAAAGCGCCCGAAACCCCTCCGATAGCCCCGGCTATCATAAACGCAATGTATTTATACAAGGCGGTGTTATACCCCATCGCCTTCATCCGCATTTCATTTTCGCGAATTCCAATCAATACATGACCAAATGGAGATTGGACAATCAAACTTAAAACGATGTAGACGATGACAAAGACAAGCAAAATCGCATAATAAAGGAAAACGGGATTGGACAGATCCACTGATCCCAACAACGGGCTCGGCAACCCGGACAGCCCGTTCGACCCGCCTGTTATGGTAGTCGATTGATGGACAAACGAATAAATCATTTGTGAAAAGGCTAATGTCAACATAAGAAAATAAAACCCGCTCGTTTTGACGCAAAAAAGGCCGATGACCGCCGCTGCCGCTGCCGCAATCAAAACCGAAGCCAAAATGATCAACAGAAACTGCGGTGACCACTCTTTCGCCAGAAGGGCCGACGCATACGCCCCAATCCCGAAAAAGGCGGCATGCCCTAATGAAACGAGGCCCGTATAGCCGACAAGCACGTTCAAACTAAGGGCAAAAATCGCTAAAATCAAAATTTCGGCAAGCAGATTAAGATAAAACAATGAAAAGACAAAGGGGACGGCAATAAACAAGATGACAGCGGCCATACCGATAAAAATTTGTTTCTTCAATGCTTGATCACCTGCTTTCCAAGTAATCCATTCGGCTTGAAAATCAAAATGACAGCCATAAGCCCAAATACAAGGAACAAACTAAGCTCCGGCACAAGAAAGCGGCCAAACGTCTCCACAATCCCAACAACGAGACTAGCGACAAACGTCCCGGCAATCGATCCAAGACCACCGACAACAAGAACGACTAAAGCTAAAATTAATGTTTGAAACTCCATGCTTGGGTATAAGCCAAGAATCGGTGAAGCGATCACCCCGCCGAGCCCTGCTAGATAACCGCCGACAAGAAAGACAGCGGTAAAGACGAGCTTGATATTGACTCCTAACGCACTAATCATTTCTTTGTCACTCAGCCCGGCGCGAATAATAGCCCCCCAGCGCGTTTTTTCTTGGACAAACCATAAACAGGACGCCAACACGACCCCCGCAGCAATCACAAACACCCGATAGGCCGGAAACTCTTGGTCAAAGAAATGCAATGTCTCCGACAAAAAAGAAGGGAGGGGGATCGATAACACATCCGATCCCCATATGATGGACGTAACATCGTGAATGACATAGGCTAATCCGAATGTTAACAGCACTTGGGACAAATGCCCTAAATGGTAGGTTGGCCTCAGCAAGATGAGTTCGATGATGAGGGACAAAACGGCTACAACGAGTGGTGCGATCATTAGGGCGAGCCAAAAGTTTTCAAATAGTTGCGTCGTCATCGTATAGGCAACATACGCTCCGATCATATATAACGAACCGTGGGCGAGGTTCAATACCCCCAGTATTCCAAATACTAACGATAAGCCGCAAGTGATCACAAACAACAACATGCCGTACGACACGCCGTTGACGAGTTGAGCGGCAATAATGTCCATCTTTCTTCTCCCTCCGTTTTATTGTCCAGGATCTTTCACTTTCTCAACGACTTCAATCACTTTATTTTCCGCTTTCCCATTTACTAGAATCGTTTCAGTGATATACATATTTTGGATAATATGATGAGTTTCTTTATCAAACTGAATGGGCCCCCGCGGGCTCACAAACTGAACGTTGGAAATCGCCTCAACGACTTTATCGGGGTCGGAAGCATCGCCGCCAGTCTTCTCCAACGCTTCAGCGATAATTCTCGCTGCATCATAGCCTTCTAGCGCTTCAATCGTCGGACGGGCATTGTATGTTTTCTCAAAGGCGCTGACAAACTCTTTATTCTCTTTCGTATCTAAATGATACTCCCAGAAAATCGATGACACCGTCCCGACTCCCGCGTTTCCTTGCTGGCCTCGGACATCTTCAGACACAAGCCAACCGGAGCCAATTAATTTTTTGTCCTTTTTCAGCCCGAATTGTTCGTATTGCTGCACAAACTTAACCGCATCGCTGCCGGCAAAGAAGGCGTATACCGCATCTGCTTTAGCGTTTTTGATCGTTGTCAAATACGAAGAGTAATCATTGTTTCCTAAAGGCGGATATACCTCTCCGACCACTTTTCCGCCCGCTGCTGTATACGCTTCTTTAAATGCAGCGGAAACCTCACGGCCAAACGCATAATCGGCCGCGGCAATATACACCGTCTTTCCGATATGATCGTATGCCCACTGACCAAGTGAATGGCCGATCTGCCACGAAGAAAACGACGATCTCCAAATGTAATCGCTTCGTTTGCTTCTTGTCAAATCATTGCCCCCTGCATGGGAGACGAGAAATGGCATCTTTTTCTTATCCACTTCATCCCGAATGGCGTAAGCCACCGCCGTACTGACGGTGCCTGTCAACAAATGCACTTGGTCTTGATCGATCAACTTTCTTGCTTTTCTAAGACCCACTTGTGGGTCGGCCTCCGTATCTTCCACGATAAGCTGAATATCCTTTCCAGCGACTTTCCAACCGATGCTTTCAAAATAGAGCTCCATTCCCATCTCCAAATTTTTCCCTAGAGACGCATATACACCTGATTTCGGCAAAAGAGCACCAATTTTAATCGTTCCATCGTCCTTAGGCGCTTCCTCTTCTTTCTGCGCTGTCGACTGGATGGCACTGTTGCCGCAAGCCGACAACACCGTTAACAAAATGGCTAGCACGATGAAAGAAACTTTCCTTCTCATTCCAAGCCCCCCTTTGTCAATGTCATGGTCATTTAAAACGCTTTCATTTTCTTGCTTTTCATTTCTTTGCCTTTCCTCTTCTCCCCCCTTAGTTTTCACTGTTTCGAACATTTCAATTTTTATAATATATAATACTTTTAGAAAATTCAACACATTATTTAAAATTTAGATAAAAAAACGTATAGGAAAAACGATCTAAATATCGCTTAGTTTTTTGTATAAATACGCCTTTTCTCAAAAAAGAACATTTCGTTTTTTACACTTTCGTAATCTATCCGTAATACGTACTTTGCAAATATCGTCTAAAACCGATGGGCCAACGTTGATCCGGCTGGACGGCAACCGCTCACGGGGGAGGGTGTGACCTTTGCTTTTTTGAAGTCGAAAGCAAAACGTTCTGCTTTGAGGCTCTCTTGCAACAGGCACAACTCATCCCGCCAAAGCGCCCGGCATCTAAGCGCACAACACGAGGCCATAAGGTTTGTCGCAAATCCCGCCCCCTGCTGAAAGAAGCGTTGAAACCGCACGCCCGGACGGCTGAAGCGAAATATGGAAAATCATTTTGTTTGTTCATCCGAAATCATCTGCAAAAAATTTAGCACATTCCTTCAGAAACGAGAGGGTTCTGAAAGAATGTGCAAAAAGAAAACTGTTTTGTTTCAAAATAAGAGGATAACTTATAGATAACTAGGGAACTTCTCGATGCGAGATGATAAAAAGATATTGACCTCCGCCTACCTCTTAGCAACAAAAGGGCCAAGGGGCGATCACTTTCCTAGTTGCTCTCAAACTTAGGTTCTACGTGGAGGTTAACCGACTGTCTGCTTTTCAAAACCAAAGCTGTATACGCACCGATAACAGCCAAGCCCGCTAACAAAAGCATCCCGGTTTTCACCGTAACGAATCCGAATATCATCGGTCCAAGGAATCCCCCTAATGAAGCTAAAGAATTCACGAGCGCAATTCCTACTGGAGCGGTCGACTCTGTGAAAAAGAACGTCATGTACGCCATATATACACCGGCAAAACCATATAAACCGATCGCCGCAAAGGACAGGCAAATAATCATCACCGTAGAGCTTGTGGCAAAAGCACTCGCAAGAAAGCCTATGAAAGCAATGAAAAGACTCACGGTGACATGCGCCCGATGGGAATTCGTCCTGCTTGCGTTCCAGCCCATCAACAGCAAGGAAATCGCACCGACTAACGCAGGAATCATGCTGATCCAACCAATTTGTAAATTGGATGAAACATTTTCCGTAAACGATTTTACGATGGATGGGAGCCAAAAACCTAGTCCGTACATGGCAGTGTAATCCGCAAAGTAAACTAGTGTCAACATCCAAACTCTACTATCCTTCAACATTTCCTTCTTCGATGTTTTATTGACAAGCCTGCTTTCTTCTCGCTCTTTTTCGAGTTCCCCTTCAAGCCACTCCCTTTCTTCCTTCTTCAACCATTTGGCCTGTTTCGGTCTCTCCGTCAAATAAAATAATGTGATGATGCCCAACACAACAGCCGGAATTCCTTCTAAAATGAACATCCATCTCCAACCGGACAACCCGCCCCATTGAACAACATCCATAATCCATGTCGATAATGGAGCGCCGATAACGGATCCGATCGGCAATGCCAGTATTAAAACAGAAGTGGCAATCGCCCGTTCCCGCTTTCGAAACCAATAAGTGAAATACAAAAGAATCCCGGGGAAAAATCCTGCTTCCGCAACCCCTAATAAGAAACGCAAGATATATAGATGAGCGGCTGATTGTACAAACCCGGTTAAGATAACAATTACTCCCCATGTAATCATAATGCGGGCAATCCATACTCTGGCGCCCACCTTATGCAAAATCATGTTGCTTGGCACTTCAAACAGAAAATATCCGATAAAAAATATCCCTGATAACAGACCAAACACTTCCGCCGAAAGAGCTAGCTCTGCATTCATATCAAGCGCGGCATATCCTAGATTGACACGGTCTAAGTAGGCAACAATATATAAAATCAAAACAAACGGTAAAATCCTCGAAATCGTCTTTTGGATAGTTCTTTGTTCTATCGACTCGACATTCATCTTTTGCATAAAATGCCCTCCTTTTGTTCGTTGTGTGGGTGGCAACCTGCTTGACTCGCCGGCACAGCGCCCCTTTTGCCCAACACATCCTTTTGTTTGACGGCCGCCTAGTGGTAGGACTGACCGGCGATAATCAGGTATTCAAAAAATTCCACTCACCATCTTTTAAGTTACAATCTCTCCCAAATCGCCGCAATGCCTTGGCCGCCGCCGATGCATAGCGAGGAAGCGCCATATTTCTTTCCTCTTCTGGCCAACTCATAAACGAGCGTCAACGTAATCCGTGTCCCCGAAGCGGCCAACGGATGGCCAAGCGCGACCGCCCCGCCGTTGACGTTGCCTTTGTCATCGCTAAAGCCCAATTCTTTTTGGCAAGCTAAATATTGGGCCGAAAATGCTTCGTTGATTTCGATTAAGTCGAGGTCATCGATTGATAAATTCGCTTTATCGAGCGCTTGTCGAATCGCTGGAACTGGGCCGATTCCCATGTATTGCGGCTCAACGCCGACGACCCCCCACGAAACGAGGCGGGCGAGCGGTTTTAAGCCGCGTTTGGCCGCGTATTCTGCCGAAGCAACGATCACTGCTGCCGCTCCATCGTTCATTCCGCTCGCATTGCCTGGCGTCACGACGCCGTTTTCCAAAAAGCGCGGTTGCAGGGCTTGCAGCTGCTCTAAGCTCGTTTTGCGCGGGTGTTCGTCTGTATCAACCGTCGTTTCTCCTTTCTTCCCTTTTACCGGTACAGGAACGATTTCTTGGCGGAAGTACCCTTGTTCGATGGCTGCCAGCGCCCGCTCATGGCTGCGGAGGGCGTGTTGGTCTACTTCTTCGCGGGTAATATGATATTTTTTCGCTAAATTTTCCGCAGTGATGGCCATGCTGCAGCCGCCAACCGTGTCGTACAGCCCATCCCAAAGCCAATCCTCGACCGTCGGGCTCCCTAATGCCGTCCCCCAGCGCATGCCGCGAATGACATGCGGCACTTGGCTCATGTTTTCAGTGCCTCCCGCCAGCACAACGTTCGCTTCCCCGGTTACAATTAGGCGCGCCGCCATAATAATCGCCTCGAGCCCCGTTCCGCACAGTCGGTTCACCGTCACGGCCGGCACGTCGATCGGCACCTCTGCCTTCAAACCGACGTGGCGCGCCAGCAAATGGGCGTCACGGCTTGACTGTTGCACGTTGCCAAATACGACATGGTCGATTTCTTCCGGCTCGATTCTTGCTTTTTTTATCGCTTCCCGCGCCGCAATGGCCCCGAGATCGGTTGCAGAAATATCGCGAAACGAACCACAAAATTTGGCAAATGGTGTGCGCGCTCCTTCAAGCAATACAATCTCCGTATACATCCTCTTTCCCCTCTCCGTCTTTTTCCTTTTCGTTCCATAGAACACTTTCGAACCAAAACGATCGCCATTCATGAACGTGCCGTTGGCTACTTCACATACGTTTCGTGTTGAATCACTTTTTCAGCAATGCGGCGCTTTAGCGTAATCACATCTGCCAGCGGTTCCTGCATAACTGCCTCTATACCTTGTGAAACCCGTTTTGCGAGTCGTTCGTCTTGCAAATACAGGGCAACGTTCAACGAACGGCCAAGCAGTTGCTGAACTGTCTCTTGAATGTATACTTGCACATAGTTTTTCTTTTGTTCTTCCATGTTGACACCGTTTTTCGCTATCGCTTTTTCTGCCCTTAACAAAGCGCTTTCCATCGCGTAAATTTGTATGGCCATATCCGCTAAATAGGCTAGAAGCTCCTGTGCCACTTCGTGCCCGGCATACCGTTTTTGGATCGCATCAGCCATCGCCCAAAACAACGACTTCATATCATGAAGCTGCTTGGCTTTGTCGGTCAACTCGACAACTTGTTCCCCTTGAATGCATTCCTCTTTAGGTGGAGAGAAGCGATTTCGCAACAATGTTGAAGCGATGACAATTCGGTTGATTTCATTCGTTCCCTCAAAAATGCGATAAATTCGCGCATCACGATAAAGCGTTTCAACCTCATACTCGGCCATATAGCCGTATCCGCCATGGATTTGCACCGCTTCATCAACAACAAAATCAAGCACTTCGGTCGAGAATACTTTGTTAATCGAACATTCCACCGCGTAATCAGCAATCGTTTGAGCGATGCAGTCGTTTCCTGTCCTCCACCCTTGTTCAAGGGCGCCCGCCGTGCGGTAAATCATGCTTTCGTTCACATATGTCTTGATCGCCATATCGGCGATTTTCGTTTGAATGAGACCGAATTCGGCCAACGAACGGCCGAACTGCTTTCGTTCCTTGGCGTATTTCACCGATAATTCGAGCGCCCGCTTGGCCATTCCTAAAGCGGCGGCCGCAAGCTTATGGCGGCCGATGTTTAAAATATTAAACGCAATGACATGTCCTTTTCCGATTTCCCCTAACACATTGGACACCGGGACTTTTACGTCGTCAAGAATCAAAGAACGAGTTGAGGAACCTTTTAACCCCATCTTTTTCTCTTCCGGTCCAACGGATACCCCTTCATAGTCTTTATCAACGATAAACGCCGTGAACTGCTGTCCGTCTACTTTGGCAAAAACGATAAAGAAATCCGCAAACGCCGAGTTCGTAATCCACTGTTTTTCACCGTTCAAAATGTAATACCGCCCACACTCAGATAGGCGCGCCGATGTTTTCGCGGCCAGCGCATCTGTGCCGGAAGTTGGTTCCGTTAACGCATAGGCGCCGATTTTGTCACCGGTCACAACATGCGGCAAATAAGCTTCCTTTTGCTCCTCTGTGCCAAAAAAGACAATGGGCAACGATCCGATTCCTACTTGCCCGCTGAACGTCACGGCAAATGACCGGCCTAAGGCCACCTTTTCACTGATGATGCATGAACTGATCTTATCCAAATGCTGTCCGCCATACCGCTCGGGGATATCGGCCCCCAATAACCCGAGCTCACCCGCTTTCTTCAATAAACGGACGGCTTCGTCAAACTGTTGTGCCTCAATGTTTTCTAAGGCGGGCATGACTTCCTTCATGATAAACTTTTCCGTCATATCCGCCAGCATACGATGTTCAGGAGTAAAGTCCTCCGGAGTAAACACGTCCTTAGCGGCGACATGTTCATGGATGAAACGCCCACCTTTATATTCTTTTATCCTTGCCACAGTCAACCGCCCCCTTGTTTCGTCCTTCCGTCTATACTTACCGATCATTGAAAAACTTGATCTAACGAAGCGTTGATTTTAACCGTTCCTCCATCATTTCGCGAAGGGCTACTTTTTTAATTTTTCCGCTCGGTGTGACAGGCAACTCTTCGACAAACATGATGCGATCGGGCACTTTGTAATCAGCGACTTTGCCTGTAATATACGCCTTCATCGACTCTTCGTCTTCCATGCAATGCGGCCTCAGCTTAATGACAGCGCAAGATATTTCTCCTAAAACAGTATCCGGCAGCCCAATGATCGCCACTTCCATCACGCTTGGGTGTTTGTAGAAAATTTCCTCGATTCCCCGTGGATAAATGTTGTAGCCGCCACGAATAATCATTTCTTTCTTCCGCCCGACAATCCGCACATATCCGTTTTCATCGATTGTCGCTAAATCACCGGTATAAAACCATCCTTCCTCGTCGATCACTTCTTGTGTTTTTTCCGGCATTCCGTAATATCCTTTCATCACTCCCGGACTTTTGCAAGCCAACTCCCCTACTTCCCCGATGTTCACTTCTTTCCGATGATCATCAACGACTTTCACTTGTGCACCTGGCGCCGCCTTTCCGACTGTTTCCGAGCGAACAGAGTCGCTGTCATCAAAACTTGTAATCGTAACAACGGAGGATGTCTCGGTCAATCCGTATGAAATGACAACATCGCAGCCCATTTGCGTACGAATTTTCCTTACGACTTCCTCAGGGCAAGGGGCGGCGGCGATAATGCCCGTGCGCAGCGAGGACAACTGGTACCGGCTAAAGTTCGGATGGTTCAGCTCCAAAATAAACATCGTCGGGACGCCATGGTGAATTGTGACCTTTTCTTGTTCGATCAGCTGCAGCGCTTCCTCCGCCTTATACCGTTCCATCAAGACAAGGCGCGCCCCGACCCATACGGCGGACAATATTGACGGAACCATTCCGAACACATGAAAAACTGGTACGGCAACAAGAAACACGTCGTTCACTGTGCAGTTCATCGTTTCCACTGCCTGTTTTGCTGCATAAATAACATTTTGATGCGTTAACATGACCCCTTTTGGCTTCCCGGTTGTACCCGACGTATACAAAATGGAAAACACATCTTCCCCGGCATCCACGGCGACTGGCGGAGCAGCAGGCAAACGTTTTCCTAATTCGATTAAGTCCTCAAACGAGTAGCACCCTTTTTGTTGGAATCGCACGGTAAAAATATGATTTAGTGAACTGCCTGCACCAGTATGTGACGCAAACAGATCGATATGTCCGAACTCTCCCATAAGAAAAGCGGCTGTCGCTTTGGAGTTTTCCAGTATATACATCAGTTCCTCTTCACCATAGCGTGGATTGCACGGAACAAGAATGGCGCCAAGGCGGGCGAGGCTGAAGTAAATGACCAAAAATTCATTCCAATTCGGCAAACAAACGATCACTCGGTCTCCTTTTTGGATCCCTAACGACGCCAGAGTAGCGGCCATAGATTCGACATGGTCGACCAATTCCTTGTACGTCATGCGCCGATAACCATCAAAAGCGACTTCTTTGCTCTCAGGAACTTGTTGAAAAGAACGAATCAACACCTCATGTACAGCGGGGATTTTTTCCGTCATCTGCAACACCCTTTCTTAGTTTTCGAATTACTTTTCTTCACTTAGACACTCGGGCGGTTGATGACTGAATAGATCGTACAGTGATGTTGGCTGCGCCTCGTGAACTGAAACATTACTTGCCGACAAACACTGGCTTCCGCTTTTCGGCAAACGCCCGCATTCCTTCTTTCCGGTCTTCGGTCGCAAACGCGTTCCCGAAGCAAGCCGTTTCCACGATCAGCCCTGACTGCAAGTCCACATTGGCCCCCGTGTTGACCGCTTCTTTGAGCATGCGCATGGCAATGGCCGGTTTTTGCGCCAATTTTTCAGCCCATTCTTTCGCCGTTGGCAAAAGTTCGTCAGCTGGAACGACTTTATTTACTAAATGAATGGCAAGCGCCCGCTTGGCATCGATCATTTCACCGAAATAAAGCAATTCTTTTGCCACTCCTTGACCGACGATGCGCGGCAGCCGCTGTGTCCCGCCGCCGCCTGGGATAATGCCGAGATTGACTTCCGGAAACGCAAACTTCGCATTCTCGGAACAAATGCGCAAATCGCACGCAAGCGCCAATTCGCATCCCCCGCCGAGCGCCAATCCGTTTACAGCCGCGATCACCGGTTTGGAGGCGCTTTCAATCTTGGAGAACGTCGCCCGCGAAATTTTGTTCATTTCCATCATGCCGGCCAAGTCGAGATTCATCATTTCATGGATATCCGCTCCGGCGACAAACGCTTTTTCCCCTGTTCCGGTAATGATGATCGCCCCGACTTGTGAATTGGCGTCCAGTTCGTCGATGAGCGCCGCCAGCTCACGAAACACTTTCGTATTCAACGGATTGAGCGGCGGACGGTCGATATACACAACGGCTGTCCGATGGTCGATTTCATATTGCAAAAATTCGTAGTTCACGGTTCATTCCTCCCCTATATGGCAAGATGATTCTCGTCATAGTGAAAGCGACGCGCCCACACATTCATCTGAAACAGCGGCAAGCGCCGCCGCTTCACTTACCGTTCGTCGTCATAATCATAGAACCCCGCTCCCGTTTTTCGGCCGAGCCTTCCCGCCCGGACAAGCTGTCTCAACAACAAAGGAGCGGCAAACCGGTCATCCTTAAACTCTTGGTAAAAATAGTCCATCACGTGCAAACCGATATCAACTCCGGCGAAATCTTGCAGTGTGAACGGCCCCATCGGGTAGTTCAACCCAAGCGTCACCGCTTTGTCGATATCTTCCATGGAAGCGACTCCTTCTTCGACAAGACGGATCGCCTCGATGAATTGCGGAATCATAATGCGGTTGACAATGAACCCCGGGGAATCTTTTTTCACTTCCACCGGCTCTTTATTCAGTTTCCGGGCGAGTTCTTTCGTCCGCTCAACCGTTTCATCGCTCGTCTTGTATCCGCGTACGACTTCAACAAGTTTCATGAGTTGTGGGGGATTGAAAAAATGCATGCCGACGACTTGGCTTGGACGGTTGGTGGCAGAAGCGATTTCTGTGATGGACATTGATGACGTATTCGTGGCTAAAATGGCGTGTTCCGGTGCAATGTTGTCCAACTGAGAAAAGACCTCTTTTTTCACCTTCATGTTTTCGATGACGGCTTCAATGACGATATCGGCCTGCTTCATGTCATGCAAGTTGGTCGATGTTCTCACTCTTTCTAGCGCTTCATGTTTTTGCTCGGCCGTCATTTTTCCTTTGGCGACGCTTTTGTCCATAAACGCTTCCATTCGCGAGCGCGCTTTTGGCAGCGCCTGCTCGTCGAGATCGACTAACATGACAGAAAATCCTGATAAGGCAGCTAAATTGGCGATGCCGCTTCCCATTGTGCCGGCTCCTACGACTCCGATCGTTGTGACCATTTGGCAAGTCCTCCTTATATTTTTTTAATTTTCGGTATTGTTGTACTTTTGTTACTAATTATAAAGAAGATGAAAATAAAAAAATACCTGCATTATGCAGGAAAACACACTCATTTTTTCGGCATTTTGAAGGAAGACAAGCCATACAGGTCATATAATTTCCATGCCATCATCAAGTTGAACCGTTGCTCTGCATCTTGCAAAGAAAAACCGAGCATGTCTTCAATTTTTTCAAGCCGGTATTGAAGGGTGCTGCGATGAATGTACAGTCTTTCCGCCGTTTCTGTTACATGACCGTTGCATTCAAGGAAGACACGCACTGTTTGCAGCCAGTCCGCATTCCGCCCTGAACAATGCCGGAGCAGCGGGCCAAGGTATTTGTCGACAAACAGTCCCGCGGCTTCGGTTTCTTTTAAATGGTGCAATACCGTATACGCTCCGAGCTCGTCAAAAAACGCTACACTCTTTCCGGGAAAATTGCGGATCATCACTTGCAGCGCCTGCACCGCCTGCCGGTAGGAAACATAATAATTGCCAATCGATGCGGTCTTTCCCCCGATCCCGAAAAAGGCTCGATACGACGCTTTTTCTTCCTTGATCCAACGGCTGATCCGCTGCTGCCATTCGCTCCAATATTTTTCCGGATTCTTTTTTTCTCTTGCCGCTGGGGCGATCAAAATATATTGATTCTCGACAGTTCCGCACAACACCCCGGAGTCCTCGGCGGCGATCCGGCCTTTCAGTTGGTTCCAAAGCGCCGTCTTCTCCGCATTTTGTTTAACAAAATCATCCCTCTCATTCAGTTCATCCGACTGCAAGTGCAACACAGCAAGCCGATGTTCTTCAAAAATGTTCCATTGAAAGACGTTGGCGTACTGGATGATGCTCCCTTCATCTTCGATTTCCGCAGCCAACAACTTATGCAAAAAACTGTCTTTCAGCTGTTCTTTCGTCTCAAACACAAGCTTTTGTTTCATAAATTGAATTGCAAAAATATTGCGGGCCAACTCCACCCCGAGGAGAAAAAAATCATCCATTTCGTTTGGCAATGCTTCAATCGCCAAATAACCGACCGCATCTCCGCCATGATGGATCAGCCAAACTACAATCGACAAATCTGATAATCCGTCGAGCTGGATATGCCCACCCATACGGCTTTGCCCTGGCACTTGATTGAATGCCTGCTTCGCAATCTGTTGTAGCTGTTGCCCGTTCAGCCCTTTTCGTTCATGCGCGATCGGCCGCATGAAGCGGTCAAATACAACGACAGCCTTAGTAAACATTTGGCTTAACGTTTTCACAATGCCGTGAAAACCTTCATGCCGGATCGTCTCTTTCATCAACTTTTGTTGATATTGAAGCAAAAGGCGGAGGCGGTGGGTATGATCCCGCTCCTGCTGGTACAGCCGAACATTTTCCAGCATCACGGCCACGTAGTTCGCCAGCATGTCCAAGATCTCGGCATCTTCCTTTGTAAATGTCCCTTCGTTTTTCTGTTCGACGTGCAAGACGCCGATCGTTTTGAAGTTGACAACAAGCGGCACCGTTAACTCATCCCCGCCTGGTCTCTCCAAGAAGGGGAAATAATCGCTGACCCGATAGTTATTTTTCATCATCACTTGTTTTGGGCTAGCTACTTTGCCGTATAAAGGCGGATGAACAACGAAGCTGTTGTCCTCTTCCCGGTATAAATACATGTAGGCACCGCCCGCATTCGTCCCCTTGCCCGCCCGTTCAACGATTTTTTCGACAAACTGCTCAAGCGGCGTATCGAGCGAAAAGTGTTGAGCAAGCCACTCGAGACCGACCATTTTTCGCCGCTGCGTTTCCTTTTTCCGAGCGACCGTAATGGCCAGTGCGACATCTTCGCCAAAATCGTCAAACAGTTGCCTCGCCTCGGCCAGCAGCGAAACGTGGCGCCGAAAACCGATCATACAAATGCCGTATTCGTTTTCTTCATCTTTAATCGGAACACTGAACCATGTTTTTATGCCATTTCTTCTCAATAAGTCAATCAATAGGCATGAGCACTCTTCATCCACCTCTTGAAACGTCGTACTCCCTTCAAACAACCTCGGCAAGCAGCTGGCTATCGCGATCGGCGGATGGGAAATCCCACGGCGGAAATCGCCTTGATACAATGTCGGAACGACGTCATTCCCTTCCTTTAACACGATGGCGATCAAATCACATTCCAGCTCCGTCCGGAATGAATTCACTAAGTATTGCAGCGCTTCCCCCTCCGTATTAAACTTCACAAGTTTCCGCGCTGTCGCCCGCAAATGATTTTCAATTTTTTTCATCAGCTTTTGCCGCTTGCTTTCGTCCATAGTGCTCCCCCCACTATAATTGATGCATCATGTTTTTATTCCCTCAAAAAGGTGTTCGAGCCACGCCAACTGCTCTTCTCTCTAAATCATAGGCTAGGTTGTGTTTTAGACATAGAAAGGTTGTTATTAAGCAACACGCTTAACAACAACCCCTTCATTCGGACAAGAAAACAATATTAATTCATCTGCGTCTTTGCCGCCAACGCCTTCGCCAGCTCGAGGAAAAAGTCAAGCGCCTCCGGATTCGCCATCGAGCCGGGGTTGACGGCTTTTTCGAGCGGGAAGCCTAAGAGCAGCTTGCGAATCGGGATTTCCATTTTCTTTCCGTTTAACGTTTTCGGAATTTCCTTCACTTCGTAAATTTCATCTGGAATAAACCGCGGCGAAACGTGCTGCCGAATCGATTGGCGAATGTGGTCTTTCAGTTCGTCATCGAGCACCGCGCCCGGCTTGAGAACGACAAAGAGCGGCATGAACGATTGCTTGCCCATCATTTCCAAGTCGACAACAAGGCTCTCCAACACCCCGTCAACCGCTTCGACGGCGCGGTAAATTTCGCTCGTGCCCATGCGGACGCCGGCGCGGTTGATCGTCGAGTCGGAACGGCCGTAAATGACGCAGCCGCCTTGCTCATCAATTTTGATCCAGTCGCCGTGCTTCCAAATGCCGGGATACGTATCAAAATAACTGTTCCGGTATCGCTCGCCGTCCGGGTCGTTCCAGAAAAAGAGCGGCATCGACGGCATCGGCTTCGTAATGACAAGCTCGCCGACTTCATTCACAAGCGGCCGGCCGTTTTCATCAAACGCCTGCACATCAGCCCCTAACGCGCGGCACGAGAGAACGCCGGCACGGACGGGCAAAATCGGCGAACCGACGACAAACGCCGTACACACATCCGTCCCGCCGCTGCACGATGCGAGGCAAATATCTTCCTTCACGTTTTCATACACCCAGGCAAATCCTTCAACCGTCAGCGGCGAGCCGGTCGAGAGCAAAGCTTGGAGCTTCGATAGATCATGTTGCTCTTTCGGTTTGAGGCCGAGCTTCATGCAGACGTTAATAAACGCCGCGCTCGTGCCGAAATGAGTGATGCCCGCTTTTTCCGCCAGATCCCATAAGACGCTGCCATCCGGGTAGGTCGGGCTGCCGTCATAAAGCACGATGGTCGACCCGGCCAGCAGGCCGCCGACGAGAAAGTTCCACATCATCCAGCCTGTTGTCGTGAACCAGAAAAACGTGCTGTCTTTCGACAAATTTTCCGAGATGGCCAGCGCTTTCAAATGCTCAAGCAAAATGCCGCCATGCCCTTGGACGATTGGCTTTGGCAAACCGGTCGTTCCCGAAGAATACAAAATCCAAAGCGGGTGGTGAAATGGAACGTCCTCATACACGAGCTCCGTCTTGTCCGCCACGACATCGTCCCACAGCACGACATCGTCATCCGGCGCTTCCATCTGTCCGCGCCAATACGGGAATAGCACCGTCTTTTTTAACGACGGCAATTTAGCACGCAATTCAGAGACAACCGGCATTTTGTCAAATTCTTTGCCATTGTATTGGCAGCCGTCAACCGCAAACAAGACCGTCGGCTCGATCTGCACAAAACGGTCAATGACGCTGCCGGCGCCAAAGTCCGGTGAGCAGCTTGACCAAATGGCGCCGATAGACGCGCACGCCAAAAAGGCCATCACCGTCTCCGGAATGTTCGGCATGTAAGCGACAACGCGGTCGCCGCGCTTTACTCCCATTTCCCGCAGCGCCCGGGCGATCGCCGCCGTTTTTTCGGCGAGCTCCTGCCATGACACTTCCCGGTACGGCACGCGCTCCGAGCGAAAGATGATGGCCGGGCGGTCGGTGCGTGCATGCCGGAAAATGTGGCTTACATAGTTGAGCGTCGCCCCCGGGAACCACTCCGCCCCCGGCATTTTCCGCTCCCGCAGCACACATTCGTACGGCGTCGCCGCCTGCACGCCGCTATATTCCCACACCGTTTCCCAAAACTGCTCAAGCTGTTCGACCGACCATGTCCACAACTGACGGTACGAGGCGAACGACAACCCTTTTTTTTCTTTCAGCCAATCCATGTAGCGTTGAATATTTGCGTGTTTCACTTGTTCATCCGTCGGTTGCCAAAGGATCGTTCCTTCCGTAATCGCTTTCATTTTACCGTGCGTCACGAGACGCCGTCACCGCCTTTCTGCCGCTATTTTATTCAGACTATTTATATCATAACATTATTTCAAATAATTTTGAATATACGTTTCACCGACAGATGGATCGAAAAAGATCCATGGGCAACGTTTTGTCCTTCCCCTGGCATAAACATGACCGCTGAGCGTGCGCGCATTTTCGAAACAAATTTGTTGACAAAACCGGGAAACGGGAATATGATAAACACAAAAGTTGGTCTAGGTAAAAAAAATGTCCTTTATCAAAAATATTAATAGGAGGGCAAATCTTATGGTTCAAGGAAATGATTGCCGTCTCTCAGACATGAGGCCGGGAGACCGGTTTCGCATCGTAAAACTCGCTGTTCCCGATCCTATACTGAAAAGGCGCTTGCTCGATTTAGGATTTGTACCAGGAGGAGAAGTCGAAATCGGGCAGAAAAGCCCGCTTGGCGATCCGACCGCCTATCACGTTTGTGGAACGACGGTCGCATTACGAAAAGAAGAAAGTGACAATATTTACGGGGAGAAGATCCACCATGGCTGAGATGACGTATACGATGGCCTTAATGGGAAACCCGAACACCGGCAAAAGCACGTTGTTCAACGTCTTGACAGGCTTGCGCCAACATACCGGCAACTGGCCGGGAAAAACGGTCACCCGTGCTGAGGGGGAGTTCACTTACCGCGGCGCCACATACCGCCTCGTCGACTTGCCGGGGACGTACTCGCTTTATTCCAACTCTGCCGACGAAGAAGTGGCGCGCGACTTTCTTCTGTTTGAACGGCCCGACATCACGGTTGTAGTCGTCGACGCAACAGCATTAGAACGCAACTTGAATCTGGCGCTTCAAGTATTGGAAATGACGAACCGCGTTGTGATTGCGGTCAATTTGATCGACGAAGCGAAAAAGAACGGTATTCATATCCACACTGAAAAATTAGCCGCCAAACTCGGCGTGCCGGTCGTGCCAGTATCGGCCCGCAACCGGGAAGGCATCGATGCGCTGCTCGATGCGGTGGAGGCGATGGCCCAGGGCCGCATCAGCACCACCCCGCTTTCCATCCGGTACAGCCCGGAAATCGAACAAGGCATCGCCCGACTTCTTCCATTCGTGACAGACATGGTGGGGGACACGTATCCGGCCCGTTGGATCGCTCTTCGTCTCCTTGACGGTGATGCCTCGTTGCTTCAAGCGCTGAAACAGCCGCCGCGACCATTGGCCAAGGAGGGAAACGCATATGCTTGTTGCGGATCCGTCAAATCGGTTTGACCAATTGATGGAAGAGGCGAAATCATTCGCACCGGCCGATACGCGCGAACAAATCGTTACTTCGATCTTCCAAACATCAGCCGCGCTTTGCCGGGAATGTGTCACCGATGCGAAGAGCGGAAAACGGAATCGAACGGAACAAATTGACCGGATCGTCACGTCAAGGCGGTGGGGATTTCCGATTATGCTGGCGCTGCTCGCCGCTGTTCTGTACGTGACCATCGCCGGCGCCAACGTATTTTCCGATTCGCTCGCCCGCTTGTTCGGAACGATTGAAACGTATCTCACCATGGCCTTTCAAGCGGTTCACGCCCCCGATTGGCTGCACGGTCTTCTCATACTTGGCCTGTATCGCGGCACCGCCTGGGTCGTCAGCGTGATGTTGCCGCCGATGGCGATTTTCTTTCCGGTGTTTGCGCTTCTTGAGAATTATGGCTACTTGCCGCGCGTCGCCTTTAATATGGATCGGCTGTTTAAAAAGGCGGGCGCACACGGCAAACAGTCGTTGACGATGGCGATGGGCTTCGGCTGCAACGCGGCGGCCATTATATCAACACGCATTATCGAATCGCCGCGCGAGCGGATGCTCGCCATTTTGACGAACAACTTCGTTCCGTGCAACGGGCGCTGGCCGACATTGATCTTGCTTTCATCCTTATTTATGGCGGCCGGCTATACAGGCGGATGGAACACGTTCGTCACCGCCGGGGTTGTCGTCGCCATCGTGCTGTTTGGCATCGTCGTCACGTTGGCCGTTTCATGGATATTATCGAAGACAGCCTTGCGCGGAATCCCGACCCATTACACGCTGGAGCTGCCGCCATACCGGCGCCCAAAAATCGTCGAAACGATCATCCGGGCCACCCTCGACAAATCGCTTTATGTGCTGAAACGAGCGGTCACGGTCGCGGCGCCAGCCGGCGTGATCACGTGGATTCTCGGCAATATCCATCTCGGCGATACGACCGCACTAGCCGCTTTCGCCGGCTGGCTCGATCCATTCGCAAAAGCGCTGGGCTTGGATGGCTATATTTTGACGGCGTTCATCTTAGGACTGCCGGCCAATGAAATTGTCGTGCCGGTTTTGTTGATGGGATATTTATCAGCAGGGGCGCTGACGGAAGTCGATGATCTTCATTCGCTTACGCAAATCTTCCTTGACCACGGCTGGACGTGGCTCACCGCCCTCAATATGATGCTGTTTTCCTTGCTTCACTATCCGTGCGGCACGACGCTCGTCAACATTTATAAAGAAACAAAAAGCGCGAAATGGACGTTTGTCGCCTTTGCCTTGCCGACAGCGATCGCCATTGCGGTCACCTTTACGACCGCGCAGCTGGCGAGATGGTTGGGGCTTATTTGACTCCTCTCCCGGGATTCATGCAACAACAGACTGCCCTTCCTAATCCTCTCGCCTATGCGTTGTTTTAAGATGGGCGCTGTTCAGCAAATGAAGCACCTTCAAAGATAAAAAAGGATGTCCCTCTCGTTTTGGGACATCCTCCATTTATAAAGATTGTGTGCAGCAAAACGAAAAACCATCCTAGCAAATTAGGAAATAAACGCCTGCCGGCACAATAGCCGCCTATTTGGCGGCTTTTCTGACATTTTGGCTGTAAAATTGATAGCTGTTGCGTACACTCTTTGCCTCATAAAGGGCGTAGTCAGCATGGCGGATCAATTCTTTCGAAGAGTTTCCGTCCGACGGGTAAACAGCGATTCCTATGCTAATGGTCGCAACGATTTTATGTCCGTTGACAAGGAAAGGGGGTTGCATGCTTTGCTGCAGTTTATGGGCTGTTTTCTCGATCTCCGCATCATTCGCTACATCTTTTACTAATACTAGGAATTCGTCTCCTCCAATTCTGCATGGGATGGCATTCGCCCCAATATTGTCCTTCACCCTTTGGGCGAATAACTTCAGCAGCTGATCCCCTACATCATGGCCGAACGTATCATTCACTTCCTTGAAGCGGTCCATATCTATATACATGACAGCCAGCCGTCTATTCTTCCGTTTCGCCTCCTCGATTGACTGTCGCACGAGATCGAGAAACAATCTCCGATTTGGAAAGCCGGTTAATGAATCATGGAATGCTAAATACTTTAGCTTGTTTTCGTAATGAATCCGTTCTGTCACATCAAGCATAATCCCTTGAATGGCCGGATTTCCGTCGTATTCGATATACGAAAGCGACAACCTTACATAAATCGTCCTGCCATCAAATGTGTCCACTTTCTCAATAAAAGAGAGTTGGCCATTCAAAGCTCTTTTCCATACTGTTTTGTTTAAGCCTTGGCAGATCGCCCATATTGGAATGCCTACAATATCGCTTTTTCGTTTCACCCCGAGCAGCTGCACAGCGCCGATGTTTGCGTAAATAACCATTCCCTCTTGGTTAAATACTAGCACTCCCCCCGGCAAATGTTCAAGAAACGTTTTGTAACGCTCCTTGCTCGCTTCCAGCTGCTCCTTCATCTTTTGAAGTTCCCGCTCCTTCACCTTTCGTTCTGTAACGTCACGAACAACAGCGACAAACCATCGATGCCGATCGCCCTCCCCATTAAGCGGAGTAAGAACGGTTTCATAATGTTTCCATCCATTGGACGTTTCCATTTCATCTTCATAAGTAATCGTTGTTTTCATTTGGGCAGCCTGTTTGTAGTTATCCTTTATTTTGGCTGCCCGTTCCGGAGACAAAACATCTTCAAACCGTTTACCGGCGACATTGTCCATTCCGATGGCGCGACAAGCTGCCTTATTGGCCCATATATAGCGAAAGCTGCAACCGTCGGATTTCGCAACAAAAATCATATCGTCTATAGCGTCGAAAATCTCCCGTAGCATGCTGAAATGCTGCTCGATCAACGACCTCTCGTCCTGTTCCATGTGAACCCCCGATAGTAAATAAAAATTTCCTTTCCATTCACTGCTGTTTTAAGCGGTCTTCTACAAGCCCTTGTTTCTCACCAAAAAAGACCGCCTACCTATTCATATCAAAGATTTTCCTCTGCACTTCATGAAATTTCAGCTTCGAAATATACGCCACTTTTTCGCTATTAAGAAAGTGGGCTAAATACGTTTCGCCAACTTGTGTAATTTTCACTACCTTTTTTAAGTTAATGATATAGGAACGATGAGTTTTAAAAAAATCATCATCCAGCTCCTTTTCGATTTCGTTCAGCGTCTCCGTTGTCTCATATTGCTCATTTACCGTATGAATCACGGTTTTTCTGCTTTCCTTTTCCACGAATAAAATATCCTCCATCGGCAACAAAACAATAGCGTTTTTCGACCGGATTCCAAGCCTTTTGTTTGGCTGCTTCGCTGGCGCAGCACATTGCTTGGCCATATCAATCAGTTTGCGGGCTTTTTCGAGCGCATAAAAGAGACGCGTCCGCTCAATCGGTTTCACGATATAGTCCGTAGCAGACACTTCAAAAGCCTCTACGGCAAATTCATCATATCCGGTAATAAAAATCACTTGAACAGAGGGCAAAAGCTGTTTGCATATTTTTACTGCCTCCATGCCATCGAGCCCGGGCATACTGATATCGACCAACACAATATCCGGCTGTTCTTGAAGCACGAGCCGCAAAAGTTCCTCCCCGCTCGCCGTCTCAGCCACAACATGGTAATGGGGAAACTGGCAAATAAAATGCCGCAAAATCGTTCTGGAAGACGCATCATCATCAGCAATCACAATTTTTAAATCTTCCATTGTTTCCTTACCTTCTTTCTAATCCCCTATTTTGAATGAACCCCCTCCCTTGGTTGGCAGAACATTGGCTTCTAACATTTCTTCCAGTTGAGCAATGCGAAATACTTCATTCTCTTCCGATCTAGTTCTGAAAACCATCGCCTGTTTTTCTTTCTCTTTTGCAGGCATCGATGAAAAGAACAGACAATCCAATTTTGTTGAATCAACAAAAGGGACAGTGAATAAATTGAAAAGCCTATATGAAAACACTCGATTTCCTGATACACCGCTTTAGGCGCTTCTATTGTCTTATATTTAAGTTCGCTTTTAAACGCTCTTCTACATCTGCCCATTTTTCGTCGACTCATATAAACACATTATATCCCCCGGTTTTTTAAGTCAACATAATTTGTCCATTTTCATCTAGCGACACTTCAATTTGACGGTGCCCCTCTTGGAACGTGTAAGATGTTTTACCGATTTGAACTACTGTCCCCTCTTTAACCACACCAAACCTCACCGTTTGGCCTTGGGGCACGGCAATGTGTGTAACGACCCCGGAAGCCGAACCAGCCTCTTGAATAAACGCCCCTTTTCGGGCCAAGGCGCGGCCGCCGCGCATAACTCCTTTTACGTTTAGAAAACCGCCGGAATGAATGGTACAGTTATAACACCCTTGGCCAAAAACGGTTATATCGCCGCTGCAGTAGATCGTACTATTCAACGCGTAGGCCATCTCGACATAACTGTGCTCACCATTTCCATTCATATGTTGTTTCGTCGTTGCCTTAATGTCTTCAAGCAGCTTGGTGAACCGTTCAAGGGAATGGAGTTCGTTCGGAATACTTGAGAAAAAACAAAGTTGAAGCCGCTCAGCTAAATCGAGCCAAACTGGCTCGAGCTGCGAATGGCCGCCCTTTTTCACCGCTTCGATATACTTTTGTCCTATTGATGACAAAGGACGGAATTTATAGTCCATTAACAGCTTTATTAGCGGGAGTAACCCGTTTTGTTTCCAATTTGTCCTTTTAAATGCCGGAGAATTGATTAGTTGTTTTATGGAAGAAATCATTCTTTCAATGTATTCTTCAACCGAGCTTAATAAATGTGCAAGCTCAGAAACGAGCATACGGCCTTCCCCTGCCGAAATGACGCTTCCAATGACATTTTGCCTAATAAAGACGGCTTGTTTTGACGTAACCGTCGCCCGGTTGACATTTTGAAACACCGTCACATTGCCCTCTGCCTCAACGTTCATTCCGTCTTCCACGCTGCCGGTAATATCGACGTCACCATGAAACCGGATATTGCCGGAACTTAAATCGACATTGCCTTGATGAGTAAGCTTGTCCACTATCCATATATACACATCCATCCCTTGTTGTTGGAACACCGGCCGCCCATTAGCTAACGCCATGATTTTCGTCCCGTTTTCAATTGCTGTGACCCCTTTTCCTAAATGGACCGTCACCGGATGGACAGGTTTAGGCAGAATCGGCTCGTTCGTTATGGTCATGCCAGGAACACCTGGAATCGGAGGGTGAACGACCGCGATGACTTGTCCGAGGTGAACAGAAGGAATACGGTTTACTTCGCGGAAATCGACGGTACCGTCTTCACGCAGTCTCGGTCTTGCCTGCTGATGGCCTATATTGACCGTTGGCTCCACCCAGCCGTTTTTTCCTTCCCGCGGCTTCATCCCTCTCGCAATGACGAAATCTCCCGGTTTTGTTGCTTTAGCTGCCTCGGCCATCGCAATAAAATCAAACCCTTGGACAACATTTAACGATTTTAGCTTTTGCAAAATCTGATTATATCCGAGGCTGTTGCGCACTTCAATATGCTGCTGGGCTTTTAACTCAATATGATAATCAGGATCGATATCTTTAAGTTCAAAACGTTTTGTTATCCCTGGCTCTATGCGCAAGATAGCGTGCATCTTGTCTTCATCGACAATAATATCCCATTTCGTTTCAACCGTCTCCTCAAGTGTTTGTATTTCCAGTCGATCCCCTTCCGTTATGACTGTCGTCCCAGTCACAGGCTGACCATTTTTTAAAAGGAGAACGCCATGCCCTACAGTAATCGTCGGATAGCATAGCGGCGACAAACGATAAAAAATCCGCCCTTCCTTCACCCATACTTTTCCATTTGTACAGTTCTCTGTTGCTTTTGACTCTGTTTTTTTGTCGTTATCTGCTGGGGAGTTTTTTTCTTCCCCGACTATGTCAGGCGCCTCTGCTTTCTTTTCTACCTTCATTATCTTTACAACGGCCGGTCTCGAACCGATGCGCCAAATCCCTTTTGTCTCTTGTTGAATAATTTCAATCTGCACTTCTTCACGATTGCTTTGCAACATCGCTAGGCCGGCATGAATTGCCTCATTGATGTTTTTTCCTTTTGAAATGACCGTCTGTTCCATCAACATTCCCCCTTTGCCTAGAATGTTTACAACCTAAATACACTCCTTTTATTCAATCTTCCGGTTTGCCGGCAATTCTCGCTTTCACTGAAAACATTCCCACACTTGTCGAACCATTGTGGATTCATTTGCCCGATCGTTCGGCTGCCCGACATTACGTTGATGCCAAAGCAACGTTGACCCGGTTTTCAGGCGTTAGGGCTTTGTCATGTTAGCTTACCCGGTTTGCCTAAAAGATACCCTTGCGCAGCCGGGACTCTCAGCAGTTTTGCTTGGGCAAGATCCACTTCTTTCTCGATCCCCTCTAAAACGAGCACCATTTTTCGGCCGCAGTAGTCCGCCAATAAGCTGACTATTTTTTGTTTTTCTTCATTAGAGGCCAACCCTTGAGCAAAATACCGATCCAATTTTACATAATCCGGCTGTAACTCAATAATTTTTTGCAAGGTCGATGCCCCTTTGCCTACATCATCAATAGCAATGTAAAACCCGTACTCTCTCATCGTCTGTATCGCTGCTTTTAGCCCGTCGTCCCCCCATATGTCCTCCTCTGCTTTTGTTTCATTCAGTTCGAATACGATTCGGTTTTTGGCGTACGGGAAGCGTTCAATTATCCTTTTTAAAAACGGCTCGAACTTATGGTGCAAAACCGTGGACGGATACACATTTACGAAAAGTAGTCTTCCTTTCTTTTCCAAAAAAGGAAACTGAGAAATGGAACTTTCTAACAACACTAGATCGAATTCGTATAAACATCCTTCCTCTCTAGCTGCTTGAAAAAGACGTTCAACATAATTGACACCGTTAACCCGTACCAATGACTCATAGCCGAAAATGCTCCAGTTAAACAGATCCCAAAGCGGCTGGTAAACGTGTTCAAACTGTTGCCTGTCGATCAGTTTTCTAACAGAGACTGAGATCACGCTTTCACGGTCCTTTCATAGGTCGTTAATCGTGTATTGTACCGAGGGATGAGTACGACCATTAACCTAATATAGCTTTTGTTTAGATTTCAATATAATCTTTTTCCATGCGTCTGTCTAACTCCATTCGCGCACGTGAGACATCAATCCAACCCTCAACAACAACCAAAAGGACATATCAGGCTATCTTTTTGACTTTTTACGACATATTTATTGTTTTTTTGTCGAAAAATGCAGAAGCTTCCTTTATCTATGGGAGCGCTTTTCTTCACATATGGTTGCTAATTTTTCGAGAAACAGGTTGACGTCCAACGGTTTTGTCATGTAGTCCGAAAATCCCATTTTTAAAGCCTTTTCAATCTCCTTCGGCACGGCGTTGGCGCTAAGTGCGATCATGGGAATATGCTTTGTCCGCCCGTCCCTTTGCAGCATTTCCAATACTGTATATCCGCTTATATCCGGAAGATTGAGATCGATAAGAATAAGATCAAATTGACCATTGGCAGCTTTTTGCAAGCCTTCACTGCCATCGCAGGCAAACGTCAACAAAAAATTGGGAAATGGCCGCAACAAATGCTCTAACAATTTTAGATTGGCTATATTATCTTCAATATATAAAATGTTTTTGTTCCCGAGCTTCAATAATCGATCCCGGTTGACTTGTCCGCCTCCTAGAGAATGCGGTCGGCCATGGAAATGATTGATCGCCGGCAGGCTGAACGAAAAATCGCTCCCTTCCCCCAACTTGCTTTCCACCCTAATCGTGCCGCCCAAGAGGTGAAGAACTTGTTTGACAAAAGCCAAACCGATGCCATGGCCGTCAACACGAGTGCCTTTGACTCGATAAAATGGCTCAAAAATGTTTTCTTTTTCTTCGTCCGGGATGCCTATCCCGTTATCTTTTACGTGTATCATCACGCTGCCATGATTATATTTCCCCTCAACAACGACCGTGCTGCCTTTAGGGCTGTATTTAATAGCATTGTCGAGCAAATTCAACAGCACTTGCCTCATTCTTGTCGCATCCGTATATACATACACTTCCTCATCAGGATCCGATTGGTCTTTAATGTCAATGTTTTTCTTATTAGCTAACGGTTCGATTAATTTAATGCTTTCTTTAATAATGCTGTTCGGGTGAACGACATCATAAGTTAAATGCAGCCTTCCTGTTTCGATTTTTGCCAGATCTAACATTTCATTGATTAAATTTAATAAATGGCGGGCACCGCTTACTATTTCTTGCACAAACTCCCGCTGCTGACCGTTTAAAGAATCGTCCATTTCCAGCAATTGGGCGAATCCAAGCACGCCGTTCAATGGCGTCCGAATTTCATGGCTCATGCGCGAAATTAAATTGGATTTCGCCTTGTTGGCCTTTTCTGCCTCTTCCTTTGCCCGCAGCATCTCTTGTTCCATTATTTTCCTTTCCGTAATATCGATCGCCGAACCGACAACTTCAATCACCTGGCCGTTCTCTTTTATAGGGCGCAAACTCGTCAAATAGTCGATTCCATTTACGTTCCCCTCATAGTACAACGCTTCCCCTGTTTCCCACACATGCCGGTAATACCGCTCTTTTTGGTCGGCGATGCACTTCGGCAAAAAATCATGCAATGTCTTGCCAAGCACCTGTTTCGGATCAAGCCCTAAACTATGAAGCAGTTCGCCGCCGCATAACGTATGAACGAACTGCTCCCCCCTTTTCGTAAACTTAAAAATCATTCCTTGCTGTTGGCAAATGGTGTTCCATAAATCTTGTTGTGTTTTCTTTATACGCTCTTGATATTTTACAAGTGGTGTAACGTCTCTTCCGACCATAAACAACCCGATGACATCTTTTCCCCCTGTTATTGGAATAAACGTAAACTCCATGATTACCGTTTTTTTCTGAGCTGTTCTTACTAGGGCTGATAAAAAGCAAGGCTCACCCTTTTTCACCTTTCTCAAACATTCCTCAACTTTTTCATAATCTTGTTCGTAAAGCAGCTCATACAAGCTGGCCGGCGGCGCGTCACGGTGAACCTGCAATATTTCTGCCGCCTTTGGATTAATGGTGACAATTCCTCCCTCAAGATTAGCAGACAATACAAGGTGCGGATTGTAGTCCACTAGACATTGATAATGAGCTTCTGTAAGTTTTTGTTGCCGCAGCGCTTCCCGCCGTTCGATGGAAGCGATCACATTGACCATGACCAATATCGCAATCGTAATCAAAGCGAGAATGTAAGCTAAGCCATCAGACGGAATCGATGAAGCGAATTCCGCCCACGTTATTTCCCCGTTATAAGGTAGTTGAAACGATGTCCCTTTCATTGCGATATAATGCATCGCCGCGATTCCGCCTCCCATGACAACGGAACTGATGATCTTTTTTAAAGGCCAATTATTTTCTGCACGGCAGGCAACAAAAAGGATCAACAAAGCCAAGAACGAGGTGAAAAAGGAAATCACAACTGATAGACAAACAAAAAACGGGTGATGGTGCATAGACATTCCCGTGTTCATCCCTGCAATCCCCACATAATGGAGCGAACTAATGGCAGTCCCCATCAAGACGCCGCCTAAAACAAAGCGCCAAGCCTTTCCCCTGCTGCAACAAACTAAATACAGAGCAAGGAACGACCATAACACGGCCAACAAAAACGATAAAACCGTCGGGATCACTTTATAGGCTATAGGGGAATATAGGCGGTACCCAAGCGTGGCTGTAAAATGCATAGACCAAATTCCTAAACCGGTGATTATGGCTCCCATAAACACCCAAATAATTTTTTCTTTGTCATGGCTAACGGCTTTTTCAGAAATATTCAAGGATAGGTAAGAGGAAACGACAGCAATAATGACAGAAATGGCAACTAACCATGGATCATGATACCCCGTAATCTCCATAATGCCTCCCCATTCGTTAAAGTCAAAGACAACATCATCATATAAAAATGCACCACTACAAACAATGGAGACATCCATCCAGCATTGCTGTGATTTATCGCCTAGTTTATAATTTGGAAAACAATGTTTCAAAACTAAAAAGGATGGGCAACAGTCAATCGCCCATCCTTCTTTAGCTAATGATCATTCTTATACTTCTCTTACTTCCTTCGTATGTGACACATCCCCTTCCACGACAACATGAAACCTCTCCCCATCCGCCTCCACAATCGTCACGCTCGTGCCGTACATATACGGCGGCGCCCAAAGCTGGTCAAGCGGCGCGCCTTTGAAGGCCGCCACGAGCGCTTTCAGCACGACGCCGTGAGTGACGATTAACACCGTTTCTCCTTCGTGCCGCCTAACGATGCGCCGCACCGCTTCCAGCGCCCGCTGCTGCACATCGAAAAACCGCTCGCCGCGCTCGGGGGCGTACCGATGGGGCGCGTTCCAAAAATAGTCGAACGCAAGCGGATCCATCTCTCGGATTTCGTCATGCGTCTTGCCTTCCCAATCACCAAGATGAATCTCGCGCAACCGTTCGTCCTGATAAATCGGAATGGGCCGCCGGCCGCGGACGAGCTCGGCCGTTTCGCACGCCCGGCCGCTGGTGCTCGCATAAATCGCGGCCAACTCGACCGCTTCAAGCCGCTTTCCAAGCCGCATGGCGTCTTGCCGTCCTTTTTCCGTGAGCGGCGAGTCTTGCCATCCTTGCATCCGCTTTTCCACATTCCACTCTGTTTCCCCATGTCTTGTCAAATACAATGTTGTTGTCATGTCCTCCCGTATGTCTCCCCTCTATCAACCTATCCATTATTCAACAGCCGGTTCAAGCAAACGAAACGCGGCATGTTCGTTCCTGTCATCCTTGATCTCCCGCTTGAATGCCGTTGGGCAACACAGCCATCGGATTTGGAGCTTCTCACCAAATCACCGGCTCTGTTCATATTTTCCAGTTCTTTTTCACAAGTTTCGTTAGTTCAATTCCTTCCGACGTTTCGATGTGCTCAATCGCATGAAATCCATGGCGTTCATAAAAACGAATGGCGGGCGCGTTGCCGCTGCCGGTCGTTACAACCATTCCGCTTGCCGAAGGCTCTTGCTGAAGGACAAAGGCAAGCAACGCACTGGCGATCCCTTGGCGAAAACAGTCCGGGTCGACCATCAGCCGGCAAAGGCGAAGCGTCGGGCCGTTCCGCTTATAAGCGATCGCCCCCACGAGCCGTTTGCCCTGACAATAGCCGAAAAAGCGCTCGCCGCATTGTTGCAGCGCATCGACCGTGTCGCGCAGCGGCGGAAGCGCCGTGCTCCCGATGAGCTGCGCCTCGATGGCATACGCGCGCCGTTGCAAATGAAGCACCTTGGCGGCTGTTTTTTTGTCTGCTAGTTGAAGTTCCCGGATCATGCCTCTCTCCCTCTCCGTCAGCCAAAAAGCGGCCTCCCGGGCCGCTTGTCGTTAATGAATGACTTCCTCCATCGCTTCTTGCAGCGAGCGATAGCCTGTTTTCTCATCGCCGTCTTTTCGCACCGTCCATTCTTGCTTTTCAAGCGCCACCTCGCCCCGCTCATTGCGGACAAACGGCATATGAACGACGATCATTTCATCATCTTTGTTAATCGTATAGCCGATGTAATAGCGGTTGCCTTCACCATGCTCTTCAAAAATGCCGACTTGGTCAAGGTCATACGCTTCCATCATCGGCTCAAGCGTATCAATAAACTCCTCGATCACGACACTTCTTGGCGCAAATTCCATCTTCTTTTCCTCCTCTTTGCCTATCTCAACGTTAGTGTGCGGCAAAACGGGGAAAAGAATGAACGGAAATGATCGGCTACGCCGGCGATTCCCCGCAGGCGGTGCGGCTATGTTCTTCAAGCCATTGCTGCAGCTTTTCCGCTTCAAGCGAACGGCTGAAATAAAACCCTTGCGCATAATCGCAAGCCATTTGTGAAAGAAGGACGACTTGCGACTCGGTCTCAACCCCCTCAGCCAGTACTTCAATATCCAGGCTTTTTGCCAAATGGATGATCGTATCGACGATCGTCGCATCTTTTGAGTTTTCAACAATACCTTGGATAAAACTGCGGTCGATTTTCAACAGCGACACCGGCAAATTGCGAATATACGCAAGCGAAGAGAAACCGGTGCCAAAGTCGTCGATCGCCGCCTGCACGCCGAGCTGCTGCAATTCGATTAAAATGTGCCGTCCCGTCTCAATATTTTCCATCAACCCGCTTTCCGTCACTTCCAAAATGAGCCGGTCAGGCGCGAGCCCGGTCTCGCGCAAAATGCGCTTCACATGCTCGACAAGTTCGGGACGATTCAGCAGAAACGGCGACAAATTGACGGCCAGCTTCAAGCCGGGAAATTTTCTTTCCCATTCTTTCACTTGGCGGCACGCCCGTTCGAGCACCCATAGCGTAATTTCAAAAATAAACCCGCTCTCCTCGGCCAACGGAATAAAATCGAATGGTGGAATGTCGCCAAGCACCGGGTGGCGCCAGCGCAGCAACGCTTCGACCCCCATCGTCCGCCCTTTGGCGAGCCGCACTTTCGGCTGGTAGCATAAATACAACTGCCCGCGCATAATGGCAAACGGCAAGTCTTGCTCGATGATGGCCTGCCGGTGCTCGGTCGGACGATAAAAGGCATAGCCGTTTCGCCCCCGCTCTTTCACTTCATACAACGCTTGATCGGCGTATTTCATCACTTGCTCAATCCGGTCGCTGTCTTGCGGGAAAAAGGCGATGCCGACTGATAACGTCGATTGAATGAGTTGTTTTTCGTAATAAAACGGCTCGTGAAAGGAGCTGACAAGCCGCTCGGCCAATGTGGTCATCTCCGTTTTCGTCACATTCGGCAACAGCAGGACAAACTCATCGCCGCCGACGCGGGCGAAAAAGTCGTCGGGACGGAGCGCTTGCTGGACGCGCTTGACCGCCTCGCGCAAAAAGTAATCGCCGGCCTGATGGGAAAAATGGTCATTGATCCATTTAAACTTGTCAAAATCTAAATAACAAAGGGCAAACGGTGTGCGGCCTGTGATCAGCCCATCAATATGCCGTTCAAAATAGCTGCGGTTGGCGATGCCGGTGAGTGAATCAAAGTAAGCGAGCTGACGCAGCTTTTCCTCATACCGTTTTCGCTCGCTGATGTTTTTCACGGTCACAATAACGCAATCCAACGCTCCCGCCTCGTCAAGAATGGCCTTCCCTTGCGCTTCGACCCAAATCCATTCGCCTTGCTCGCCCCGCTTGCGGAATTCTACGGTTTGCACCTCGTATGTACTGTATAGCTCAGCCAGTTTTTGCGCCACGACCGGCGCGTCATCCGGATGGACAAACGCCAGCACATCTTCGCGCGATATCGGGTGGCGCTCATTCGTTTTTCGTTTCCATGACGGCGGAATGTACACCAACTCGCCGTGGCGTGAAAAAATCAATACATAATCGCTCGAGTGTTCGACAATCAGCTGCAGGCGCCGCTCCGCTTCTGCAAGCCGCGCTTGCAGCCCATCCGCCGCTGTTTGGCGGCGAAGGACGCATAACATGGCCGCCGCCTGGCCGCGTTCATCGATGATCGGTGACATTCCGGCTACGAAGGAACCGCCGGGCAATTCAATCTGAAAGGTGGCCAACCGCTCTTTCATCCGTTTGGCTTGCGCCCGCCCTTCGGCCGCCAACGCCTCCTTTTCTTCCCGGCCTAACGCCAAACGGTCAAAGGCTGGATTTTGATAAATCATGACACCTTGCCAGTTAAAGATGACGACTGCTTCTGTGAAGTGATGGAAAAAGGCCGTATACTTGTCCATGCGATGGTACCTCGTCATTGATCAAAATATGCCGTGATCCTCACTTCCATTTTTACGAAAATACCGGCAAAAATCAACAAATTTCACAAACATTTTGTCAAAAACATGAAACCGCCCGCCAGTGGCTTTCCGGTCACCCGGTTTGCCGCTGACGGGCTTTGAGCGGACACGTTTGGCAACACGTTCCCCCTTTTGTTTGCACATACAGGCAGCACGTTGTCCGCTGCATGCCGCTCGCGCCTTTCCAAAAGCGGCGGAGCGGATTGTCTTTTTGACCGAACAGGCGGCCGTCGGCTTCATGAATGAGAAAGCGGAAATCATCCCGCAGCCGGTCAGTGATCGGGGCAAGCGCCTCATCCTCGAACCAACGTTCATACACCCAATATACATAAATAGCAATATTTTCCCATAAAATAAGCGGCGAGATGCGCGTCAGGCGCCGCAACCGGACGATAAGCGGGGCAAACAAACCGGCGAATACGTCGCGAACGGCTTGCTCGCGCCAACGGCTGCGCTCGATGCCGCATACTTCCGCTTCCGGCGGCTCCAAGCGAAAGCGCGGCATCCACATCTCCCCTTGGTTGTCCGTATCCAGCCAAATACGTTCAGGGTCAAGGATCAATCGTTTGTTCCATACCGACATGGCGTATAAAGCCATCGGCGCCAAAAAGCTTAACCGTTTGATAAGCATGGAAGCGGCAACCGCGTCGTTCGCCGCCCCCATCTCGGTACGGACGTGTGCGACATACTTCACGAGCTGTTCGTTATCGTTCAGCAGCCGATCCAACAACATCGATGACAAGACATTGGTGGTCTCGCTTGAGAAACGGTACGTTTCCAACGCTTTCATTTCCTCTTCGCTTAACCTCATCACGATACGCCTTCTTTCTGTAGGATGCGCCGCCCTTTTCCATACGGGATGCAAAGCGGGGTGCCAAAGAGCGGGTCGTACGTAATTTGGCAGTCCATCTGAAACACATCTTTCACGAGCTGGCAGGAAATGACATCCTCCGGTTTCCCTTCGGCGTACACCGTTTTGTCACGAATGGCGACGAGATGATGCGCATAGCGGCATGCCAAATTGATGTCATGCAACACCATAACGATCGTTCGCCGTTCTGTTTCGTTCAACTCAAACAACAAATCCAAAATATCGATTTGATGCGCGAGATCCAAGTAGGTTGTCGGCTCATCAAGCAAGATGATGTTTGTTTCTTGCGCCAGCGTCATGGCAATCCACGCGCGCTGGCGCTGACCGCCGGACAGCGAGTCAACGGGCCGCTCGGCGAGTTCGGTAAGCCCGGTGGCCGCCAAGGCGCGTGCAACGGCGCGCTCATCTTCGTCGCTCCATTGCCTGAGCCACGTTTGGTACGGGTAACGCCCTTGCTTGACGAGCTGAAGAACCGTCAATCCTTCCGGAGCCACAGGCGACTGCGGCAAAATGGCCAGCCGGCGGGCAATGTCTTTTGTCGATTGTTTGGCGATTTCTTTCCCATCAAGCAATACAGCTCCGCCTGTCGGCTTTAACAACCGGGCCAAGGCGCGCAAGAGCGTCGACTTGCCGCAGCCGTTCGCGCCGATGAACACCGTGATTTTCCCTTTTGGAATCGTCAAGTTCAACCGATCGATAATGAGCGCATCCCCGTACGACAATGTCAATTCTTTCGCCTGCAGCGCGTGCATGCTTGCCCCCTCCTTCATTTATGGTTTCCGAGTTTGGTACAATAAATAAATAAAATATGGCGCACCGAGTGCGGCCGTAAACACGCCGGCCGGGATTTCCGTCGGCGCCAAAAGCATTCGCCCGGCCAAATCCGCTCCCATGACTAACACGCCGCCTAACAGCGCCGCCGTCGGAAGCAGCGCGCCAAACGCCGAACCGACAAGCCGACGCGCCATATGCGGTGCCATCAGCCCGACAAACCCGATGCCGCCGGCAAACGCCACCGCCCCACCGGTGAGCGCTGTACTGAGCAACACAAGCCCGAGCCGTTGCCGTTCGACCGCGCTGCCAAGTCCAACCGCCAGTTCGTCGCCCAACTCTTGCACATTGACGTGCCGGGACACAAGCACGGCCATAAGAAGCAGTCCAATGACCGATGGCGCCATGAACGAAACGTGCTGCCAAGATGCCCCATATACGCTGCCGGTGATCCAAACGTTTGCCTGGCTCGCCCGGTAAATCGGCCCGACGATCATAAGCAGCGTCGTCACCGCCTGCATGAGCGCGGAAATGCCGATGCCGACCAGCACAAGCCGAAGCGGGGCGAGACCGTTTTTCCACGCGAGCCAATACACGAGCCACGCAGCGGCATTGGCGCCAAGAAAGGCTGCGAGCGGCAGCCAGTGGATGCTGACGGTGAGGGAGTTGTTTTCGTCGCTAAACAGTGCCAAAAAGGCGACGACCGCGGCAGCTGCCCCACCGGTGATGCCGAGCACATCCGGCGAAGCGAGCGGATTGCGCACCATCCCTTGCAAAATCGCACCGGCGGCCGCAAGCGCCATTCCAGCCAACCAAGCGACAAGCACACGCGGCAGGCGGAACGTCAAAATGACCGTTTGGTGGATCTCTTCCCCATATCCGAGCAGCGCTGCGGCCGCTTCGAACGGCGAAATGCGCATCTCCCCGCTGCCGACGCTGACAAGAAAAAGCAAAACCGCCACCGCCCCGAGCGCGGCCATCACGGCGGCAGCTTTTTTGTCATAGAAAAACGAGACATGTTTTCCCATTCGGACCGTGACGTATTTTTTCATTTTGCTGCCATCCCCCTGCGGGCAATGTAGATGAAAAACGGAACACCGATCAACGCGGTGACGATGCCGACCGGCACTTCACGCGGCATGAGTATGTAGCGCGCCCCAATATCAGCCGCCAAAAGCAAAATCCCGCCAAGCAAGGCGCAGTATGGAAGGAGCCAACGATGGTCAATGCCGGCCAGCGCCCGCGCCACATGTGGCACCATCATGCCGATAAACCCGATCGGGCCGGCGACGGCGACCGATCCGCCAGCCAACAGCACGACTAACAGAGCGGCGGCAGCCTTGATCAAGTTCGTCCGCTGCCCGAGCCCTTTCGCTACATCGTCCCCCATCATTAAAATATTGACATGCCGCGCCAACAACAAGGCCCCGAGCCAGGCGGCGGCCAAATACGGAAAGACGACTGCCAACAGCTCCAGATTCCGGCCGGCGACCGATCCGGCCAGCCAAAAGAGCACTTCTTCGAGCGCTTTTTCATTGATCGCCAGCATCCCTTGCGTCAGCGAAGCGAACAAGGCAGCGACCGCCGTACCGGCAAGCGTCATCTTCAGCGGCGTTAACCCGTCTTGCCCCGCGGCGCTGATCACAAACACGATCGCCGCCGCTACTGCTGCGCCAATAAATGCGACCCATGACAACATCTGCAAGGAAGAAACAGAAAAAAACGTCACGACAATGACAATGAAAAAGCCGGCCCCGGCGTTGATACCGAAAATACCCGGTGAAGCGAGCGGGTTTCGCGTCAGCGCTTGCATGAGCGCCCCCGCCATCGCCAAGCTCGCCCCGACCGCCGCAGCAATAAGCGCCCGCGGCAGACGGACTGTCGCTACAACCAAATGGGTGTTCGAGCCGTTATTGTCAATAAGCGCTGCCACTGCCTGCCGCCAGTTCGTATCGGTATATCCGTACACAATGCTCATCCACATGGCCGCAAGAAGCAAGATAAACAGCCCGATGAGGCCAAACGTTTTTTGACGGTTTGTTGCGAACATTCCCGCGATCTCCCTTGCTTCATTAATTATATATCTATCGTTAAGTCTATTTGATAATGACTCTCATCGTCAACATTTTTTATGATTTTTTCATGACGTTCCCATCATTTTTTTCATTTTCTATTGACAGTGATTATCACTGTTATTTATTATATTAGCGTAAATGAAACTCATTATCAATATCAAAGGGGGATTTGACTGTGAAATTGAAGCATCTTACTCTGCTTTCCGCCTTCATTCTTTCTCTCCTGCTTCTCGCGGGCTGCGGCGGAAAACAGGAAGAGACGGCCGAGCCGGCGGAAGACAAGGAACCGAAAGCGGAAGAAAGCTATACGGTTGAGCACGCCATGGGCACGACCGAAATCAAAGGAACGCCTAAACGGGTCGTCATTTTAACGAACGAAGGAACAGAAGCGCTGCTTGCATTAGGCGTGAAACCGGTCGGCGCTGTCAAGTCGTGGACGGGCGATCCGTGGTACGACCACATTAAAGATCAAATGGACGGCGTCAAAGAGCTCGGTCTCGAATCGGAGCCAAACGTGGAAGCGATCGCCGCCTTGAAACCGGATTTGATCATCGGCAACAAATTGCGCCATGAAAAAATTTACGAGCAACTGAAACAAATTGCTCCGACTGTGTTTGCCGAAACGCTTCGCGGCAATTGGAAAGACAACTTTATGCTTTATGCAAAAGCGGTCAACCAAGAAGAGAAAGGAAAGCAAGTCATCGCTGAATACGACAAGCGCATTGAAGACTTAAAAGCGAAACTCGGCGACAAGTTAAACATGAAAGTCTCGATCGTCCGCTTTATGGCCGGCGACGTCCGCATTTATCATAAAGACTCGTTCTCCGGCGTCATTTTAGACCAACTCGGCTTCGCCCGCCCGGAATCGCAAAACGTGAACGACTTTGCGGAAACCGGCGTGACGAAAGAACGCATCCCGGCCATGGACGGCGACATCTTGTTCTACTTTACATATGAAACCGGGGACGGCAAAGCAAGCGAACTTGAGAAAGAATGGATCAACGACCCGCTCTTCCAAAACTTAAACGTCGCGAAACAAGGCAAAGTGTACAAAGTGAGCGACACGATTTGGAACACGGCTGGCGGTGTGCTCGCAGCCCACTTGATGTTGGATGATATTGAAAAATATTTTCTGCAAGAACAATAATGCCAAAAATGAAGCTGTACAAAACGGAGCGTTACACACGCTCCGCTGTACAGCTTTTTTGTTGACTTTTGCGCCATCCTCCCCATTATTTTAAAGCATTGGGGATCCATAGCACCATTTGCGGCCAATATGTGATCACAAAGACTAGGCATTTTCCCTTAACCGTTCTTTATTGCCAACAACTTCACTACTGCTATAGTACGCCCGTTTGGCCGGCACGATTGCCAGCGCAGTGGCCGCAACAATTCCCGGGATGGCGAAAGCAAGAAAATTCATCGGGGTAGGAAGCGCCATCGACAGCAGCCATCCGCCAACCATCGGCCCAAACATTCCGCCAAACCGCCCCATTCCCGATGCCGTGCCAAGCGCCGTTGAACGGACAGAAGGCGGGTAGTATTGGGAAACGTATGCTTGGATCAAATGCTGCGCCCCGACAGAGCTTGCCCCGGCTACCGCTACGAGCGCATAAATGTATAGCATATCCCCTCCAAATCCTAACAGTGTCATCGCTACGGCGCCGATGGCATATAAAAAGGAAAGCATTTTTTTCAAATCGTATTTGCTGCTTAAGCGCGCGACAACGATCGCCCCAACAATCGATCCGCCTTGCAAAATCATCAAAAAGGCCAAGCTGGAATTCAAGCCGTACCCGGCTTTCATCATTAAATTCGGCAGCCATGTGTTCAACCCGTATACCATCAACAAGCTCATGAAATACGTTGTCCAAAATAAGACCGTGCTTAATGCCCGCTTTTCCTTAAACAGCTCCACAACCGGCACTTTCGCCCGTTCCTGGCGGTCTGTCGTAAATTCGTCTTTCTCCGACAACGGCACTTCCGGATTTACTTTGGCCATTATGCGAACAATTTCTTGTTTGTTTCCCGTTTGCAGAAGGCGCACTACCGTTTCTGGAGCATACTTGTAGACGAACGGGATAAATAAAAGTCCAAAACCAGCAACCCAAAACACTGCTTCCCAGCCGAATATTGGCATGAGCGTCATGCCAAACACCGGCGCCAACATGCCGCCGACCGAGTAGCCGCATAATACGATCGTCACCAGTAAACTTCTTAACCGTTTCGGTGCGTAGTCGGTCAACAACGCGGTAATGTTCGGCATAATGCCGCCAAGCCCCAAACCGGCAAGGAAACGATAAATCGAAAAAGTCGTTGGATTATCTGCAAACCCGCAAAGCATCGTAAAAAAGCTGAATAAGAATAAGGAAAGAATAATAGCGGGCTTCCTCCCGTACCGGTCAGCCATCATCCCTAACAAAATTGCCCCGAACACCATCCCGAATAATCCGTAACTGCCGATCGTCCCCGCTTCGACAGAGCTTAATCCCCACTCTTCAATCAACACGGGGACTACTGTCCCGTAAACGACTAAGTCATAGCCGTCAAACAAAATAATGAGAAAACATAATGCCACTAACCCAAAATGAAAACGGTTAAATTTGCTTGCATGAATGATTTGTTCAAGATTGATCGTTTGCAATGCACTCACCCCTTTATAATCAGTTGATCGCTCGTCGCTTTCATCAAGATCGAAGCGCTGCCTTTCCTGTACGAGAAAAGGGAAACGTTTACATTTTGATATAGAACCGTGCTCCCAATCCCCTCTCCTTTACTGTTTTATATAAATAGTGAACTAATTTCACTATACAATAAACCATTTCCCTAGTCAAAACTTTTTTAATATTTTATATAGTGAAATTACGAACAAATCTCTTTCACGATCTCGCTCTTAACATCGAAAAAACCCATCCACCCGAAATGAACGTCGGATGGATAGGTTTAGGTTGTTGTTATCGAAAAAAACCGACTCCCACTCCGGTTAGTCGGCCAAAAAACCAAAAGACTTCGAAATTTCCGCCACACAATCCATAATATACTTCCCTGCCTGCTCGTCGGCCGTCTTCGGGATCCGCTCGGTGAATCCGACTACCGTTACCGCAGCAACGAGATCGCGCTGGAAGTCCAAGACCGGGACGCTAAACGACGAGACATGCTTGACTAACGGCTCTAACGCATACGAGAAGAACCGTTGTCGAATGCCTTCGATCTCCTCTTCCAATTGTTTGCGCCGCTCATCAGTCAATTTCCTCAACTCGCTTTGCTTCCATTCCTTTACTTGCGGATCGCGCTCATCCTTGAACGCCGCAAACACTTTTCCTGTCGCTGATAAAAGCGGAAGCCGCGTCCCGACTTGCGCTCCAATGTTTAAGCCGTAATTGGCGCTGTATATATCAACGATCACAGGCCCGCCATGAGTCCAGACAGCCAGCAAGGCGGTTTGGGACGTCGAGGCACTGATTTCGCGCAAATATGGCGTAATTTTTCCGATCACATTCCGATCCCCTAACGCTGCCGCGCAATATTCGATGAATTTTCCACCAAGTGAATACGTCCCATCTTTTTTGTCGCGATACAACACATCAAGCATCGTCAACGTATTTAAATATTTATATAAATTGCTTTTCGTAATGCCGGTTAGTTCTTGAATTTCCGTGAATTTTAACGGCCGGTTTTTTGTAGCGACAATGTCAATAATGTTCAAGCCGACTTGCAGCGACTGGATCACGTTCGTACTTTTTTCATTTTTGATCATGATAAGTTCCCCTTTTGCCTTTTCTTCTTTAACGAATGTATCAGCCACTCCCTAAAAAATCAATCTTTTAACAATATATTTTCGATTTTTTATCGTCCTTTATCTGCGCGTGAACGCAGATGGGGAATTTTTTAAAAATGAATATTGACAATAGTACAAACTTTGAAATATTCTATAAATAGATAACTAAGTTATCAAATAGTGAACAAAGGAGGGGCACACTTGAACAAATACCTTGTTCTCATCCGGAGAACGAACGAATTCACCGGGCGCACTCTCCCAGCCCACCGCGACTTTCTCGCCGAATTAAAGGAATCCGGAACGCTCCTTCTCGCTGGGGGATTTGCGGATCAAACGGGTGGCGCCTATATTTTGCAATGTTCGTCGCAAAGCGAAGCGGAAGCGATCATTCGTCGCGACCCGATGAATGACCCAAATGAAGCCGTTTACGAACTGAAACAATGGAACGCAAACTAGATGACCAACGAAAGGAAGTCGAAATATGAAACTTATCACGTTCACGAAAGATGGCCTTACCCGTATTGGACTGGTGGAAAGCGATTACATCGTTGACCTTCACCGCGCATTCTATGAAAAGCTGCGGGCTGAAGGCAAATTGCGCGCCCAACAAATCGCCGACGCCTATATTCCCAACGATATGGTCGGCTTTTTGCAAGGTGGAGATGAGAGTCTAGACTATGCAAAACAAGCCGTGGAGTTCGCCCTTTCCCATGACAGCGACGTGCCGCTTGTGTTCAAGCGGGAGGAAGTGAAACTGGAAGCGCCGGTTCCGAATCCGGGGAAAATGATTTGCGTCGGCCATAACTATCGCGAGCACATTTTGGAAATGGGCCGGGAAATCCCGCCATATCCTGTCGTGTTTGCGAAATTTGCCAATACCGTCATCGGCCCGGAAGATGATATCCCGTTCCACCCCATTTCCGAGCAGCTTGATTATGAAGCAGAGTTTGCCTTTGTGATTGGCAAGCGGGCCCGCAACGTTTCGCAGGCTGAAGCGCTTTCGTACGTCGCAGGCTATACCATTGTCAACGATGTCACATACCGCGACTTACAGCGCCGCACCCTGCAATGGCTGCAAGGAAAAACGGTCGATGGCAGCGCGCCGATGGGGCCATGGCTTGTAACAACCGATGAGTTGGCCGATCCGTCAGGTCTTGGCATCGCCCTCTTTGTCAATGGAGAAGAACGGCAACGGTCCAACACGGCCAATTTAGTGTTCACCGTTCCGTATCTCGTTGAATTTTTATCCGGTCTCATGACGCTTGAACCGGGCGATGTCATCCTCACCGGCACGCCGGGCGGCGTCGGGGTGGCCCGGAATCCGCAAGTGTTTTTAAAAGACGGGGATGTCGTCCGCATTGAGGTGGAGAAGATTGGGGTGCTCGAAAATCGGGTGAAAAAAGTGGAGGTGTCGTCATGACCAACGCGGTTTTATCTTCGGCATCGGCAACGGTCAACGAAACCGTTGACCGCATTGTCGAGTTGGTGCAATCGCTTTCTGAAGAATTGATCCGTTGGAAGCCGTCGGAAGAGGAATGGTCGATCGCGCAAATTCTCTCCCATTTAAACGAAGCAATTCCGTATTGGGTGGGGGAAATCAACCGGATCAAACAAGACGCCTCGACTGCATGGGGCCGCGGACTGGCGGATGAGGTTCGGCTGGCGGCTGTCGAGGAAGCCCATGTCAATGCCCTGCCCACCGCGGAACTGTTGGCGCAGCTGAAAACGGTTCCGGCAACGGTTGATGATCTGTTCCGGCGTCTGGAGGAAAGCGATTTGTCCATTGTTGCGCCGAGCCGCAATCCGAAATTCAACGGTCAACCGCTGCAATTCATTATTGATCATTTGATTGTGGAGCACGTCCAAAAGCACCTGGGGCAAATCAAGCGCAACGTCAACAAATGGAACGAAACTAAATAAAGGAGTGATCACCATGGCGGAGAAAGGGAATTTCCTGCAAGACCAAGATGTCCTTGATTTCAACCGCGATATCGAGCAATACCATTTGGGCCCGCTTTGGAACGCGATTCCCGATTTAATGAAACATCAACCCGAGCCGCACGCCAAAGCGTACTTATGGAAATACAGCCTTCTGAAGAAAAAGTTGATGGAAGCAACGCAAATTTTCACTCCGGACCGCGGCGGCGAGCGGCGCGCCATCTACTTGCAAAACCCGGGGCTGAACTATCGGAAACCTTGGGGCTGGGCATCTACAACCCAAACGTTGTATGCGGCCGTCCAACTGATTTTGCCGGGTGAAACGGCCCCGTCCCACCGCCACGTGCAAAATGCGCTTCGTTTTGTGATGGAAGGCGAAGGCGCGTACACGATCGTACAAGGAGAGCGCATCTTCATGGAGCGCGGCGACTTCTTGACGACGCCAAACGGACTTTGGCACGGCCATGGCCATCCGGGCTCGGAACCGATGATTTGGATGGACTGCCTAGACATTCCGACAGTCTATTTCTTAGGCGGCACGTTTTTTGAGCCGTACCCCGAGAGGCTCCAAGATCCGGAAGTGCCGGATAACTACTCGGCGCAGCGCTATGAAGGAGGAATGGTGCGCCCGGTTTCTGACCGTTATCCGAAAAAAGCGCCGCTTGCGGCATACAAATGGAAGCGCACACACGAAGCGCTCGAAGGACTGAGCCGCTTTGAGCCGGATCCGTATGACGGGTATGCGGTTGAATACATTAATCCGTCCAACGGTGAAACGGCGTGCCCGACGATCGCTTCCTGGATGCAAAAGCTGCCGAAAGGCTTCCATACGAAAGCTCATCGCCATACGCACGCATCCATCTATCACGTCTTTGAAGGATCAGGGTATACGATTATCAACGGCGTCCGCTTCGACTGGGAAAAAGGCGACTTCTTCGTCGTGCCGAACTGGGCATGGCATGAACATGTCGCTGAAGAAGACAGCTATTTATTCTCAACAAACGATTTGCCGATTCTCGAGAAATTTGGCCTGGAGCAGGAGCAAGCATTGGAGACAAACAATGGCTATCAAACTATAACGGGAGAATTCAAACCCGTTCTCGGGTAACCACTCCCCATAATCAATAGGAGGGATTCATCATGACCAAAACAGATTTGATCATCGTCGGCGGCGGCATCGGCGGCTTAGCTGCCGCTCTGGCTGCCGCTGAAAACGGGAAAACATCGACGGTGTTAGAACGGGCGCCGGAATTTGGCGAAGTCGGCGCCGGCATCCAGCTAGCGCCAAACGCGACATCCGTCTTGAAGCGGTTTGGCGTAATGGATGACATTCAAAAGGTGGCTGTCTTTCCGAAACGGCTCGTGCTGAAAGATGTCTATACGGGTGAAGAACTAAGCACGATGGATCTCGGAGAAGCGTTTCTTAAACGCTACGGGCATCCGTACATCGTCCTTCACCGCGCCGATTTGCATCGCATTTTGTTTGAAGCGTGCGTCCGTACAGGCAAAGTGACGTTTGTCAACAACCAAACGATCGTCTCCGTCGACCAACATCACAACGGTGTTACGGTCACGAGCGAAAGCGGCGATACGTTCACAGGCGATGCGGTCATTGGCGCCGATGGCATCCGCTCAAACATTCGCAAATATTTCTCGGACGATGAGCCTGTCTGTTCAGAATATGTCGCTTATCGCGGTACAATTCCGATCGAGGAAATTGAAACGGACAACATTGAGCTCGATGATGTCATTATGTGGATCGGACCGTACTTGCACCTTGTCCAATATCCAGTCAGAAGCAAACAACTGTACAACCAAGTTGTTGTGTTCAAATCATATCGGTATAAAGAAGGCAGCGACGACTGGGGAACGCCGGACGAGATGGAGCAGCGCTTCCAAGGCAGCCATCCGAAAGTATGGCGCGCCCTATCGTTCATCAACCGTCAGTTCCGTTGGCCGATGTACGATCGGTTGCCGATTGACAACTGGACGAAAGGAAACGTCACCTTGCTTGGCGACGCAGCCCATGCAATGCTTCAATATTTGGCCCAAGGAGGTTGCCAGGCGCTCGAAGACGCCTCGTATTTGGCGGATATGTTGAAGCAATATCCGGACGACTATGAACAGGCGTTTTTAGCCTACCAAAAAGAGAGAATTCCGCGCACGGCTAGAGTGCAACGAAGTGCGCGGACGTGGGGAGAAATTCTCCATGCCGCTGACCCGGTAACCATTTTGCTGCGCAACACCATTTTCAAACAGCGCACCCCGCAAGATTATGAAGTGGCCGACTTTTTATACCATTACGAGCATACAAGTAGAAAAATCAAACCGGAAGTATTATCATAAAGATAAGATGACACTCCCATCCAATGCAGGTGGAAACAGCGGAAAGCTGCTTTCCCCTGCTGTTTTTCTTTTCATTATTTCAACGAAAGAAAGGATCGTGATTCATGAGTCAGTCGGAAACATTATGGTCAAAAAACTTTATCAGTCTTTTTCTTTGCAATTTTTTTCTATTTACAAACTATTACTTTCTATTGGTTACGATGCCGATTTACGCCATTCATGACTTGCGCGTCGATGAGTCATTATCAGGACTTGTATCGGCTGTTTTTTTGGCGGCGGCTATTGTGGTCCGCTTCGCCGCCGGGCCGTTTGTCGGACGCTATGGGAAGCTCGCGATGCTCAAGTGGTCGATTGTCATTTTTATCGTCTCTTCAGTATTATATTTGTTTTCTCATACCCTCATAAGTTTGTTAGCCGTTCGCTTTTTGCACGGCTTAGGATTCGGCATCGCGACGATGGTGGCCGGCGCGATCACCGCCGATATCATCCCGCCGTCGCGTCAAGGGGAGGGAATGGGCTACTTTGTCTTATCTTCCAACCTATCGATGGTCGCTGGACCGTTTTTAGGGCTCTTTTCCTTAGAACATTTAGGGGCGTTTTTAATGTTGGCGGCCGCACTGGCATGTGCTGCCATTGCTTTTTTTTCTTCTTTGTCAATTCGGTTACCAGCGCAGCTGAAGCAGCCGCCTTCTAACCAACAAGTCCGGCTCTCGCCAAAACATATGGTCGAAGTGTCCGTTTTGCCGTTGGCGCTCATTGGCGCGCTGTTCGCGTTAGCGTACGCTCCTGTGTTGTCGTTCGTATCCGTTTATGCCCAGGAACTTGAACTTGGCGAAAGCGGCAATCTCTTTTTCGTCATTTACGCCGCCATCTTGCTTCTTTCCCGCCCGTTTACCGGGAGGTGGTTCGATGCGCACGGTCCGAAAGCGCTCATGGCTTTTTGCACCGCATCGTTTGCCATCGGGCTTGTTTTGCTAAGCATAGCCAAAACAGCAGGAATCTTTTTGCTAAGTGCCGCTCTCATTGGAATGGGCTGGGGAAATTTATTTCCTGTTTTGCAGACGATGGCGATTCAATCGGCCCCTCTTGCGCGAAGCTCTTCTTCGCTCGGCACCTTTCTATCCATTTTTGATATCGGAATTAGCGCCGGATCCTTTCTCACCGGCGTGCTGATGGCCTCTTTCGGCTTTCGGGCGCTGTATATGGTCGATGCATGGTTTTTGTTCGTTGTTTTTATCGTCTATTTTGCCATAATAGGGAAAAAACGCCAAAAAGAGCCCTACTCGGCCCAACGGCAGCGCGCCTAGCTTACAAGATGGTTGCCGTCTAAGGCAAAGTATGATACATTCAAACTGTCAATAACCACGCTAGAAACCGACCAATAAAAGAAAGGAAGAAGAAATTTGAGACGTCCGGCATGGATGGCAGCATGTATGTTGTCAGTTGGCGTTCTTCTGTCAGGCTGCGCAGATGGCAGCAGCCAAGAACAAAGCCATTCGAATATGACGAAAACAGCGACAGGTGATATTCGCGAAACAACAAAATCAACGGAGCATTTGCCGAGCTTTTTAGGGGCGTTTGAAGAAGAGATGGCGATCTTGTACCAGCAGGCCGCTGAACACCGCGAGCTGCTCGAACAAATCCCTTGCTATTGCGGTTGCGGGCAATCGGCCGGCCATAAAAACAACTATGATTGCTTTATCTATGAAAATAAAAAAGACGGAGCGGTCGTCTGGGATGACCATGCGACTAAATGCGGCGTCTGTCTGGAAATCGCTGCCGAATCGATCGCCGCTTACGACCAAGGAAAATCGGTCAAAGACATCCGGCAGATGATCGATGAGAAATACAAAGAAGGCTACGCAGAGCCGACGCCGACCAAACCGCTCTAATCCTAGTGAAAAAGCGCCAAACTTGGCGCTTTTTCTAGTTATCATCGCGCAAAAAAGAGACAACTTCAGGCTACGTCTAACCGAAATTCATCTCCCACTTTCACTTCGTTTAGAAGTGGGAGGCTTCTTTCAGAGAATGTTAACAGGCAGCGATTGACCGAAAAGAAACTCAAAACGATCCTCTCTCGAATTGGGAAGTTTTTGTAAAACCAACTTTTCTTTCCGGCGAACTCGATCGCTTTACGAACAATGCCAATCCTTCACCAGCCTCCCAGCTCTCTATCCTGCCTAGGAGCGTCAGTGGCGGCTGAGCACCGCATACAAATCGTGCAACGTATCGATGCCGCGCCCGCGAAGCTCCTTAAGCAAAATCCCCCATAGCTCCGCCATCGCTTCGACATCGCCGTCGGCGGTATGGCGGCGCACGCATTCAATGCCATAGCACGCCAGCGCCTCATCGAGCGTCGGACATGGATGGCGGACAAGCCGAACAATCGGCTGCATATCGACAAAACGCCCCGCCCACTTTTGCCGGTAATGGCGCCAAAGGGCATGACGCAAAAACGCCAAGTCATGGCCGATATGATAGCCCGTTAAGACACCGGCGGCGATAAAAGGGACAAATGTGCGCAGCGCCTCCGCAAGCGGCGGAGCGGGGGCAACATCGTCTTCCGTAATGCCTGTTAAAGCGGAAATGGATGTCGGAATCGGCTGTTCCGGCCTGACGAGGGTCGCATACGTATCGATCACCCGGCCATTGACGGTTTTCGCCGCCGCTATGGCCAAAATCTCGTCGCCTTGCTGAGGCGAAAAACCGGTCGTTTCCATATCGACGATGACAAATGGAATGTCAGCCAACCGACCGTCCCAGTCGATGACATTTTGTTTTTCCTTTTGCAGCGAGCGTAGCCAATGTTCTTGCTGCCACGAAGGTTCATTGCCTAAAAAGGCGGATGACGCCTCGCGCGGGATGCCGAGCGACAAGAGGCGGAGCGCCCGCTGCCAAAAACGGTGCCGCTCATTCATGAATGCTGGCCACCCGCCGGGCGACAAAGCGCTGCAGCCGCTTCGCGGTGCGCATCGCCTGCTTCAACTGCTTTTGCTCCTCCCGCTCAAGCGCCCGCCATAAAATATATTCCCGCCCATCTTCCGCCTCCGTGCCGTACTTTAAGCGAACATAGTAGTAAACATCGAGTGCTTTCGCTATATCGGCGGCGAGCGCCGCCGGCAACCGTCCGGCTTCAGCGAGTGCGCGCCGCCGCTCGGCCGTCGTGGCCGCCGGCACGCGCATCAGGCAGGCGAGCCACTTTAAAGCGTTCGTGATTTGCACATAACCACTTTGCTTCATATGAATTGCTCCGCTATGCGGCCCCCAACGCTCTGTTTGCACGTTCCCGAACCAACCGAGCGGAACCGGAGGAAATGAAACGTGCTCGCCCATGCGCGCCAATAAGGGCGGCCGGTCGGCTATTGCTGCAAACAGCGCCCTTCTTGCCGCCTCAGCCAGTTTCGCGTCGCCGTAAAACGATCTCATATCCATTGCGATGAACAAAAAACGCACATCGCTCGGCCATCCGCCGTCTACATAGGACGACAGCTGCCGTTCCCAATCGGTCAACGACTGCGCCCACCGCTTGTTGGTTGGCATCACATAGCCGGAACAGTACGGATACCCGGCCTCATACAGCATCTTCGTCCCAATCGCCGCCATGTGACGGACGAACTCATAACAAGCCGCTTCCTCTCCCTTGGCACAGTCAAACAAAATGCCATGATCTTGATCGGTCCAAACCGTCGGCTCACGCCGGCCGATGCTTCCCATCACGTACCAACACCAGGCGGACGGACGGCGGCCGACCGACATGTTGACCGCCTCCCGTTCGGCGAGGAAAAAGACGCGGTGGAGCATCACCTCATGCACACAAGCCATTTCTTCGGCCAGCTGCCCGATGCGTTCCAACGCCAAGTGGCGCCGCCATTCATGCGCCAGTTCATCATGACCGAAGCGAAGGTCGATGACCGATTCGGCCTTTTTTAAGTGATCCATTACCTTTGCGAATAATAATTCCATAATCCCGCATCCTCTTCTAATTGATGAAACCGAGTTATCTCCCGTCCACTCAAAACAAACGGAAAATGACGGTGAACAGGGCGGCATATTCGATGCGCTCCCTCGATATAAGCCGCCCCCTATCGCCGCCCTCTTACTGCCGCACCGCTGCATTCGGCTGGTACGCCGGGTCAAGCTGTTCCGGATAACCGTAAGAGCCGTGCTCACTAATATCGAGCCCGGAAATTTCTTGCTCCGCAGTGACGCGCAATCCGATCGTTTTCTTCATGGCATATAAGATGACGAACGAAACTACAGCCACATACACCGCAGCACCAAGCACACCGACTGTCTGAACAATCAGCTGGTCAAAGCCGCCGCCATAAAACAACCCGGCTTTGCCGATGCCTGTGATCTCAACCAACCGCGGCGAAGCGAAAAACCCGGTTGAAATGGTGCCGATCACACCCGCAATGCCATGGACGGAAAAGGCGTAAATTGGATCATCAATTCCTTTTCGTTCAAAATAGATGGATGTCCAGAACGTCAACGACCCGGCTGCCGCTCCGATGATAACCGCCGCCCACGGTTCGACGAACGCGCACGCGGCCGTAATGGCGACAAGCGCGGCCAGCACGCCGTTGACCATCGCCGGAATGTCCGCTTTACCGACTAACATTTTTGCTGTAACAATCGCTGCAACCGCCCCTGCCGCAGCAGCCAAATTCGTCGTCAAGGCGACATAGCCAAAAAACCCATCGCCAACTGCCATCGTGCTTCCAGCATTAAATCCGAACCAGCCAATCCATAAAATCAACCCGCCGATGACCGTGTACACTTGGTTATGTCCCGGAATAACGTTTGGCGTTTTGTCTTTATTAAACTTGCCAATGCGCGGACCGAGTAACATCGTGGCCATGAGCGCCGCAATCGCCCCTTGCAAATGGACAACCGTCGAGCCGGCAAAATCTTGCATTCCAAGTTGCCCGAGCCACCCGCCGCCCCATACCCAATGGCCGATCACCGGGTAAATAGCAATGGTGAAAATCGCCCCGAAAAGGAAATAAACCGATAGTTTCGCCCGCTCAGCGAAGCCGCCCCAGGCAATGGCGAGCGACACACCGGCAAACCCGAGTTGAAACAAAAATTTCAGCTCAAGTGGCACATTGGCCCACGACAACGAATCAAACGTTCCTTCTCCCTCTCGTAAAAACCAACCATCTGTCCCGATCAAACCGTTCCCAGCACCAAACGTAATGGCAAAACCGAACGCCCAAAACGCCAACGAGGCGATGGCAAAACTCAATATTTGTTTGCCAGCTACATGCCCAGAGTTTTTCATACGCGTCGATCCCGCCTCAAGCAAGGCGAACCCTACCTGCATGCCGATGACGAGTACCGCCGAGAGCATGACCCATAGAGCATCAAGCCCAAGCATCAACGTTTTTTCACCCATACCTCATCTCCCCCTATCCGTCATTCATCATCACTTTATGTGTTATAATATATAACATAATAAACCTAAAATCAACGCCTGTTTTTTATAGAAACCGGTTTCACTCACAAAAACTTTGTTAAAATTCCTTACACAAATAAAAACACCCTTCATTACGAAGGGTGTTCCGCACAGCTTTAAGCAACGCGAATCGGCTTGCCAAACGGCACGCGCGGCATGTAATCGTCCGGCACAAGCCAGAACACTTCATAGTCGACTTGTAGCTCTTCGTAAAAATAGCCCGTCACATCGGTGATGTAAAACAATGTATCGATTTTTTGCGCAGCGGCCCATTCGAGCACTTCGGTGTACGACGATTTCCCATGTTTGAAATACTTGATCGTAGCTACGCCGACCGGCGAGACATCGCGAATTTTGAAATCCGCCTGCACAAGCAGCGTGTCCGGACGCAATTTCTCAAACAGCTTGACGATGTTTTGAATGAGCACAGGCCGCGCCGGGCGGTTCGACGTGTCAATCGCCAATGCGATTGAGTGATCTTTCCGCTCTTTGAGCAACGCCAATAAAGCCCGCTGCCATCTCACGATGATCATCCCCCTTATGTGAATCGCCGTGCGCATTACTAGTATAGACGGCGAAATCCGAAAGTACGAACTGTTTTTCTTTCCTTTTCCCCTTTCATTTCTCACCGATGGACAGCCTTGGCCATCAGTCAAAACGCCAAGGAGCGAATCCTTGGCGCTTTGTTGTTTACTCCGGCCGGGACAGCGGGAGATCCGGCGCGTTTTCTTGATCGACCGCCGCCTCAATTGTCCCTTCCGCATACACATCGCTTACTTGTTCATGCGTCTCGGCCAACCCCGCACCGAGAGCCGTGGCTGACTTGTAATCAGACGGATCATACTGGCGCCCGGCCACCTCAAGCGATTGTTTGTTCTCTGTCATTCGCTTTCCTCCCTGTTAACATCGTTCATTTATAATGTGAAACAGGGATGAAAAATAAAAAGAGGAAGTTTATGGATAAATGCATGCATACATCAGGACAAATACGGCAAACTAACGATACACACTAACTAGAGAGGATGATGGCCAGTGAGACAGCCAAAACAAAACGACAGTTTGGAACAGAAACAAAAAAAACAACAACCGGCAAAAAATATGGAAAAGCAACCGGGATACGGAGATAAAAAACTAGAGGGCCCGAACTATCCCGCGGAATAAGGATGGCGGCGCAAAAATGAGACATTTGCTCGCATTGGCGCTGAAATATTTGCTGACGACTACCGTGATGTTTGCCATTTTGCCACTGTTTTTGCGCATTTCATCCGCGGAACTATTATGGTTCAGCCTTTGGGTGACACTTATCGCCTACGCGCTCGGCGATTTGTACGTCTTGCCGCGTCTCGGCAACGTCTCGGCGACGATCGCTGACTTCGGCTTCGTGTTTGTCGCCACTTGGATCGGCATTGGCGCGTTTTACGACGTTGCCGGAGGCGCCATCGTCAGCGCGGCCTTTTTCTCCGCTTTGCTTGCTGCGTTAGGGGAGCTGTTGTTCCACGGCTACGTGCTGCGTTTTGTCGTCGGCCAACATGGGGAGGAAGGGGCGCCGCTGATCGGCCGCCAGTGGCAGACCGAAGCGGCGGAAGAGTTTGACGTCCGCACCGCCCGCCCCGATAGCCGCGAAGATGAACGGGCGGGCGAAGACCGGCAAAACCAAGAACCACCCAATCCCCCAGTTTTATAAGCCAGAAAGCGGCCTGTCCAAAACCCCAACCGGATGCTGCAGCAGGACGAAAGCGGTAAGGCAAAATGTAGAAAAGGGTGTCCTTGCGATGGCAAGGCACCCTTTTCGCTTGTCCCTTCCCTCGTTGACAAAAGGAACGGCATCTATCCCCGCTCCTACCGCTCCGGCCGCTTCAAGGACAGAAGCGTCTGTTTCAGTTCCGCTTCCATGGCTGCTAGTTCCCGTTCGGCCTGTTGCCGTTTCAAGCGGCCTTCCGCCTGGATTTTTAGCGTTTCCTCGAGCGTAGCGATCAAGTTTTCTTGTGTCCGCTTCAATGTCTCGAGATCGACCAAGCCACGCTCATTCTCTTTGGCGATGTCAATGCTGTTCGTTTTTAACAACTCGGAGTTGCGCAACAATAGTTCGTTCGTCGTTTCAGCGACCTGCTTTTGCGCCTCCGCCGCCTTTTGCTGGCGAAACAGCGTCAACGCGATGACGACTTGGTTTTTCCAAAGCGGAATTGCGTTTAAAATCGATGACTGGATGCGCTCGACGAGCGTCTCATTCATATGCTGAATCATGCGGATTTGCGGCGCGGTCTGGATCGTCACTTGCCGGCTGAGCTTTAAGTCGTGCACCCGCTTTTCCAGCCGGTCGGCAAACTGGCGCAAATCTTGCACCTCTTGCCAGACCATTTGGTCGCCGGAGCGCTCAGCGGCCGCTTGTTTTTCCGGGATCGTTTTCGTCCGCAGCTCCTCGAGCTTGTATTCTGCAGCCGCAATATAAATATTGAGCGCCTCAAAATACTCTTTATTTTTCTCATAAAGCGTCTCCAGCATCGTGATGTCGCGAAACAGCAAGTGCCGGTGTTTTTCCAGCTGGTCGGCGATTTTGTCGATTTCGACGCCGATTTTTTGATATTTCGCCAACATTCCTTGCAGCGGCTTGGCCACCGTGCCGAACAAGCGGGACAAAAGCCCTTTTTTCGCCGGCATTAAATCATCGGGATTGACTTCCTTAATTTTCGCCATCAGCTCGCTGATCACTTCACCGACCGGGCCGGCGTCTTTCGTCTGCACATGATGCAAAATCGTATGGGAAAACTTGGACAGCTCGGCTTGCGCCGCCACCCCGTATTGCAAAATGGCCTGGTGATTGGCTGGATCGATTTGTCGGGCCAGCGCCAACGCTTTTTCCCGATGTTCAGGTTTTAGCGCATCAAGCGCGTTGGCTCGTTTCTCTTCTTCAAACGGCGGCGCGGTTGGCGGGGAAAACGGCTGGGCAAGCAGATCATCAAGCGTGCTTGTCCGCTCCCGTTCATGAAGCCGTTCGAGTGATTCCATCTCGTGATTCCGTTCGTCCACCATCATTCTCCTTTCTTTGACAGCGGCAAATGAAGACGATCCGGCTGTTGGAGCGATTGCTCAAGCACTTTCGCTTCCGTCTGAAGCGACCAAACGTCACTGGATAACACTTCGAGCAGCTGCCGCTCCGCCGTTTCGGTCAGCTCGCCGAGCAGCCGTTCCGTCTTCCGCAGCGCCTCGGCCATGTCGGCGCTTTGCACCGGCTGTTGCGACAAGTATACATATTTTTCAACCATCTCCACTGCCGTCGGCCACTCGTTTAAGAAAAACGGCTGGGCGAGGCGGAGCTGATGCGGCTTTTGCTCAACCGCACGAATGATCCGGTCGACGACCGCACTCAACCGGGAAACGGTTTGCCACATGGCCACCGAACGAAGCCGGTAGCGGGCGCGGCGCAGCCGTTTCCATAACGCGCGTGCCTCGCAAAGCTGGCTGCGGACGTATGCCTGCTCCTCGGCCGGCACGTCAGCTGCCAAGCGGCGATGCCGCCTTTTCATCACAGCGGACACTCCCCACATCGCTCCCATTCCTGATAAGAGCGAGGGCAAAACGCGAAAATCGGCGGCAATAAATACCGTAACTGCAACGATGATCCCAGCGTTCCATGAAACAAACCAGCGCCATATCGTGCGAAGCAGTTGCTTCATTGTCCATCCCTTTCTTCATCTTTTCTTCCATTATAACACGTCCATTCCATGATACGTACAAGCTCCTTGGGAAGTTTCATTGCCGCCCGGATCCGCACGTATAGGACAATAGCTGTTTCGAATAGGCTATACTAAACGCGGCAAACAAAAGGAGGAGGACTATGAAGGGGATCGATTGGCAGCTTTTGTCGTTTGTCACCGTCTCATTGTTAAAAGAATACTGGTGCTATATCGGCCTGCCACGCGTCTATTACTGGCGGGCAGCCGATGACGATCAAAAAGCCGCCTAGCGGCCAAATGCAAAAGAAAAAGCGCTGGCCATCGCCCGCGCTCTTAGCTTGCCGCTTCACGACATACCGGTTAGGCTGAAGGAACGGACAACAAGCCCGCCGGCGCCATACGGGCCGGCCGTTCTTGGCGCTTCCTCATCAGCGCCGCCTTGGGCAGACGCACGTTGTCGTCATTACCGCTACCGTCGAAGCGGTATTTGCCTATTCACTCATTTCGTGATATCAATTTCACGAACGCGGGCGCCGCCGAACAACTCGACGCGGACCGTCTTCTTTTTGCCCTGCGGATCAACAGCGGTCACTGTGTACACACCGGGCAAATACGGGCCGATTTTTTTGATGAATGGATCTTTTGTCGCCCCTCCCTTCACTTCCCTTCCATTGACGACAAGCGTTGCCTCGGGATCGTCAAGGCGGACGTGGACGAAATATAGAGCCGGCTCAAACACATATCGGTTTTCAAACACATGAATGGTGAACACCGGCGGATGGGACGTCAACCCTTTAATATACACATGCCCGCCCTCGCGCTGGCGGGCGAACTCCTTATCAAGCGTTTCATACGCCTCCGGATGCTGGTCGAAATAGGCAAACAAAGGCGTCAGCGTTTGGCCATTGATCGGCGCCGTTTCATCCGCCACCCGCAGCAACGCCTGCAAAGCGGCGGCATCGCGATCTTCGATGGCCTCTTTTAACCGCATAATGGCGATCTCACGGCCCGCCGTCGTTTTTAACGCCCCGTATCCGCTCCAAATCAGCGCACCTGCTCCCCAGAAGACAGCGATAGCGAAAAGCAGCCAGCCGATGAAGCGGTATTGTTTTTTTCTCTTTTCCCGGGACAAAACGCGTGCTTGCTGGCGCCTGCCGTAGCGCGCCAACGCCGCAGCGCCGTCTTGTCCGCCACCCCCCTCGATTGCATCCCGTTCAGGCGTGTGCGGTTTCATGATCGCTTCCCCTCTCCTTCTCTCTATCTAGTTCCACTTTATGTCAGAGACAGGGAATATATGTTACACGAACAACGACGTGCTTTCTATTATAATAATAAACAAAAAAAAACGGGTAGCGGTTTGCACCGCCCCCGTCACCTAGAAAGGGAAACATCCGATCGCTGCGCCCGCTGCCCGGCTTGCCGGAACATCCACGCATACAGCCCCGCGCTGGCCAATGCGAGCATGCTGAGAGCCACAAATGTCCATGTATAGCCGATCCAAGTCACCGCCGCAAGCGACAACGGCGCCAGCATCCGGCCGATCGTAAAGCGAAGGCTCGCCGCGGCAAAATATTGGCCGCGCATGTCCTCAGGCGCCAGCTTCGACACAAACGACTGCTGCAAGCCGGCCGTCATCAGCTCGGCCAACGTAAACAGCGCCATCACCGCCATCAGCTCGACAATCGATGTTGCATGGCTAAACAGCCACATCGTGACGCCGTATAACATCGACGAACCGATAAACGCCCACCGCTCATCGTAGCGCGCCATATAGCGCGCCACCATCACCGTGCCGAGTACGACAAGCAGCCCGTTTTCCGCAATGAGCAAACCAAACGCATTAGCCCCGTCAACTGTAAAGCCGCCCCATAATGTTTCCTCTTCGATCGTTTCTTTTGTATACACAGGAATTAACAAATCAAGCTGCATGAACGTTTGTGCCACCAACACCCCGGCAGCGATAAACAAGAAAAAGGTGCGATCGCGCACAATGACAGTGTATTGCCTTAGTTGTTCGCGCCAAAACTGCGGCCACGACTCCACTTTCTGTTCGCCCGCCGCCAATGGGGCCGTTTCACGCAGCTGCCTCGCCAACAGTGTCGCCATCGCGAAACATGAGCAGGCCGCGGCAAAAAGCAACGCAAACTGGTGATCCGCATAAAATACCCCGCCGATCGTCGGACCGATGACAACGGAGACGTTGACAGATGTGTAAAATACGGCAAACACATGACTCCGGTCTTTTTCCGGCACGACATCCGCCACCATCGCCTGGCTTGCCGGCCAGTAAAACGCCCCGCAAATGCCGGCAAACGTAAAACAAAGAAAGCCGACAAACGGTGACTGCCACCATGGGGAGCTGGCCAAAGCAAAAATGAAAAACGCCATCCCCTGTCCATAGGCGGACAGCACCATCATCCGCTTGCGCCCGAACAGATCGGCACAATAACCGCCTAGCAAATTAGCAACGACAGAAAATACTTGTGAAACGATCAATAACATGCTTGCATTTTCTTTGCCAAACGAGTCGGCAAAATAAATGGCCATAAACGGAAAAAACATCCAAAAGGTAGTATTCATCAGCGCTTCGCCAAACAAGCGCACTTTCAAATTGCGGTCCCAGTCACGTATTCGCATCCGCGCATCCTCCATAGTCGACAGACTCATTTCAGCCTGCTGAACATTATAGCATAGTTTTCTATTTTTTGTTAGAGAACTATTTCAGCAAAAAAAATCCTGTCCATCAGACCGGTGGACAGGATGGGGAGGACGCCGCTCTTACTTGCGGATAAATTGCTGCGTCCAAATATAGCCGTTTTCTTCAAAACCAACGCCAATGTGTGTAAAGTTTTTGTTCAAAATGTTCGCCCGATGGCCTTCACTGTTCATCCACGCATTGACGACTTCTTGCGGTGTGCGTTGGCCTTTAGCAATATTTTCCCCAGCGGCGGTGTATGAGATGCCGAATTTTTTCATCATCTCAAACGGGGAGCCGTACGTCGGGCTGTTGTGCGAGAAGTAGTTGTTGACCGCCATATCGCGCGATTTTTCGCGGGCGACTTTGCTGAGGGCTAAGTCGACTTGAAGCGGCGGCAGACCGTATTTTGCCCGCTCTTTGTTCGTCAGCTCAACGACTTGCTGCTCATAGGCGTTTAAGCCGGTTGTTTTTTGTGTTGCAGCCTTTGGCGCCGTTGCTGGCGTTTTTGCCGGCGCTTGCGTATTAGCTTGCGGTTTTGCCGCCGGCTGTTTGACCGTTGCCGGCGCCTGCGGTTTCGCCGTTGCCGGCTGCTTTACAGCCGGTTGCTGTGCTGCCGGTTTAGCCGGTTGGAACGACACAAACGGGAAGTATTGTTTCAACCATTTCTCTAAATCTTGAACGTTTGTGCTTGCATATTTTACTTGATACACGTTCGCCGTCGGGCATGTCGTCCCTGCCGCTTCCGTTTTTGTTGTTGCCGCAAACGAAGCGCCGATGAGCGCAACCGAAGCGGCGATCGTCGCTACCATTTTTTTCTTCATCGGAATTCCTCCTTGTTTTCTATTTTCAAAATTAGTTTCTATTTTCAAAGTTTCAAAGGCCGTTGCGTCCGTCAGTGATGCCTGCATTGTTCGGCGAGGACCGTTTGGACGTCCTCTCGCCTGCATCCCCATTATAACATGGGGTTTTTGTAATATTTTTGGTCCAAAATGAAAAATGGGGTGTATTGGCAGCCCCCGGTAAAAAAGACGCTTGTTTTCATTGCCAAATCAACACCGATTATTGACGGCTGCAATGATTGGAAGACGCATCCTTTCACTAACGATGATTCCTTTTTTTCCTCTACTCCTCTAACTATCTATATTTTTCTTGCAAAAAGGGAGTTGACAGCCTCCGATTTCGGCCATTTCGTTTAACAATTGTTACAGCTGTGTTACAAAACAGAGAGAAACTCAACGTTTTGTTATAAAAAAGAAGCTGCGGCATTTAGCCCCAGCTTTTACGTCTATTCGTCCTCTTGCTCTTGATCGACAACAAGTACCGTTTTCACTTCGTTCGGCTTCACTTGTACAGTAAATTGCTGCTTTGCATCCATCACTAGCGGCGCAAGTGGGGTTTCGTTTAAGTTTGTGCGCCATGCCGCCGATGACGGCCCGTGCCATTGGAATGACGCCTCCGTCTTCTGCGGCGTCGGGTTAAAGAAGCGGACAATGACGCCGCGGTGGTCTTCGCTCCGCTTCACCGCGCTTAGCACGACCTCGCCTTCCTGTTGGGAAAACAGGCTATATTCATACGGCACCGAGAACGCCACCGGATTCATTTTCATGGCATCGTGCGGCAGTTTGTTGTACGTATACAGCGGCGTTAAAAACTGTTTCGCCCGTTTGGCAACATTGGCTTCTTCCGTCGTTCCGCGATGCGTCGTCAACGCGAAGTGCAGCTCGCTCACACCGAGCATTTGCGAATCCGGCGTTGCCATTTTAATGCCGGACGGACGGCCCGGGCGACGCACGAGCTCCTCTTTTCCCAGATAGCCGACGCTGCGTAAAAGCGTCACCGCGATCGTATCGCGCTGTTCCCCGACAATCTCGTACTCTCTCGTGCTGTTCGTCAGCACAGCGATGCCGCCCGTTTCATCCGACAGTCCGACATACGTGAGCATCGGGTAGATCGCATCCGGACGTTCATCCCATCCTTCTTGTTCCCACACGTCGATCGCCGGGTCGACGACCGGCCGCCGAATGACACCGAACTGGTTGTCAGCAACCGAATGGGTAGAGGTGATGCCGGTTGGTACGTATAGGCGGACGCGGTGGTCTTTCGCTTCGTTATTGATGCGCACCCGGACATCGATGAGCGGTTGGTCCATCGGAACGGTCAACCGAATGGCGACATCAAGAAAACGATCATTCCGTTTCGCTTTCCGGCTGTCAAGATCGGCCGGCACCGGCAGCCGGTAAGTGATATCGGCATAAGCGAAATAGCTGTTTTGCCGGAGCGAATACGTCGCCTTCACGCCCTTATTATCAATCGGCTCATCGCCCGGCAGCGGGGAAAAGTCATATTCGTCTCCATCATCACCGACATCTTCAAGCAAGAGCACATCGCGGAACGTTCGCTGCAGCTGTTTGTCATATATGTTAATTGTCCCATTCTCATTGACGGTGATCGTATAAAACGGCGTATCCACTTGCTCAACAGCCGTTGGCGCTTGTTTGTTCATCTGTTCCGCCTCTTGCACTAAATACGCTTTATACCCCATCGCCGGAATGCGGTCGCGGAAATGGATCGTATAGCGGACGAACGGATCGTAGTTGCCGTAATGGACGATTTGCCGGTCAATCAGGCCCGGGTCGACGATCGTTTCATCCACCACTTCAAACTCCACCGGTTCCCCGCGTTCATCGACGAGACGGAATGCTTTCCACTTCGTCGTAATTTCCGCTTCGATCGGCTCGTTCCGTTCGTACGGAAGCGTATTGTACACAACCAGCTTGTCGACCGACCGATCCGACGGCATCGCATCGGCCATTTTGCGCATATAAAATGTGATGAGCCGGTCGGCCCGCTCTTCCGCTAGCGCAAAGCGCCCCAAAATGTCGCGGTGAACAAGATCTGAACAGCAGCAGCCGATGCTGTCGTGCGCATGGTTTTTCATCATCTCTTTCCAAATGAGCTCCATCAGTCGGTGCTCATACGGAAACCCAAGCGTCGAGGCGATGGCGGCCAGCGGCTCAAGCACGTTCGTCACTTTGTTTTCGATGCGGGCGTTCGCCGCTTTAATGTCCATGCGCGTCGAGTAAATGCTGCGGTGAACGCGCATATATTTGCCGTCCAAAAACTCGCCGCGGATGACCGGAAGCTGTTCCTCTTTTTCCAGCTGTTCAAACACATGTTCATAGCGGCTTAAGAAAAAGGTCCGTTCCGGATAGAGCGTTTGCAGCTTGTCGATCACCTCAAAAATATTTTTTTGAATCGGCATTTGGTCATGACCGTTCGGAATGAGAATGTGATCGGTCGTCGCCCCGCGGTCCAAAACAGCAAAGTATTTGTCCATCCGCTCTTTCAGCTTTGCTTCATCAGTCGGAAGATATTTGCCGATCGCATAGCCGAGCGGGAACAGCTGCACAAGCACTTTCGAGCCGTCATCGCTCACCCAGTAAAACTCGGTTTTGTCTGTGCCATGCCGTTCCGACACGCCGCGCCAAAAAATGGCCCGCCTGATGCCAAAGCCGTTTAAAATTTGCGGCATCTGCGCCGATTGCCCGAACGAGTCAGGGAGATAGCCGATTTGCATCGGCTCCCCGAACTCTTGGCAATCTTTCAGCCCATAGAGCAAGTTGCGGACAATCGACTCCCCGCCGACGACCATTTCGTCCGTTTGCGTATACCACGGGCCGATGATCAGCTTTCCTTCTTGGACAAGGCGGCGGATGCGCTCTTTTTGCTCCGGCTTGACGGCCAAATAATCTTCCAACACGACCGTCTGCCCGTCAAGAACAAAGTATGGGTAATCACGATTCGTTTCCAACATCTCCAATATTTCTTCCATATCGTTCACTAACAAAATGCGCGATTCTTCCGCGGAAAAATACCATTCGCGGTCCCAATGCACATGAGGAACGATGTGAACGTATCGCTTCAATATTTTCACCTCATTTGTCTTATCGTTGTTGCGCCTTTAGCTTTTGCACGCGTGTAGCGACTAACAGCACCGTCGAAATCAACGCCCCGATCAGCGCGGCGCCAAGCCAGATGACTCCCGCTTTCCATAACGGTGCGCCTTGCAGGACAAACAGCGAGAAAATGCCGGCTCCCGGAACGTTCAGCCCGATTTGCGACGCTGTGACGATCGCCCCGGTGACCGCCGACCCGATGCAAAGCGACGGAATGACGCGCAGTGGGTCGTTAATCATAAACGGAATCGCTCCCTCGGTAATGCCGGCTAAGCCAAGAATCCATGTCGACTTGCCGACTTCGCGCTCGTATTCTTCAAAATACCGTTTGAACAACAGCGTCGCGGCGGTGACGGAAAACGCCGACACCATTTTCACCGAGGCGAATGCCGCATACGGAATGAAGTTGCCGCTTGCCATCGCCCCAATGCAGAACGTATATGCCGCTTTATTGACCGGCCCTCCTAAATCAAACGACACCATGACGCCTAAAATCGCACCGAGCACAATGGCGTTGCGGCCCGACAAGTTGTTCAGCCACTCAAGCAGCGCATTGTTCAGCCCGGCGACCGGCTTGCCGAACACAAACAGCATCAGCGCTCCGACGACGAGCGAACCGATGACCGGGTACAGCCAAAAGCTGATAAATCCGGAGAACGCGCCTTTTGGCGGAAGCTGCTTTTTCAACCACTTCATAAAGTAGCCGGCCAAAAAGCCGCCGAGCATGCCGCCTAAAAAGCCGCCGTTGATCATCGTCGCGGCAATCCCCGCGGCAAACCCCGGACCGAGCGCTGGCTTGTCGGCGATCGCATACGCCATGTACGCCGACAGCACCGGAATCATGAGCGTGCCAAGCATATTGCCGCCCAGTTTGCGCAGCATCCAAAGCCACGAGTTTTCCGTATCGTATACTTGTTGAAGCCCAAACGCCTGGGCGATAAGCACCGCACACGCCAAAATCATCCCGCCGGCGACGATAATCGGAATAATATGAGAAATGCCGGTCAAAATGGCGTTTTTCACTTCCGTTTGCCATGAAACGCGCTCAGGCATTGTCTCCTTTGTCGGCTCATATTCCCGCTTTCCTTCCTTTTCGGCCTTCTCAAGCGCTTTCAAAAGAACGCCTTTCGCATCTTTCAGCGGCGCCGCAACTGTCGTTCGGTACACCGGCAAATGGGCAAACCGTTCTTCGTTTTTCACCGCCACGTCTGCAGCAAAAATCGCCGCTTCCGCTTTTCGCAGCCGCTCCTCGGTATGGCGGTCTTCGATGCCGTTTGCCCCTTGCTTTTCGACGAATACGGCAACCCCGATCTCCCGTCCGGCTTGCTCTAACGCTTCAGCCGCCATATACGTATGGGCGATGCCAGCCGGGCAGGCCGTGACGGCGACAATCGTTTTTCCTGCTGGCGCTGCAACGGCCTCCGCCTTTTCCCCGTCAAGGGCGCGATACAGCTCTTCCGCCGTGCGGCATTGCTGCAACCGCTTACGATAGTCAGCGCGCGCCAGCCGTTTAGCAAGTTCGGCAAGCAAATCCAAGTGCGTCGATCCGGCTTCCTGTTCCGGAATCGCTAATAAAAAAATAAGCTCCACTTCATTGGACGGATCGATGCTCTCCCAATCGCGAATCGGCCGAGCCAGCTTCGCCACCGCAAAGGCCGCCGATTTTACCGCTTTCGACTTCCCGTGCGGAATGGCTAGCCCCGCTTCAAGCCCCGTCGGAGAGAGCGCTTCCCGCTCCATCACCGCTTGATAAAACGATTCAGCCGAATACAAATTCCCCTCCCCGTCCAACTTGCGGACAAGATGGCGGATAACTTCCTCTTTCGTGGACAACGACAATCCTACATCGATCAGCCGAACGTTCGTCAGCTGTTTCAGCTCCATTTCTCCCATCCTCTCTTTCCATGCCGTTTGTCGACTTCATTATAAAAGAAAAAAAGCAAGAAGACCGAAATCTTCTTACTTTTTCACCATCCTCGCGCCATGATTCGTTTCGTGTGTGTATTTATACACATCCGCCGTACTTTTGCCAATACCGTTCACTCAACGCCCGCAGCACGAGATAAAGGGATGTGCGGTCGGTGACATCATACTTGTTTAAAAACTGCTTGGGCGCCCAGCAATACAAGCGGAAATCGGCAAGATCGGCGAGCGAATTGGGAGAAAAATGCGTCAAGCTGATGACAAACGCCCCGTTTTGCTTCGCGGCCGCAACCGCCTCAAGCACTTGCTTCGTTTCCCCAGATACGCTAATGACAAAGACGACATCCTTTTCCCCGCAGCGGTCCGCATTATACAACATATCGTGGCGCTGGACAAAAAAGTCGGCCGGCTTGCCGACGCAACGCAAATGTTTCGCCATCATCTCGCAAAAATAGGCGGAATCGCCGATGCCGTAAAAAAAGACGTGTTTCGCCTCATGCAGCTTGCGAACAGCATCTTCGATGAGCTGCTCGTCGATCAGCTCTTTCGTTTTTTCGATGGCCGTTTTTCCGTCCGCCTTTATCGCCGCCTCGGCCCGCCGCTCGAGCGCCAACGCCGCCTTCAGTTCCGCAAACCCCTTATACCCTAATTTTTTGGCAAAGCGGACGATGGTGTTCGGCACTGTATAAAGCGCTTCCGCCATTTTTTGAATCGGAATGTCGGCGATCTCGTCGCGGTGTTCCATAATGTAATCGACAATTTGGTCATCTGTATCGTTCAGCTTATCGGCATACAGCCGCACCCGTTCATCAAAACGCATCGGTCTCCATCCCCCACCGTCTTCTCGTTTGCTACTATTTTAGCAAGAACCGATGGCGGTTGGCTACAGCGCCTGTTTCCGATCTATGGCTGATGCCCCTCGACCAACAACGGAATGCGTGCTTTATATTTCTCAATCCATCGGCGGTTATGTTCGTCCGCCCCCTCGATGTTGCCGCTTAAAAAGACTGGCGGTTCTACTCCATTTTCTGCCACAAGAGCAATCGCCTCGGCGAAAACGGCGTTTAAAATCGCGCTGCCGATCACTGTGGAAGTAGGCGCAAATGGAACAGAAACGTTTGGGTGGGCTAAAATCGCATCACCTTTCACAGAGTGGTTGTCAATCACAAGATCGACGACCTCATACAGCAACCGGCCGCTCTTATGCCGCGAGGGCTGGCTTTTGGAATATTCCAAGGACGTTACCGCAATGATATAAGCGCCTTTCGCTTTCGCCGCCAGCGCCACATCAATCGGGACCGGATTGCGCCCTGATGTGGACAAAACGAAAAACACATCCTCGGGACGGATATCCTCATGATCTATAAAATTTTTTGCGAAATCATTCATTCTCTCCAACATGGACGAACGGACCGCCCCCTCATGAAGCATAAGGGGCTCAAAAAATATTGGTTTAATTGGCACAAGCCCTCCAGCACGGTAGAACACTTCTTCCGTTAAAATGTGGGAGTGGCCACATCCGAACAGTTGAATAATTCCACCTTTTTGAATGGCTTCACTTACTACATAAGCGGCTTTTTTTAGATTGCCCTTTTCATGTTTTAAAACGAGTTCTAAACGTTCGTTCACTTTTTGGAAATATTGATCGAGCACCGGCCGCCCCCCTTAAGCACTCGGCTTCTTATTTCTCGCAACAGATGCTCCTGCAGCCAAAAAAAGGCTTCCCCTGCAAAGGAAGCCGTCCATTCGTTCGTGGTATTTTGGTTCTTTTACTGTCCCGTATACCCGCCAACTGGAATGTTGTCTTTCCGGGCAACGCCGGTGCGGTATGCCGCTTCGACGACCGCCTGACGGACGCGTTCCACGACTTTGCTGTTGAAGACGCTCGGGATGATGTATGTTTCGTTCAATTCATCCTCCGTCACGACAGAGGCAATCGCCTTCGCGGCAGCGAGCTTCATTTCCTCGTTAATTTCTCGCGCCCGGCAGTCGAGCGCCCCGCGGAAAATGCCCGGGAAGCAAAGGACGTTGTTGATTTGGTTCGGATAGTCGGAACGCCCGGTCGCCATGACGCGCACGTACGGTTCGGCCAGCTCCGGATCAATTTCCGGAATCGGGTTGGCCATCGCAAACACGATCGGATCGCGCGCCATTTTTTTCACATCTTCCACTTTTAAAATGCCCGGGGCAGACACCCCGATAAACACGTCGGCGCCGGCGATGACATCCGACAAGCTTCCTTTGAGATTATCCGGGTTGGTGATTTGTGCATATTCTTGCCAATACGGATTTTCATACGTTTCATCGCGATGGATGGCGCCAAGGCGGTCGACCCCGATAATGTTGCGCACGCCGGCGGCAAGCAAAATTTTCGTGCAGGCGATGCCGGCCGCGCCGATGCCGGTTAAGACAACCTTGATGTCCTCGAGCTTTTTGTCGACAATTTTCAACGCATTGAGCAGCCCGGCAAGCAAGACGACCGCCGTGCCGTGCTGGTCATCGTGAAACACCGGGATGTCGAGCTCTTCTTTCAGCCGCTGCTCAATTTCAAAGCAGCGCGGCGCGGAAATGTCTTCGAGGTTAATGCCGCCAAACGCCGGGGCGATCGCTTTCACAATTTGAATGATTTCTTCCGTGTCTTTCGTATCCAAACAAATCGGGAACGCGTCCACTCCGGCAAATTCCTTAAACAGCATCGCTTTCCCTTCCATGACCGGCATCGCCGCATACGGGCCGATGTCGCCAAGCCCGAGCACCGCCGTGCCATCCGAGACAACGGCGACCGTATTCCGTTTAATCGTCAGCGAATACGCCTTGCGCGCATCCTCAGCAATCGCCGTGCAGACGCGCGCCACGCCCGGCGTATATACCCGCGACAAGTCATCACGCGTTTTTACGGGAATTTTCGAGTTCGTTTCAATTTTTCCCCCGATGTGCATTAAAAACGTGCGGTCGGAAACATTGATGATTTTGACGCCGCGGATTTTTTTCAGCGCCTCAATGATCAAGTCGCACTGCTTCGTATCAACCGCGCTGACGGTAATGTCGCGCACCGTATGGACTTTGCTTGAGGAAATGACGTCAATCCCGACAATGTCCCCGCCCGCTTTGCCAATGGCCGCGGCGATATCGCTAAATGCCACGATATCTTTTTCAAACTGGAGACGAATTGTAATGTTCATCGCTGCCCCGCCTGGTAATGCCATAACGACCGTCCTTCCTTTTCTCTTTTTCTTATTTCGTGATAAACAATCCTACGGTACAAATGTTATCTTATGGACGGGAAAAAGACAACCCTTTCCTCCCGTTAAACGGCATCCGTGAATAAACACGGCACCCATTTATTTTCCCGTGTTTATTCGCAGCCTTCGGGCCTGCATGACATTCCTTCACCTGCATCGTGAAGCGGTTGCTTTTCCATTTCTTGTTGGATGACTTTTTCAAGCATTTCTTTTGAGCGCACCCCGGTAAGAACTGCATCCCCGATCACAAACGTCGGAACAGCGGTGATGTTCGCTTCTTCATACGCATGGCGAAGCGCTTGCTCGTGCGCTTCTTTATATTTCCGCGTGACAAGCGCTTGGCGAAATTCGTCCTCATTTAAACCGATTTCCCCGGCTAGCTTCGTCAGCACGTCAATATCCCCGATGTCTTGTTCCTCTTGAAAAAAGGCTGTGAACATACGGTGATTGTATTCACTGGCCTTTCCTTTCTCTTTGGCATACTGGTATCCTTCAAAAGCGAGATGGGTGTACGGCTGCGGCGAAACTCTCGGCAACACGATCGGAATGCCCATCCGTTCCGCCATCGGGTACACGTGCTCCTTCCACGTTTTTTGCAAGTACTCCCCTTCCGGGCGGAGCGTTTCATTTGGGTATGGCCGCAATTCAAACGGCATCCATTCAATGTTTACATCTTTTCCCGCCGCTGCTTCTTGCAGCGGTTTTTCCGCTAAAAAGCAAAACGGGCAGACATAATCGAAATATACTTTGATCGTCAACGTCAACATCATCACTTCCCTTAAATCATTGCTCCTCGTTTTTCATGTGTGCCGAAAAAGCGGCAATGATGCGCTTCTTACCTTATTTTACTTAGCTAGGTCGGAACAATCCAGCGGGACAAATCGGCGCGCAGCCGGCAAAAGGACAACGCAAAAGAAGGAAATTGGGAACATGATGACGTAAAAATAAAAGACAGGAAAAACAAGACAGGAGCGAAACAAGATGAGAGAAAAACTTTTTTTAGTGCTGGCGAACTTATTTTGGGCCGGCAATTACGTTGTAGGAAAATCGGTCATTGCTGAAACCGGCCCGTTCTGGCTGACGCTGATCCGCTGGTGCGCCGCTTTCATTGTGTTAGTTCCCATATCATACTGGCTTGAGCGGCCGCGCTATTGGGACGTCATCAAACAATATTGGCTGCCGCTTGCTGCGGCCGGCATTCTTGGCATCATCGGCTACAACTTGCTGTTATACGGCGCGCTCGCCTATACGTCGCCGATGAACGCAGCGATCGTCAACTCGCTCAATCCGGCCATCATCGTCGTATTGTCGTACGTGCTGCTGCGCGAACGGCTGTCAAAGCTGAATATTCTCGGCTTTCTTTTGTCGCTCATCGGCGTGCTGTTCATTTTAACAAACGGCCATTTGGCTCATGTGTTCCGGACAGACTACAACCGCGGTGATTTGATGATGCTCGCCGCCGGTGTCGTCTGGGCGCTTTATTCGATCATCGGCAAAAAGCTTCCCGTTCCGCCGATTACTGCGACAACTTGTTCCGTCTTTTTCAGCTTGCTTCTTTTGTGGCCGCTGGCTGCGTTTTATCCGTTTCCGGCCGACGATCTGAGCGCGGCTGGGCTCGCCGGGATCGCCTATATTTGCCTGTTTCCGTCCGTCCTTTCCTTTTTGTTTTGGAACGTGTCGGTGCAAAAAGTCGGCCCGAGCCATGCCGGTGTGTATTTAAACTTGATCGCCGTATTCACCGCCGTCATTACGTTTTTGCTTGGCGGTGCTCTATCCGTCCTGCAGCTGGCCGGCGGCGCTGTCGTCTTGTTCGGCGTCTATTTGGCGACAAAAGCGCCAAAAGCGAGACCGGAACAAGTGGACATCGCCGGGTGACGATCCGTTTGCTGCTTCCCTGCAGGCCGCCCGCCCGGCTTCTTTCTGCCGCATCGGCCGGCACCATTCTTCACCGTCAAAACAACTAGTGTCAGCCGCAAACGGTGCGGCAGCCGCTTTTTTTTGCATAAGGAAAAGCGGCCTTCCCGTTTGTCAGAAGACCGCTGCCTTTCCGCTATTGAAGCAGGCGGAGAAATTCGCGCATAAACGCCGGCAAATCCGGCCATGCATGGGCGGAAACGAGATTGCCGTCAACGTGGACCGTGTCATCGGACACATACGTCGCCCCGAGCGCTTCGACCCCCGGTTTGCAGGCGATATACGCCGTCAGACTCCGGCCTTTTAGAACATCTGGCATCGTTTCAAAAATGAGCGAAGCATGGCAAATGGCAGCAATCGGCTTATTCGCTTCAAAGAAATGGCGAACAATGCGCGGCACGTTTTCATCAAGGCGAATGTATTCCGGAGCGCGCCCGCCCGGGATGACAAGGGCGTCGTATTGCGCCGGATCGATCTCGGCAAACGATGCATGGGCGTCAATCAAGTAGCCTTGTTTTTCAATATACGTATCCCAATCGGCAAAATCATGGACAACGGTGTGCAGTTTCTTTTTCTTCGGGGCGGCAATCGTGACGTTATGCCCCTCTTCAAGCAGACGGTAATACGGATAATACACTTCAAGCGCCTCAACGGCGTCGCCGGTGATGATCAACACTTTTTTGCTCACACTTCTTTCCTCCTTGTCCATTTTTTCCTGCCACTTCTATCATAATAAAAATATACGGACAGGGAAAGGAAAATGATTGTCGAACATATATGAATGACCCGTTGAACTGTCAGAGGGGAGAAAAAAAGATAAAAGGAGGAAGAAGAACAATGACCATTGCCTCCTGGCTCACCAGCTCGCGCCACACCGTCGTCCTGACCGGTGCCGGCATGTCAACCGAAAGCGGGCTGCCTGATTTCCGTTCACCGCGCGCCGGGCTTTGGGCGCGCTTTAACCCGAGCGAACTCGCGACCATCGAGGCGCTGTACCATCGCCGTGAATCGTTCATTGAATTTTACCAATACCGCATCCGCACGTTGCAACAGTGCCAGCCGCACGACGGACACCGGCGATTGGCCGACTGGGAACGGCGCGGGATCGTGCAGACGATTGTGACGCAAAATGTCGATGGCTTTCATCAAGAAGCGGGAAGCCGCCGCGTCATTGAACTCCACGGCTCATTGCGCACGGTTCATTGCCAGCAATGCGGACGACAAAAGCCAAGCTTCGCCTATTTGCATGGTGTGTTGACGTGTGAATGCGGCGGAGTTTTGCGTCCATCGGTCGTGTTGTTTGGCGAGCCGCTGCCGGAGAAAGCCATCGACCAGGCGTGGGATGCGGCGCGCCAGGCGGACTTGTTCCTTGTTCTTGGCTCATCCTTGCAAGTGTCCCCTGCCAACCAGCTGCCGCTTGTCGCCAAACGAAGCGGGGCGAAGCTTGTCATCATCAATTGGGAGCCGACTGAACTCGACCGTTGGGCTGACGCCGTCATTCACGGCCGGAAAATCGGCGAGGTGCTAAACGAGCTCGAGCGACAGTTGACGGAGGTGGAGAAATGAGCAAAGAAACGATGTTGCAAATGGCGCTCGAATCGATCGGCGACCACTCCCGCCTCCGCCATTGGCGCCGCGTCTCAGGCGGCGACATCAATGACGCCTACCGCGTCCAAAGCGATCGGTGTACGTACTTTATGAAAATGCAACGCTTCCCGTCGGCCGATTTTTTCGCCGCTGAACAGATGGGATTGGAGCTGATTCGGAAAACGGGCGCCATCCGTGTTCCGTACGTCTTTGGCTCCGGGGAAGCGGACGGGTGGGGATGGCTCGTTTTGGAATGGGTCGAAGGAACGGAAACGGCGCAGACAGCTGAACAGCTCGGCCATGACCTTGCCCGCCTCCACCAATGCCGCGGCCCGGCGTTCGGACTTGCCCGCGATACATATATCGGGACGCTGCCGCAGCGCAACGGCTGGTACGGCCGTTGGCCCGACTATTACCGCGACGCCCGCCTTCGGCCGCAAATCGAACGGGCGGCCGCGAACGGCCTTCTCCCCCACGAGCGGCGCCAACGGCTTGAGCGGCTGCTTGAACGGCTTGACCAATGGCTTCCGGATGACTGTTTCCCGTCGCTGTTGCACGGCGATTTATGGAGCGGCAACTGGATTCCCGGGCCGGAAGGCGTTCCTTATTTGATCGATCCGTCTGTGTTCTATGGCCACCATGAGTTCGAGATCGCTTTCACCGAGCTGTTTGGCGGCTTTCCGCCCCGGTTTTATGAGAGCTATTGCGAGCTTATACCGCTTCCTCCGGACTATCACGAGCGGAAGCCGCTCTATCAGCTGTTCTACTTATTAGTGCACCTGAACTTGTTCGGCGAAACATACGGCAAGGCGGTCGACCGCGTGTTGGAACGGTATGCGGGGGAGTAGCGTCCCCCGCCTTGCTTCGCCACCACTTGTTTCGTCCGCAACCGCAATGTGCTGCCCTTGACTTTTCCTAAACTTGTCACATGGTACGTCCCGTTGACCCAGTCGTCGATTTGCTCATGATACCACGGGCTGCCGTTATGCCCGATCATGATGCCGGGGACGCCGGCAAAGATGACGCCACTCACATTGACGGTCGGCGCTTTTCAATGCATTTGGTACCAAATGGATGGCGTGGACAGCGACAAATGCGGACCGTTCGCCAGCATCGGCTGTCCGCTTTTCGTTTTCCGGCCGCTTAACACCCAGTTGTTGCTTCCGTTCCACTCGGACGGCAACACCGCCGCCGCAAACACCATTCAAAAACGAACAGCCCTTTTTTACCAAAAAATCTGCTTGATAAAACAGCGGGGCCTACACCGGCACCCGCTCCCCCACCCTTATTCAGCGCTGATCGCCTCGAGCAGCGCATCGCCGTTTTCGCTCACGCGTACATAAGCGAAACGGGCGTTTTCCTGCCATCGCGCCCCCGTTTTTTCTGGCACAAAATATGATTCGATCCCGTATACGACTTGCGTGCCATGAAAAGTGCCGCTGATCAAAATGTCCCCTTGCTGCTCTGTATATCCGGGCTGTTTTTCGCCATTAACGGCATATATCCCGGCAAAGCGGTGCACCCCGTCCGGCCCTTTTCGCAGCACAACTTGCACGCGCCCGCTTCCGTCGAGCGACCGGACCGTGGAAATGTCGTAACGCAGCCGGATATAGTCCCCTTGCAGCACCGAACGCGGATCCACCGGTTCCAATTCGAGTTTGACGACATGTCCATGTTGCAACAGACGTTCTTTCTGCCAAAAGGTATAGCCGGCAAACGAAAATTGGGCAACAATGACGGCAAACACAAGAAAAGAAGCACCGAAGCGCCAACGCGCTCCTTCATCCCGCATCCATCCGTTCCGTTTTTCAAGCCACGCCGCCCAAACAAACAACAATAGCCCGGCCGCCAGCAAACTGACCGATTTATGAAGCAAATTCCACGCCAATTCATAATATTTCAGCACGAGATACAGCACTGTGTACACCCAAGCGGCCTTCCGCTCCAGCCGCCGCCCTTGAAACAGGAAAAACACGAGTGCGGCGAGCATGGCAATATTGGCGGCGATGTACGTCCCGTCGGCGGCAAACACATCCATGCTTGTCGCAATCCCGAGCGCTCCGAGCGCCAAGACAAGCGCGGTAAGATGCGGCTTGCCGCTCCACCGCCCGTATGCATACAGCCCGCCGTTGCACAGAGCAAGCGCCAGCAGCACAAACCGTCCTTCATCCATGATCGAACCGAGCGCTGCCGCCAAATAAAACGTGAGCGCCATGGTCGTCAGCCGGTGCACCCCGCTGTCTGACGAGCGCACAAGGCCAAGGGCTAACCCGGCCGCATACACGAGCACCACCGCAGTCGACACTTCCCACGCCACCGTCAATCCAAGCCCATAACCGACGGCAAGCAGCGTATAGCGGACGACCATGTTCCAACGCCGTCCGAACGAGGCGGGAAGGACAAACGCCGCAATCGAAAAGAAAAAGAGCACATACGGCGACCACGATTCCGCCCAAAGCAAGTATAAGCCGAGCAGACTCGCCGTCGCCAACGCCGAAGCCGCCAGCGTGACAACGGCCTGAAACGCCGCCAAAAACCGCTTCCCGGCTCTTGTTTGGGCCGAAAACAGTCCGGCCCGCCGAAGCAGCACGATCCCGCCGTACAGAACCGCCGCGGCCGCCGCCAACCCGAGCAAAAGGAGCCACGTCTCAAAATGCTCGACAAGCAACCGGATATATCGAATCAGCAAAAACAAGCCGGCAAACAAACTCGTCACCAAGACGTACGAGCGTTGTTTGGCGACAGAAAGGAAGTAATAAAGCAACCCGGCGAGCAGCGCGGCATGCACATATGGCCACCAAGCATCACGCCCGTACGAAAACCCGGTAACCTCCATAGCAAGCAGCCACCCATGCATGGCCGCATAGGCAACATGGGCCGGCCACGGCGAGCGGCTTACCGCAAACAGCACACCGTTCACAGCAACAAAGAAAAGCAGCCAGCCAAATGACGCCCATTCCCCCCATTCGATGTGATAGGCGGAAGGAAAATAATAAAACCAGCAGGCCAACTGAAGCAACAGAAGCGCAAGGACGAAAAGCGCCTGATCGTTGGTCAGCCGAGCCAACAACGCCGTCGGCACAAGCCAGATCAGAAACAACCAATAGCTGTCGGCATGTGAATTGTAAATTTGCCCGAGCAAGGCGAGCGCCACACCAAACGATACCGCCCCGCCAAAGAACAACCAACGCCCTAAAAACCGATGGCGACCCGAAAGCGCCGCGCTTGCGATGTAAAACCCCGCCATCATGCCGATGCTGATCCCGACTTTCGCCTCTCGCCCCATCTCCGGCCAGTTGGCGGCAAAAAAATAAACGATGCCGGCAATGATGCACAAAAGCGCCAACGCATACCCCGTTTTCACGATTCGGGCCGCCATATCGCATCCCCCTTGTCACTGGTTTTTTCTATAAAAAAAATTATATGCGGAAACACTGTCTAGAAGACCTGTGAAAACAAGCATTATTTCATCGCACTTTTCTAGTTGCCGCCGATCTGCTAGACTTTTTTGTTGCGATGAAGAACATTATAGTTGGAGATGATGTTTTAAGTGGAAAATTTCCATATCATGCTCGGCCACTTTTTTTATCAAATAATCGATGGATGCTTGCTTGGTAGAGAACCCGCGCGAAGCCAAATCAAGAGCGGCCTGATGCTTATGAAGCATGTTCTCGATGTGGCGAAAATGGCTCCGCATTTCTGTTGTGAGGTTGTCAACTTTTTCTTCGACCCGTTCAACTTTCGCTTCAAGCCGTTGCTGTCCTTCTTTCAGGGTTTGCACATCGCCCTTGACCATGTCCATGTCCGCTTTCAACGTTTGCACGTCGCCTTTGACCATGTCCATGTCCGCTTTTAATGTGCGCACATCCTCTTCAACCCGGTGAAGCCGCTGCTCCAAGCGGGCTTGTCCCTCTTGCAACAACCGCACTTCACCTTCCAAGCGCGCCTGTCCTTCTTTCAGCGCTTGGATCTCGCCTTCCAAGCGCGCTTGCCCTTCTTGAAGTGTCCGGACATCCCCTTCGATCCGATCGAGCCGCATGTGGATCGGATTCAACTTTTGGTCAAGCAATTCAGCCATTATTTGCACGAGTTCGGCTTGGCTCATCGTTTCTCACCTCCTTTCCCCCATTGTACCATTGTCCCATACAACGTCATAGTATAGAAAAAGAGATTTTCTTCTCCCTTTCGACAAGATCAGACGCTAGATCAAGCCGATGAATCGGCTTGATCATCAAATAAACACGGAGCAAAAACCATTTTTTGATTACACCCTAAACTGATCAAGCTACAAACGACCGCCTCGATGAATCCACATCCGATAAAGAGCCAGGCAGGCCGCCAAGTAAGCACCTCCAAGCCCAACCCCCCCCAGCACATCCGACGGATAATGCACTTGCAAGCTTAACCGACTTAAGCCGGTTAAGAGTGCCAGCGCCGCAAACACACCGTAAATGGCCGCCCGTTCTCCACGCTTGGCGCGCGTTTGCGCCAAAAAATACGCCAAAAGCAGCAAGTAAATCGTCCCGACCATCGCGTGGCCGCTCGGAAAACTGAATCCTCCAATCCCAGCGTGCGGCGGACGCTCCCTCCCGACAAGATGCTTGATCCATTCATTGAGGCCGTATCCCCCGCCAACGGCTGCAAGAACAAGAATGACCCCACGCATGTTGCGGCGGAAAAACCATAGGATAACTACAAGCATGATGCTAACCGCACCAATGACCCGACCATCTCCTAAAAATGTGAATGGATCGAGCCAGCGCCATTGGGTAAATACATGCAGCAGCCGCTCATCAGCAGCTTGCGTCATCCCTGCGGCCACGGCAGCCCAAACGAGCAAAAAAAGCACGAGTCCAACGGCCGATAATATCCATAACCGTCGAGTCATGGCCAATATCACCCCCTATCTTTTTTTCCTTCTATTACTTTTCCTGTCAGACAAAAAAATTCCTCCTCAAAAAGCACCGCTTTTTAAGGAGGAAACAACCGTTACGACGGCAATTTCGTCTCGCCCATCAGGAACCGGTCCACTTCACGCGCCGCTCCCCGTCCCTCGTGAATGGCCCAGACGATCAAGCTTTGGCCGCGGCGGGCGTCGCCGGCCGCAAATACGCCTTCGATATTGGTCGTATATTTGCCGTACGGAGCTTTCACTTTATTGTTCACTGTTTCCACGCCAAACTGTCTTAACACCGGCTGCTCCGGCCCTTCGAAACCGATGGCGATAAAGACGAGGTCGCACGGCCATACTTGCTCGGTTCCCGGAATCTCTTTAAAGGTCGCTTGGCCGTTTTCGCCAATGATTTTTTCCATTTGAATCGTATGCAGTTCTTTCACCCGGCCGCATTCATCGCCGACGATTTTTTTCGTTTGGATGCAATATTGGCGCGGGTCGGCGCCGAATTTCGCCTTTGCTTCTTCGTATGCGTAGTCGAGCGTAAAGACGAGTGGATATTGCGGCCACGGGTTGTGGTCTGGGCGCTTGTCCGGCAATGCTGGGTGTTTGCCGAACTGGACGACGCTTTTGCAGCCTTGGCGCAGCGCGGTCGCCACGCAATCGGCGCCCGTATCGCCGCCGCCGATCACGATGACATGTTTGTCTTTGGCATCAATAAACTGCCCATCGGCAAAGTCGGAATCCAATAAACTTTTCGTCACGCCCGTTAAATAGTCCATCGCAAAATGGACGCCCTCAAGCTCACGGCCTTCAATGGCCAAATCACGCTGTTTTTGCGCCCCGACACACAGCACGACCGCGTCGTACTCGGCGCGCAGCTCCTCGGCGGTGATGTCCTTGCCAACCTCGGTGTTCGTGATAAACACAATGCCTTCCTCTTCAAGCAGGCGCACCCGCCGTTCAACCACTTCTTTTTCCAGTTTCATATTCGGAATGCCGTACATCAACAAGCCGCCGATGCGGTCAGCCCGCTCGTACACCGTCACCGAATGGCCAGCTTGGTTGAGCTGGTCGGCGCAGGCAAGCCCCGCCGGGCCGGAGCCGACGATAGCCACTTTTTTTCCCGTTCGCGTTTTCGGGATGCGCGGCTTCACCCATCCTTCCGCAAACCCTTTATCGATAATGGCCCGCTCAATCCCTTTGATGGCAACCGCCGGATCGGAAATCGCCACCGTACACGATCCCTCGCACGGCGCCGGACAGACGCGGCCGGTGAATTCCGGGAAGTTGTTCGTTTTCAACAAACGGTCAAGCGCTTCTTTCCAACGGCCACGGTACACTAAATCGTTCCATTCCGGAATTAAGTTATGCACCGGGCATCCGGACGTGAGGCCGTTCAGCTCCAACCCCATATGACAAAACGGCGTGCCGCAATCCATGCAGCGGGCGCCTTGGCGCGCGAGCACTTCTTCGGAAAACGGCTGTGTATATTCTTTCCAATCATCAAGACGGGAAAGCGGATCGCGCTTTTTCTCTTCCTCGCGAGCATACTCCATAAACCCAGTTGTTTTTCCCACGATGATTCCCCCTCCTTCTTTCCGTACACGTCCTCTCTTCTCTCATGCGTCCTTCCCGCCTGTTTGGGCGATCAAAAAGCGAGCCCCGCGAGGCCGCGGGGCTAAAGCGGCGCCGTTGCTTGGCAGCCGCCCGCAGACTACGGCGTTACTTCGCTACCGCTTGCAGCTGATGGGCGCCGCCGACAGCCGCCGCTTTTTTCTGTTTCGCCACCGTTTCAAACGCCACCATGACGGCTTCCTCATACGAAAGTCCGGACTGTTCAAGCGTTTCAATCGTTTCGACCATCAGTCTATAGTTTCGCGGAATGACTTTGACGAACCGGCGGACGTAAGCATCCCACTCATCAAGCACCAACGCGGCCCGCGGGCTTCCTGTGTAGCGGTAATGGTTTTCGATCATCCGGCGCACTTCCAAAATCTCGGCTTCATCTGCGAGCGGCTCAAACGAAACGAGCTCGCCGTTGGCCGTTTCTTTCCAGCTGTCATCGTCCGCCAACACGTAAGCGATCCCTCCAGACATACCAGCAGCGAAGTTTTTGCCGACCGAACCGAGAATGACGACACGGCCGCCGGTCATATATTCACAGCCATGATCGCCGACGCCTTCAACAACAGCATGGACGCCGCTGTTGCGGACACAGAATCGCTCGCCGGCACGGCCGCGAATGTATGCCTCCCCGCTTGTAGCCCCGTAAAACGCCACGTTGCCGATAATGACGTTGTCTGCGGCGGCAAACGGCGCTTCATGCGGCGGACGGACGATCACTTTTCCGCCGGAAAGCCCTTTGCCGACGTAATCGTTCGCATCACCGACAAGCTCGAGCGTCATCCCTTTTGGCACAAACGCCGCAAAACTCTGCCCGGCCGACCCGGTGAAATAGAGGCGGATCGTATCTTCCGGCAGCCCTTCCTCGCCGTAGCGCTTCGAAATTTCGCTGCCCGTCATCGCTCCAACCGTACGGTGAACGTTGCGGATCGCAAGCTCGAGTTCAACGGGTTCCTGCCGCTCAAGCGCTGGTTGCACCGCAGGCAAAATTTCCGTATAGTCGAGCGTCTCTTCCATTCGATGGTTTTGTCCTTTGCTGCAAGTGCGCGGGCCATCGACTTGGTACAAGAGACGGGACAAGTCAAGATGTTTCGCTTTCCAGTGCGTTTTTGCCCGCTCGCTCACTTTCAAGACGTCAACGCGGCCGACCATCTCATCGATCGTACGGAAGCCAAGTTCCGCCATAATTTCCCGCACTTCTTGAGCAATAAAGTACATAAAGTTGACAACATACTCTGGCTTCCCAGTGAATTTTTTGCGCAGCTCCGGATTTTGCGTCGCCACACCGACCGGACACGTATCCAAATGGCAGACGCGCATCATAACGCAGCCTAAGACGACAAGCGGAGCTGTCGCAAACCCGAATTCTTCAGCGCCAAATAGAGCGGCCATTACGACATCGCGGCCGGTCAAGAGCTTGCCATCGGTCTCCAAAATAACGCGGTCACGCAAGCTGTTGAGCATTAATGTTTGATGCGTCTCCGCTAAGCCAAGTTCCCATGGCAGACCGGCATGTTTAATGCTCGTTTTCGGCGAAGCACCCGTACCGCCGTCATACCCGCTGATGACGATGACATCGGCGTTCCCTTTCGCTACGCCAGCGGCGATCGTGCCGACGCCTGCTTTGGCGACAAGCTTGACGCTAATGCGCGCGTCTTTGTTGGCGTTTTTCAAATCGTAAATCAACTGGGCCAAGTCTTCGATCGAATAAATATCGTGATGCGGCGGCGGGGAAATGAGCTCGACTCCCGGCGTCGAACCGCGCACTTTCCCGACCCACGGGTACACTTTGTTGGCCGGAAGCTGACCGCCTTCGCCCGGTTTTGCCCCTTGCGCCATTTTGATCTGCAATTCATCGGCATTAACTAAATAATGGCTTTTCACGCCAAATCGCCCGGATGCGACTTGTTTAATCGCGCTGCGGCGCCAGTCGCCGTTTTCATCTTTCACATAGCGGGCTGGATCTTCGCCGCCCTCGCCGCTATTGCTTTTTCCACCGATCCGGTTCATGGCGATGGCTAACGTCTCATGCGCCTCTTGGCTGATCGAGCCGAACGACATCGCCCCGGTTTTAAAGCGGCGAACGATCGACTCAACCGGTTCGACTTCGTCAATCGGCACCGGCTTCCGGTTCGAGTTAAAGTCAAACAAGTTGCGCAAGAACGTCAAACGCTCTTCATTCGCTAGTTTTGAATATTGTTTATACAAATTGTAGTCGTTTTTCCGGCACGCCCATTGCAGCAAATGAATCGTCTGCGGATTGAACGCATGGTGCTCGCCGTTGCGCCGCCATTGCAACTCGCTGCCGGTATCGAGCACATCGTCTTCATGCCGCGCGCCGAATGCGGCTTCATGGCGCATTTTCGCCTCTTTCGCAATCTCTTCAAGCCCGATGCCGCTAATTTGCGACGCCGTACCAGTGAAATACTGATCGATGACATCTGTTCCAATGCCGACCGCTTCAAAAATTTGGGCACCGCGGTAGCTTTGTACCGTTGAAATGCCCATTTTCGACATCACTTTCACAACGCCGTCAACAGCGGCTTTCATATACGTTTTCACCGCTTCACGATAAGACAAGGCGATCGTGCCGTTTTCTGACGCTTGGCGGATCGTCTCAAGCGCCAAATACGGGTTGATGGCGTCAGCTCCGTAGCCGATGAGCGCCGCAAAATGGTGCACTTCCCGCGCTTCGCCGCTTTCGACCAGCAGGCTGACGTTCGTGCGCGTCCCGTTGCGGACAAGATGCTGGTGAAGCCCGCTTGTCGCCAACAAAACCGGAATGGCGACATGTGTTTCATCAACGCCGCGGTCGGACAGCACAAGAAGCGCCGCGCCGTTTTCGATCGCTTCATCCGCTTTGGCAAACAGCTCATCAAGCGCCGTTTTCAAATCGTCGGTAAATAACGTCGGCAGCACCGCGCACGCAAATTCCGGGTGTGGATTCGCTTTTAACGCCGCCAGTTCTTCGTTCGTCAACAGCGGCGTCTCAAGGCGAATGCGCCGCGCCGCTTTGGCGTCCGGATGCAAAATATTCCCTTCTTTGCCGAGCAGCGTCATCGTTGAGGTGACGACGTATTCACGGATGGCATCAATCGGCGGGTTGGTGACCTGGGCAAACAACTGCTTAAAGTAGTTGAACAAGCTTTGTGGCCGCTCGGACAGCACCGCCAACGGCGCATCCATGCCCATCGCGCCCGTTGGGTCTTTCCCTTCCGTCGCCATCGGCAAAATCATTTTTTCCACATCTTCAAACGTGTAGCCGAACGCCTTTTGCAATTTTATGAGCTGCTTCGGCGCTTCGACATCCTCCGGAACGTCCAGGTTGTCAAGCGTGATCATCTGCTCATTGATCCATTGACGATACGGCTGTTCTTGGGCCATTTCCTCCTTAATTTCTTGATCGGAAATGATCCGCCCTTGCTCGAGGTCAACCAAAAGCATTTTCCCCGGGCTCAGCCGCTCTTTATATAAAATGTTGTTCGCATCGACATCAATCACGCCGACTTCGGACGAGAAAATAATGTAGTCGTCTTTCGTCACATAATAGCGAGCCGGACGCAAACCGTTCCGGTCCAAAATGGCGCCGATTTGCTTGCCGTCGGTGAACGAAATCGCCGTCGGTCCGTCCCACGGCTCCATGAGACAGCTGTGGTACTCGTAAAACGCCTTTTTCGCCCCGTCCATCTGCTCATCCCAAAACCACGGTTCCGGAATGAGCATCATCGCGACATGGGCCGGCTTCCGGCCAGCGAGAACGAAAAATTCAAACGCATTGTCCAAAATGGACGAGTCGCTGCCGTTTGTATCTAAAATCGGCGTCACTTTTTCCAAGTCATCGCCGAACGCTTCCGAAACAAACTGTTTCTCACGCGCTGCCATCCAGTTAACATTGCCGCGCAGCGTGTTGATTTCACCGTTATGGATCAAATAGCGGTTCGGATGGGCCCGCTCCCAACTCGGGAACGTGTTCGTGCTGAAGCGCGAATGCACGAGGGCAAACGCCGAACGGAACCGTTCATCTTGCAAATCCAAATAAAAGGCGTCCATTTGTTCCGGCGTCAGCAACCCTTTATAGACGATCGTCCGACTCGAGAAGCTCGCTACGTAGCACTCGTTGTTGTCCACGCATTTTTCAAACTGTTTGCGAATGACGTACAATTTCCGTTCAAATGCCAATTCATCGACAACATCATCACTAGGGGCGACAAACACTTGGCGGATGAACGGCTTGCTTTGCCGCGCCAGTTTGCCGAGTTTGTCGTTGTCAACCGGCACGGTCCGCCAGCCGAGCAGGCGCTGCCCTTCCTTGGCGATCAGTTCGTTTACCTTCTCTTCATAGTACGCCCGCTTTTCCTCATCTTCCGGCAAAAAGAACATTCCGACCCCGTAGCGACCCGTTTCCGGCAAGTTCATTTCGCCGCACACCGCTTGAAAGTATTCGTGCGGAATTTGCGTCATAATGCCCGCGCCATCGCCCGTTTCCGGATCGCTTCCTTGCCCGCCGCGATGCTCGAGCTGACAAAGCATATGGAGCGCTTTTTCGATAATATCGTGTGACGGTTTTCCTTTCAAATGCGCATAAAACCCGATCCCGCATGCATCATGTTCAAATTCCGGCCGATATAGCCCTTGTGCTTTCGGTAATCCGTAGTGTTTCATGCTGCCTTCCCCTCCCGTTCCGAATTGTCTGTAATATTTATTGTAGTTTTCAAGATTAATATAAACAATATATAATTTAGATGAAATCAATCTCATTTTTCGATAAAAGGGAAAGGGGTGGAAAAAATGGAATTAAGACAGCTGCAATACTTCGTCGAAGTAGCCAAACGCGAGCACGTCTCCGAAGCGGCCGATGCGCTCCATGTCGCCCAGTCGGCGATCAGCCGGCAAATTGCCAACCTCGAAGCCGAGCTCGGCGTCCAGCTGTTTGAACGGGAAGGGCGAAACGTCAAGCTCACCCCGATCGGCCGCCACTTTTTGCCGCACGCGGAAGCGGTGCTGAAGGCGGTCGAGGATGCGAAGCAACAAATCGAAGAATATTTGGACCCGGAGCGCGGGACGATTAAAATCGGCTTCCCGACAAGCCTCGCCAGCCATATGATGCCGATGGTCATTTCCGCCTTTAAAGCGGAGCACCCGAACGTCTCGTTCCATCTTCGCCAAGGGTCGTATCATTATTTAATCGAAGCAGTGAAAAAACGGGAGATCGACCTCGCCTTTCTCGGGCCGATTCCGGCGCGTGAAATCGGCATTAAAGGAGAGATTTTGTTTTCCGAACCGTTTGCCGCCCTTCTGCCGAGCAGCCATCCGCTCGCCCGCCGCGACCGGATCGTATTGAACGAACTGCGCCATGATCCATTTGTGACGTTTCCAAAAGGATACATTTTGCATCAAATTTTGATCGACGCCTGCCATCAGGCCGGTTTTTCCCCAAACATCTCATCGGAAGGCGAGGACCTTGACGCGATTAAGGGATTGGTCTCGGCCGGCATCGGCGTCACTCTCCTGCCGGAAAGCGCCTTGTCGGAAAGCCTTCTTCGCTACGCCGCCAAAGTGCCGATCGAAATGCCGCAAGTAAAACGCAACGTCGGCATTATCATTTCCGACCACCACGAGCTTGCCCCGTCCGTGAAAGTGTTTTACCGATTTGTGAAAGACTTTTTCGCGGAGCTGGAGCGGTATCAGCTTGGATAACCGGCTCCAAAAGCAAAAAGGGAGACAGAGGCTATGTTCGCCCCTTCTCCCTTTTCTGCTTCTCCAAACAGCTATTTCCGGTTGGTCCGTTCAGGCCGGCTGTCGCTTCACCGAATGGGGCCGTCGGTTCCGCTCGTCAGTTTCCCGCTTGTCGGCGAACGCCGGCACATGTTTGCCATACAGCAGTCTTAAGACCGTGCCATCTCGGGCAAGAGAAAATTCGTTCTTTTCGGCTAAATAAGCCGCACGACCGCCCGGCCGCACAGCTCGCCGCGCAAAATGCGTTCGAGCGCCTGCGGCAGTTCGTGAAGCGCAATTTCGTGGGCAATTCGCTCCAAATCCGGCTTTAAGTCGCCGGCCAACCGCTCCCAAATGCGGAGGCGCAGCTCCATCGGGCAATAGACGGAGTCGATGCCAAGCAAGCTGACGCCGCGCAAAATGAACGGATGAACCGTTGTCGGCACGTCCACGCCGCCAGTCAACCCGCTCACCGCCACCGCCCCGCCGTAGCGGATGCGGCTTAACACCGTCGCCAGCGTCCGGCCGCCGACCGGATCGACCGCCGCCGCCCAGCGTTGCTTATCGAGCGGGCGGATGCGCTCGGCCGTGACGTCTTCCCGCGCCAACACTTCCTTGGCGCCAAGGGCGCGCAAATAATCATGCTCCGCCGCTTTGCCTGTGCTTGCTTCCACCGTATAGCCGCGCCTAGCGAGCATCGACACGGCCAAGCTGCCGACGCCGCCCGTCGCCCCCGTGACAAGCACCGGCCCGCGCTCCGGCGTCAGCCCGTGCTCCTCAAGCCGGTGGATGGACAACGCCGCCGTGAACCCAGCCGTCCCGATCGCCATGGCTTCTTTCAACGTCAACCCTTTCGGCAGCGGCACGAGCCAATCGCCATGCAGCCGGGCGTACTCGCTGTAGCCGCCAAAATGAGTGACGCCAATTTCATAGCCGGTCGCAATCACCTCATCCCCTTCACGAAACCGCGCATCGTTTGAGGAAACGACGGTCCCGGCCAAATCAATCCCGGGCACAAACGGATACGTTTTCACAATTTTGCCGTCCGGAATCGATGCCAATCCGTCTTTGTAGTTGACGCTCGAATAACGGACGCGGACAACGACGTCCCCTTCCGGCAAATCATCCATGGAAATCGTCTGCACGCCGGCAGTAAACTCTGTTTCGGTTTTGTTGACGACAAACGCTTGAAATGCGGACATCAGTTTTCTCCCTTTCCCTATACATTCTTCACCCATGTCATTCGACAAACAAACGCCACATTCCTTTCTGAACCAAAAAGACCTTCACTTCCACTTATGAGCGTAAGCGGGCGATGAATAAACGTCTAAAGAAAGTCCTCCCTACACTTCCTTGATTTCTTTTGCTAAACTGTAAACAAGCGTACCTTTAAAATGAAAGAGGGTGGAACAATGGGCAATATCCCTGATTCGAACAAAATTTACACGTATGCTGACTGGGAAACGTGGGAAGGCCGCTGGGAACTTATAAATGGAAAAGCGTATAATATGACGCCTGCTCCATCTTCGGAACATCAATTTGCAGTCGGAGAATTGTATTTTGCTTTGCGCCATTTTTTCCAAAACAAACATTGTTATGTCTTTATGGCGCCGTTTGATGTATTCCTTAGCAAAAAGGAAACATATGAAACCCCTGATGACATTGTCCAACCTGATCTTGCCGTCATTTGCAATAAAAAACAAATTGTCAAAAAAGGGTGTTACGGAGCGCCTGCACTGGTTGTTGAAGTCTTATCACCTTCAACCGCTTTAAAAGATTACAACGAAAAATTTTACATTTACCAATACTATGGCATTGCGGAATATTGGATCGTTGATACGGCCAATAAAATGATTCATGTGTACTATTTGCACGAAGGTGCATATCAACGACATGCCACATACGGACAACAAGACACATTGCATTCCGCACAATTTCAAGACTTAGCGATTCCATTAGCGCATGTATTGGAATGGGGGTAAAACAACCCTTGTTCAGCATGACATACTCATCATCAGTCTTGCGTCAAACACACAGAAATCGATGATCGGGCAGACGCTCCTAAGAATCCCCCATCCCGAAGCACCATCGCACAGGCGAAAGAACGTTCAGCCCTCGCAATAACCACCTGCTTCGATGTGTTTCCGAATGGCCGCGCAAAAGCAAACAAAACGCCAGCCTGTCGATCCGGCTGACGTTTGTCGTTCTTCTTATTGAATGGCCGCTAGCGCCTCGGTCAAGACGCGGACCACAAACGAAAGTTCATCATCCGTGATACAAAGCGGCGGCGATAAGGTGAGCACGTTGTTGTATCCCGCGACCGTCGTTCCGTTTTTGCCGATAATGAGGCCGTTCTCCTTGCATCGATGGATCACTTGATTGACAAGCGACATATCGAGCGGCTCTTTCGTCGCTTTGTCAGCGACAAGCTCAATGCCGACAAGCAGCCCTTTGCCGCGCACATCACCGACGTATGGATGGCCGGCCAGCTTCGTTTTCAGCTCATCAAGCAGCCATTCGCCGGCCTCGCGCGAGCGGTCAAACAGCCGCTCCGTCTCCATGATCTCGATGTTTTTCAGCGCTACAGCGCACGAAGCCGGATGGCCGCCAAATGTATTGACATGGCGGAAATAGTCGTATTCCCCTGTTCCTTTGAACGCTTCATAAATCTCCTTCCGCACCGCCGTTGCCGCCAGCGGCAAATACGCACTGGTAATCCCTTTCGCCATCGTGATGATATCCGGCTTGACGCCGTAGTTTTGAAATCCGAACGCTGTTCCCGTCCGGCCGAAACCGCAAATGACTTCATCGACAATAAGCAAGGCGCCGTGCTTTTCACATACTTCTTGGACCGCTTTCATATACCCGTCCGGAGGAATGAGCACGCCGCCGCCGGTGATGATCGGCTCCATAATGACCGCCGCGACCGTTTCGCTCAATTCCCACGTCATGGCGTCGTCAATGGCTTTCACCGCCCGCAGCTGGCGCGGATTTTCGGCTGAATCGGGGTCGCGGTACACATCCGGCGGCGGCACATGGATAAAGCCCGGCGCGAGCGGTTCGTATTTGTATTTCCGCTGCGCCTGCCCGGTCGCCGAGAGCGCCCCCATCGAGTTGCCGTGGTACGCCCGGTAGCGGGAAATGATTTTGTACCGGTGATGCTCCCCGCGCTGCTGATGGTATTGGCGGGCGATTTTAAACGCCGTTTCGTTTGCTTCCGATCCGCTGTTGGAAAAGAAAATCACATACTCATCGCCCAACAGTTCGTTGAGCTTTTCCCCGAGCTCGATGGCCGGCAGGTGGCTTTGCGTCAACGGGAAATATGCCAGCGTCTTCAACTGCTCATGCGCCGCTTCGGCAAGCTCCTCGCGCCCGTAGCCGACGTTGACGCACCAAAGTCCCGCCATCGCATCCAAATATTTGTTCCCGGCCGCATCGGTCACCCAGCACCCTTTCGCCTCAGCTGCTACGAGCGTGGCGTTCGGGTTGTACGGTTTCATCGAATGCCAAATGTATCGGTCATCTTTGTCGAGCCACAGTTGGTGGGTTTGTTCCGTTTTCATCGCCGCTTGGCTCCCTTCCACTAGAAATCGTTCTATGTTACAGCCATTATCGCTCATCCCGCCGCACAGTTCATTAGACAAACTGTAAAAATCACGGTCACACCCGTTCTACAGTTTGACTATCACTGTCGAGCCAAACCGTCGTCGGCAAATTGCCGCCAAGGCTCCAGAGCGAATTTCTCACGTCCATCCGCGTTCAGCAGCCTTTACTCAGCTTCAAGAAAGGCCCTTCACCACCCATGCCCCCCCCACCACCATCCATTAAGTAGTCGTACGCCTTAAGCATCAACTCAAGAGCCAACCGCTTGTCCGCTTCCATAAAGTCGGCGCCAAGGAAGCTTTCTAGCTTTTCAATGCGATGGTACAACGTCTGCCGGACGATAAACAGCCTCTTAGCCGTTTCTTGTTTTGAGCCGTTGCACTGCAAATATACTTTGAGCGTTTCAAGCAGTTTTCCGTTATGTTTCCGGTCATGCTCGACAATCGGGCCTAAACAGCGGTCCACCATTTCACGAAGATTGCTATATTTATCGAGCACCGTGATCATTCGGTACAAGTGAAGATCATCGTAAAACAGACTGACCGGTTCCTTCTTCACCCGGCTGCGAATTTTCAGCGCCTCGAGCGCAGCCGCATAACTTTTTTTCATCGCCGAAAGGGATGGGACAAACGTTCCGACGCCGACCTGCAAGTTCGAAAGCTTTGCCTGGACAAACTCCGACGTCATAAGACACTCGATTCCTTCCTCCATCCGGCTTTTCCACGTCACCTCATCCCGCTGGTTGATCGTGATAAACGCCAAATGCCGCCCCATATCGGCTGAAAGGAGAAAAAAGCCGCGCTGCTCAAACACCGACCGGCATAACAGTTTAAAGTACGTCGAATCGAAGCTTCCTTTTTGGCCAGCCGCGTCCGCTTTGCACACCCACACGGCGCCCCCGTTGATTTGAAGAGACGGGAAGTGATCGAACAAATAAGACGAAACCTCTTCGTCCGTATACTCCCCTGCCATCCATCCCTTCACCCATTCATTTTCTTCCGTCCGCCGCCTTTCTTCCACGTAAAGATTCCGCAACAAGTGCTGCGCCAAAGCAGTGGCCGTGCGGTCCAAAATCAGCAAATCAAACTCATTGATATCTCGGCCGGCGGGAAGAAGAGCCAGTTCCGCATATTCCGCGCCAAACAAAGAAATCGGTTTCGAAACGGCACCCGGCGGCAGGCTGGCCCCAGGCTGAACACCAGTTTCGTCTCCCCTCTTCGTCCGGCCGGGAACATACTCGGCTTCCGCGCCGTTCATTTTGAACACGACATAATGGCCTAGACAATGGTGAAGAACTTTCAAAATGTCGCGATGGTGGTGGATGTTCAGCAGCTTTTTATTCAGCTCTTGGGAATAAGATTCAAGCTGGGAAATCATCTTGTACTGCTGGTTGATCAAATATGTATGAATATCGTGGGTGATCTCCACAAACGGGACTTCCTCAAGAAAGAGAATAAGCGGAAAGTGGTGCCGATCGGCCAGTTCAAGTGCCTCTTTCGGAATCGACGAGGCATATGTCCCAAGCTCGATGCACAATCCTGAGGCGTCGCACTCAATAAGCTGGCGAAGCAAAGACAAAAAGAGTGAATCGTCCTCCTGCCACCCAACACCAGTAGACAAAATCAACTCCTTGCCGCGCAACAAATTGCTAATTTTCGTCACCTCGACAACATACACCCATTTGACTATTCTTGACAGTCCGTCTTTTCCAGCGGCAACAACCGCTTTTTCAAAATGTTTTCTTCGCAAAACATCGGCAACCGTAAGAGGAAAGCTGTACGCCATCTTCTCCTCTCCCCTCTTTCCTTAGTAAGGAAAAACATTCGAAACATTGTCGTTCAATTCCTTCTATAGTGAAAAGATCTATGGACAAATTGTCCAATCGCCATCCCAGTTTTACTGGCACTTTGTCCAATGCGCATGATAGCGTTTCCATATACACTAAAACCAACATAATAGTCATACTATTCAACAAATTTCAACTCTTTTGGGAGGGGGAGTGGGGATGAATCATTCCGGTCTGCAAAAAGGATTGAAAGAGCGCCATATGGCCATGATCGCCATCGCCGGGGTGATCGGCGCCGGACTGTTTGTCGGAAGCGGGGCGGTCATTCACTCAACGGGACCAGGAGCCATTCGGACAAAGTGTTTCTCTTTCTCGTCAACTCTTCCGGAGCGATCGCCCTGCTCGTCTATTTGGCCATCGCCGTCTCGCAGCTCCGCCTGCGGAAAAAACTCGAACGCGAAAACAGCGATTCATTAAAATGTGGCTGTTTCCACACTTGACTTATTTTACGATTCTTGTATTGCTCGTGATTCTCGCCTCAATGCTGTTTATCGATTCAATGGTGTCGCAGTTGCTGTTGACTTTGCTCATCACCGCCGTCGTCATCGTTTGCTACTTCGCCTTTGCAAGGCGCCGTCTCGACCCAACCTATGAGCCGGCGGCATCCACAATAGCGAAAGATTGATCTCCATCACATGAACGGGCGTCCGTCGGCACGGGCGCCCGTTTTGTACGTTCCGCCCTTCCCGTCCAACCGGCATCGCATAGAAAAGTGACAACTTTTCAAACTTCCGTCGCCGCCTATTACCTTCGCCGCCATTTCGTTGTATACTGACATTGAGAATAATTTCACAAACTAGGAGGACTAAATATGATCGTCCATGAACTGATGGACATGGAACAGTTATTTGCCGGTCAAGTAGTGGAAGGATACTACGTCATTCACGAAACATACCAAAACGTGCTCGTTGAACCGGAAGGCCACGACGCCGTCCGGCAGGTGGACGCCGGAACAGAAGAAGTTGTCACCATCGTGTTTGACCCCGGCGACGAGTATTCGCTCATTCGCCTTGACACATACACCTTCACCGACGGCATTCCGTCCTTGGCGGAGCTCAAAGAAACGATTGCTGCCGAATACGACGTCTTTATCGACGACCGCTGGGCTGCAGCGTCGTTGTAAAAAGCGCCTGAAACGACGGACATCAAGGGTTCGGAACATAGACGCAACGCCTGCTTTATAAAACGCTTTTCATCAGCCTCATCGAGAAACAGCCCGTTCGCCTAGCGAGCGGGCTGTTTTGATTTCTTTTCGAGCCGAAATACGCGAAAGCCAATATCAAGCTTCGTGTTCCCGCTTTCACGGACGATTTTTTCCCCTGCGCGGCGAATGCGCTCGCGGCCGATGTCGCAAATCGTCCGAAATCCGGCTTCATGTGCCGCTGACGTTTCCGCAAGCGGCTCGGGAAGCTGCACCATGAGAAACGACCGCCGACCGCCGTCTTCAGCGTTTTGCTGCATTACCGCATGGGCCGTTGTCGCCGAGCCGGAAAAAAAGTCGAGGATGAGGTCGTCATCTCTCGTGGTCAGCGCCACCATGCGCTGAATGAGCTTCACCGGCTTCGGGTAATCCATCACCGCCAGCCCGCCGAACAGCTCCTTTACCTCTTTTTTCGCCTCCTGCGAATGGGACACCTCATCATGCGTCCAAATCGTAAGCGGTGTCACCGTCGGCTTCACTTCGCTTAAAAACCGCTTCAGGCGCGGCACCCCGTTGCCGTCTTTGCCAAACCAAATGCGGTTGTCTTCCATCAGTTCGGCGAAGCGTTCTTTCGTCACCCGCCAACAATACCCATGGGGCGGCGAAACAATCCGGCCGCCTGGGGTCACGATGTCATAAATTTTTTCCGGAATCGGCGGACCGACCGACAAATCGCCTGACGTCCACGGCCCGCGCGGATCGTTGTCCGGATTGGCATACCGCCCGTCCGCTTCCGGATGGCGCGGCAAGCCGTACCAAGCCAGGCGGTCGATATTTTTCGCGTAACAGAGGATGAAGTCATGGTTGCGCGAAGCGAACTTGTTCATGTTCACAGGCGAAAACGCCCGCTGCCAAATGAACGTGGCGACAAAATTCCGCTCGCCAAACAGTTCATCGCACATTTTTTTCAAATTCGCCTGTTCTGTATCATCAATGGAAATAAACATCGCCCCTGTCTCTGCCAACAGCTCCCGCGCCACCAAAAGGCGCGGATACATCATGTTTAGCCATCCGGCATGAACGCGCGCTTCGTCCGCTCCCTGCCCCCGGGCCGGGGCGTTTTTCTTTTGGCGCCAATGGTCTTTATACGTCAGCACTTTCCCGGTGTTGTACGGCGGGTCGATGTAAATCATTTGAATGGCCCCTGCATGCGACGTCCGCAGCAGCTTTAATACTTCTAAATTGTCCCCTTCAATATACCAATTGTTCGTCGTCTCCCACTGTTTGCTCGCTTCCCGGTCGGGCCGCAGCACCCCGGACGCAGGCGTTTCGGCGAGCCGCCTCGCCTCCGCCTTCCCCGGCCATATAAACTCATACGTTTCCTCTCCCCTATCGCCAAGCTCTTCCCACAGCAGCTTCCAATCGAGGCCCCCCTCTACCACCGCTTTAGGAAAAAGCTTTTTGATCGCCTCCAATCTAGCATCCGACACCGGTCTTCTCCCGCCGGCATTTGCCATGGCACGCCCCCTCTCTTCCCGCGCATTCCCAGCGCAGTGCTTCTTATCGACGAATCTTATTGCCATTATTTCGCCATGGCGCGCCGGTTTCCTTCTTTTTGCCATGAAAACACCCCCGCCCCCGTTTTTTGACCGTTTTCAGACCGTGCACGGTTGCGCGCAGCACGGAACACAAGGCGAGCCAATGAGCGGGAGAAGGCGGCATGGCGGATGGGCGATTCCAAAGACGGGAGAGAAGCTGTCCCTAGACGAGTTGACGTTGTTCCATCATTCTCTCGGCAATGGCTTGCTGGATCTCACGCATGTCAAAAGGGATGATGACATTTTCGGCCAAATGGCGTTTGCTTTCCAGCAGTTCGTGCATCAATTCTTCTACTGTTCCCTGCGGGAAATGGGAACGATCCGTAGTGATAATATGGTAAACATATACATCTTTCCGCTGACCGATGCGATACGCCCGGTCGGTCGCTTGGTTTTCAACGGCTGGATTCCACCAGCGTGTATAATGAATGACATGGTTGGCACTTGTGATCGTCAAGCCGACACCGGCCGCTTTCGGAGATAAAATCATAATGCCGAAACCTTTTGTTTCGTTAAAACGCTGTATGACCGATTGACGATTTTTCGTATCCCCATCAATTACCGGAACGGAAATTCCGTATTTTTCCATGAATGTTCGCTTCAAAAGAAAGTGCAGCTTGCGAAACTCTGTAAAGATAAGCACTTTCTCCCCCTTTTGTCGAATCGTTTCAACGATGCGCAACGTCTCCTTCAACTTCGGCACCTCTGCAGCCGGGAGATTTTCATAGTCGGTGATGACTGCTCCCGGATGGCCGTACAGCTGCCGCAGCCTTGTGATCATATTCAAAATGGCGACTTGTCCACTTTCTTTTGTGGCCAACATCGACCGGACAATCTTTTTCTGCACTGACGACGCCTCGACGTAAATCGGCGGAACAAGGTGTTTTTTAGGCAGGCGGTCATCGAGAATTTGCTGCTTCGTCCGCCGCAAATAGTATGGTTGAATGGCTTTAAGCAGCGAGTTATAATCCGATGTCTCTGCATAGCGGAACCGAAACTCTTTTAACGAACCTAACACACCGGGCTGGACGAAATCCATAATTGCCCAAAGCTCATCTAAGCTATTTTCAACCGGCGTGCCGGTCATCGCCAGACGAAAATGCCCTTGCATGGCGCGGATGGCGCGCGACCGTTGGCTGGCGTGCGATTTGATGTTTTGCGCTTCGTCGCAAATAATCGCTTGGAATTCAATCTTCCCCAACAAAAGCTGGTCAATTTTCAGTGTATCGTAACTGGTCAAAACGAGATCAAACTGTGAAATAATCTGCGACGAAGCCAGCCGCCCGCCCCCTTTATGGATATACAAACCCTCGAGCAGACTTGGAGCAAACTTTTCGATTTCCGCTACCCAGTTCTCGATAAGGGCGATTGGCAGGACGATCAACGTCGGCCTCAGCTGCCCACGAGCCTTTTGATGCAACAAAAACGCTATGACTTGAATGGTTTTGCCAAGCCCCATATCATCGGCCAGCAAGCCGCCTCTTCCTTGCTCCGCCAAGTGGCAAAGCCATTCGAACCCTTCAATTTGATGCGGAAAAAGTTCCGCCTGCAGCTCGGAAGGGAGCGGATAACGACGGAACGGCGCCGCTTGGGCGCTGTCCATTTTGTATTCAAGCTCTTCCTCATTATCTTTAATATCAAGAATATACCGCCGTTTCAACGCTTCGTCGGCATCTTTCGGCAGCTGCAGCAGCTTTCGTCGCAATAAAGGATCTAAGTAAATCCATTTGCCGTTATACTCAACGTATTGTTGGTCTGGATAATTTTCCATCAGTTCGCGCAAAAACGACTCATCGTATGGAACCACAAAACCGCTTTCCTCATCGAACCATTTCATTCCTGCCCCTTCATGAAAAACAGGGCGCACTCGTTCAATCGGGATGAGGCCGCGAACGCGTTCTGAAAACTGATCCAAATCAAGTAAGTAATCGTGCTCAGGCAAAACAGCGGCTGGATTTTCCAAAAACAGCGGTACTTCTTCCCCCATAATATGCCGCTTTTGCTGTAAATGGACAATATCGGCATGGACTCGTGCGGTGCTGATAAACCGGCTTCGGGCATGGCCTTTCTTTACACTGCTGATCTTCTCCAACTGTTGAAGGTGGCGCGTCTCCTCCTCTGTTCTTCCTTTTACAACGAGCTCGATATGGTCAGGTCGGTGCACGGCGATGTCGAGATCATATGTATCAACAATATGGTACGTCTCCGTTTGCAAAAAGTTTTCAAGCTGAATGCCCGCCTCCTTAGCCAGCTGTTGACAAATGCCGATTTTTTCATACCCCGATTCATACGGTTCCAAAAGCGCACGTTTCAGACGGTACACCTGCTCCGGAAGCAGTAGGAAACGATCGGGCAACCCATACATCGCTCCCGCCGACTTCCCAATCCGGTCTAGGTTGCGCCCGCTGGCATCGAATAGCTGCAGAACTAAATCGGCTTCATTAGGCAGCGAACGAAGCAAGAGTTTTCCGCTTACCTTCTCCTCAACAACAGGAAGCCCCAAACATTGGAGCACCTCTTTGGCGCCTTCGTCTTCCAACAATCTATAATACTCATGATACGGCAAGATCGAATCGGCAAGGACGCCGGAGTCGTACAGCTCCTCCCAAGCGACATACTGCTGAAATCCTTGCACTTTATAATATTTTTCGATATCCTCTCTGGCCATAGGCAGCTTCAGCTCAGTGACAGTTTTGCCGTCGTGCAGTTGAAACGAAAAATGAACCCCATCTTCAGTCGGCATCAAAACAGCCTTCATCATTTTCTGTTTCTTTTTGAAGAAGAACATCCCTTTTTACCTCCCAGCCGAGTTCGCGGCGAAGCCATTCGTCAAACTTCCATTGCCATCCGCCATTATGGCGCAGCCAGCCGCCTGGAATTGTCAAATTTCTATCCATCAGCTCGGTCCGCCTTACTTCCCGCGCTTTTAGCCATGCCTTGTTGGCAAACCGCTCCCGTTCGGCGAGCATCCGGTCAATTTTCGGTTGAAAATGGCGTTGAAAAACGTCGGCACGATAGATGTACACCGCCCCAGTGCCAAGCACTTCTATAATGACAACGTCACGGAAATACATAATCAGCGTCGTGCGCTCATCGGTCACGACGACATCTTCAAGCTGCGGGATAAACTTCTCCCAATATTGAAACCGTTCATGGTTTTTATTGACGCCGCCAAAAAAGTCTTTCAGCTCCAGTTTCATAATCCACTGGGCAAACCGACTTTTTTCCTCCTCCCCGACATATCTCCAGAGCATCGGCTTTCTCCGGTACGTTTGCAGCTTTTCAAAAATCAGTTTTCCAAGCGGCTTGACGCGGTTCAGCTTGCACTTTTTAATTAGAGCGTGCGCCATCTTTTGCTGTTGTTCATTTGTTGCCGAAACAAAGATGTCCTGGTATAAATTTTGTTCCTTGAGAAAAAATGATTCGTCAGCCAGCTGGAAAATTTCCATAAGCACGAGTTTAAACAACGGGAAGTTTTTTGTTAGATAAAACGTCTCTAGCTCGTCTAAAATCCCTTTTTCACTTTGATACGCCTCTGTCGCCAAATATACAATCGGATCTCGGCTTAACAAATAACGCCGCCATTTTTCACTTTTTTCTTTTTCCATCCGCTTTTCGATCTTCTCTATGTGGGCAGCATAGGCGTAACGCAAAAGCTTCCAAATTTCGTCCAAATCACACGTTTCATACATCACATCAACCAACACGCGGAACAGGCGGCGCTCATGCTGGATATGGCGCTGAATGGACTCGATCATCGCTTTTTTGATTTCGTCGGGAAGCTCCTTTTTGTACAAGTTTGGGAGAAGAAGCTTCTCGCGCCGCGACAGCTGTTGTACCCACTCTTGAAACGCCGAAACCGGCGCATTGGCTATTTGCGTGAACTGCTCGGACAACCGTTCAAGCACACCTTGATATTTCTCAGCGCTATATTCAACCGTTTGTTTCAAAAGAGGTGGGCGCGCTTCCCGCAGCCATCGTTTCAGCAACACCGGTTCGTACTCATACTTCATTATTCGTTCACCAACTTTTCGATGGCTTTAATGGCTTCATCGTCCTTAAGGCGGAATAAAAACTCGACCCGCCGCGAACGGTCAGGGTCATATTTACCTGTCGCATCTGTCAACGGGCTGCTGAAGCTTCGGCCATTTGCCGTGATGTATTTTTTCGACAACTCCCGTTCTTTAAAGTTCGGAAACTCTTTGCTATAAATATACTCTAAAACGGCATACGCCCGACGCTGCGATAAAGACATATTGTACATGTACGTTCCATTCCGGTCGGTATGCCCCTCAATAATGATGCTTGAAATCTCATTTTGAAAACGATCCTGCAATAAAATCCCCATATACTTAGGAATAAATTGCTGCAAAAACGCCTTCCCCTCCGGGGAGATTTCCGCCGAATCGGATTCAAACAAAATGCTCCCGGGAAAGCGGATGGCCCCTGTTTGCTGGTCAATTTCAATCGCCATATTCGATTGCTTAAACGCTTCGGTCAAAGCCCGGATGATCTCCGTTTTGACGCTGACAACCTCTTCGATTTGCTTTTCTTTTTCTTCGAGCAGTTCACGGTAATCCAGGATGACAAACGTCAACAACAAAGCAAACACCATCAACATGGCGCTCATTAAGTCTGCATAGGACATCCAATAATTGACTTCCGTCCGTTTCCGATATTTCATGTTGAAGCCCCTGCTTTCCATTTATCAAAATGGTCCACCAAGTCTTCCAAATTCTCAATAAAATCCGCCTGCACTTCACTGAATTGATAAACGAGCCCGCTCACTTCCTGCACCGCCTTAGTCAATGTCTCATCAAAATGTTGATACGTTTTGCTTAAACCATTGTCAATATTTTCAGCGAAATCCTTCATCGACAAGTGAAGGGCATCGGTGATTCTTGACAATTGTTCTTTTGTTGTCGCCCAGTTTTGTTGCAGTGCCTCGATTTGCTCCGTCATTTCATGCATATACCCTTTTGTCGTCTGCAGCGCTTCCTCAACCGTTTCCTTTGTTTGCGTCCGGAGCTGCACAAGTTCTGGCAGAAGCTCTTTTTGTGCCTCTTGCATATCAAGCAGCTGCTCCTTTAGCTCGCGGACGCGGTCGAACGTTTCACGCAGCTCGGGAACAAGCGGCGACAGCGCCGCCACAGCCGACTGGACATCGCCAAGCAGCTGCTGCGAATCACGCAACGATTCTTTTTGGACGCGAAGCGACTCGTCAAACCTGTTCGCCATCGTTTGAAACGAGGCGGAAAGTGAGGACGATGCATGGACAAGCTGTTCGAGCAGCTGGCTATACTGCGCTTCAACTTGTGCATTAAAGCGGGTGAACTGATCGGCCAAATCATCATACTTCTGGGCCAACAGCTGGTTGCTTCGCATCACTTCCTGTTGAACCGGAAGCTGGTCTTTCGTCAGCTGCTGCAGTTGGTGGAATGTTTCGCCTAACCCGTTCATCATGCCTGCCGTTTGCTGATAGCTGTCTTTCATTAATTCAAGTTCTGCCGCCATTTTCTCAAATTGCGCAAACATTTTTTCCGTTCGCTCGAGTGTCATCGTCTGCCGTTCTTCTGTATGGGCAAAACGGCTCGTGAACGCTTCAATTGTCTTCATCATTTCCGCTTGCAGCACTTGCGACTGTTGGACGAACTCGCTAAACCGCCCGATCGATTGTTGTGTTCCACCTGTAATCTCATCAACAAGTCGGCTCGTTACATCAGCGCTTGTATTTTTTGTCAACTCAATTTGCGACTCAAGCAACCTCGCCTGTGTTTCCATTCCTTCACGCAGTTGGGCAAACTGGTCATGAAGCTGGCCAAACGCCCGCTGCAAGCTGCCGTGTGACTGTTGAAGCGACAGGGCGATCGGCTGCATCGCCTTCTCAAGCGCATCGGTTAACAGCGTTTTCAAATGGTCGGCTTGACTGCGCGATAACTTTTCCAAACGGTTAAGAAATAGTTCCTCATCGTCCGTGCTAAGCAAAAAGTCAAGCCGCTCGGAATGCCAATCGATATTGCGCTCAAGCGTACCGCTAATCCACCGGTCAAACATCGTCCACGTCAATGAAAGCAGCACGCCCCATACAGAGGTGTAAAAAGCCACTTTCATCCCGTCTAGCAAACTACTAATCCCTGACCGCAGCGCTTCTGTATCGCCAATATGCAGCTCAGCCAATCCGACCGAAAGACCGACGAAGGTGCCAAGAACACCGAGGCTGACATGGATGCCCGCCCCCATATCCATCAACGTTCGATAACCCATATGATGATACATTACATCAACCCCAAAAAATGGTTCTACATTGATGCGCTCGTCCTCATTTTTTTGCGAAACACGATTGTAATATCGTTCCCACAACTCTTTATACTTGGACCTTTTCGTTTGGGCAAAAAGATCATTAATGGTTCGATCGATTTCGTAGGCGCTTCCATCTAAGGAGCGGTTTAACTCGAGCAGCTTCGGCTTCAGTTGGTTCATCACCGCGATTTCCCTTTGAATTCGTATCAACTGCCAGGCAGCCATCACCAAAAACAAACCAAGCTGAAAATAAAGAAATAAATCAGTAAACCCTTTATTTCCAATCTTATTGATTGAGGAAAACAGAGCCTCAAAAACTGTGTACAATGTCACTCACCTTCACTTTCTGTTATGCAAGCAGTCACCCGTTGCCAAACAAAGGTATTCCAATTTGTCCTTCCATTTCCGCCGTCCATCTAGTGCTTCACACGAATGGCAAGAAGCGCTGCTTTCTTCGTTTCTTACAAAAATCATTTTACAGGCGTTAAGACCTATCGGCAATATGTAACAAAATAACAATTATATAGATGATTTGGTCGTCCAAAAGAAACCGCCATGCACACCTCCCCCGTTTTTTGACTGTTTTCGGACCGTGCACGGTTGCGCGCAGCACGGAACACAAGGCGAGCCAATGAGCGAGAGAAGGCGGCATGGCGGATCAAGCAGCCAGTAGCATTGCCGCTATTCACTTTTCTATCTTAACGATCGCGGGAAGCCGCGTGATCGAACACATGGCCGCCGACTCGGTACATTCGCAGCGCGACACCGTCGACCGTAAACGTTTGCGTTTCCCCGTGCCGTGAAGCGTAGTGCTCGAGCCCGAGCATAAAATTCACCCCTTCACGGTATTCCTCGTTGCCGATCACCTGAAGCGGCGGCGACATCAGTTGGCGCGAGAGGAAGAGAATCGCCTTTTTCCGCGCCCGTGTGAGCGAAACGTTGAGGCGGTTCAAACTGTAGATGAACTCCCCTTCCATCACAGCCAGTTCCGGATCGGCGACGCCGTAGCTGATGATCGCCGCATCCGCTTCTTGCCCTTGCATTTTATCAACCGTATCGACGAAAAACGGTGGGCGCAATCGTTGGTGTTCAAGGGCACGGCGGATGGCGCGGATCTGCGCCCGATGCGGCGAGATGATAAACAGCCCGCGGCGCCAAAACGCTTGGTCGCCTTCTGATGAGTCATCGTACCGTTTCCCCTCGCTGTCGAGAAGCCGTTCCCGCAACACCTTCGCGATGCCCGCCACCCAGCGCGCCTCCGCCTCGTTTTCTTGGGCACCGTATACACCGTCATACGTGCAGACGACAAGCGGATAGTCAGGGTCGATCGCCGCTTCGATCCACCCATCGGCCCGGGGCGCAGGGGCGAGCGTCAACGTTTGTTCGGCAATCTGGCGGGTGAACGCGGTATACTGGGAGCTGTAAATCCGCTCGGCCGGGTAGCGGCAAAGCGCCTCGTTCATGCGGAAATTGTCCGTCAGTTGGCGGGTATACCGCTTCTCCACATCCGCGTCAAGCAGCAGGCGGAAAATCGAGTCGAACAGGTGCGGCTCCCCTTCCGCGGCCGCATACGCCCCTTGAATGATTGGCGGCAGCTGGAAATGGTCGCCGACGATAAGCAGCCTGCCTGCTTTTTTGACTTGGCGCTGCGCCAACAGTGAATCGGCCACGCGGATTTGCGACGCCTCATCCAGAATGACGACGTCAAACTCTTCTAGACAGTCTTTTTCATACGCCCTTTGAATGCCGTACAGCGTGGCGCCAAGCACCCGATGCCCGCCGTTGCCCAGCCATCGGGGAAGGTCACGGTCCGCCACCTCGGCGATTCCTTTGGCGTTTTCCGTCTGAATCTCACCAAGTTTCGCGATATGGACGCTGCGCCGCGGCATAAGCTCCTGAACTTTGCGCAGGACGTTTTCGATCGCTGCATGGGTGAAGCCGGAAATAAGAATGGAGAGCTTCCGTCCCCGCTTTTCGTAAATCGCCATAAGCAGCCGAAGAGCGGCGGCGATAAAGTGGGTTTTCCCGGTGCCAGGCGGCCCCCAGACGAGCGTCAACGTATGGCGGAGAAAGTGGAGAAACGCCTGACGCTGGCTTTTTGTCAACCCGCTTCGGCGGAGAAGCGCCTTGACTTCCTCTGCATCCCAGTTGGGACGAAACGTTTTCCGATAGCGAATCGGATCGCGAATCAAGTCCAAGATGCGATGATGTTCCTGATCCAACTGTTGCAACGCCTGCAAGACGCGCGGGGTGGTAAAATCCGCATGCCGAAGCGACAGCCAATACTCCTCTCCTTCCACAAGCGGGAACCGATCGAGCCATTTGGGCAACTCGAGCTTGAGTTCAGCTGTCTTGCCATTATCTTCGATGGCGCGAATGCGGACAAAATAGACATTGGCCCATTGGGGCGGCTTCCATTCACTGGCGTACTTATGATCAGGAAACGTCTGTTGCGCCTTTTCCCCTTCCTCATTGCACTCCGTCAAAATCCAGCTCGCCTTTAGATCGATCGTTTCAAGCGCCTGGCGGTTGTTCAATCGGAACCGATCGCCGCCAAGGTACGTGACATGAAGCGTCACTCCGTTCTCAAGCCGCTCCGAAAGCGGGAGCAGGCGCTTTTGGCGAATATCCAAGTAGTTTAATAGCGCCTCGTAGCGCGCCATAAACGCCAGCTTGGACACAAGCGGATCGCGGTAATCAGCCGAATGAGGAAACGCAAATTTTTCCGGCCAGACCATAAGTGGCGAAGGATCGACGCTCTCGGCCCACGCACGGATTCCTTGAATGATGCTGTGAGCGGCCCAAAGGCGGCGGCTCAGCTCCTTCTCGACCGCTTGCCGTGTTTCCGTGTCCCCTGTTTGCCAGGCATCATGCAGCACATCCAGTTTCATGGCGTTTGTCAAGCGGAACGAAAAGCGCTCGCTCGCCGAGTACAGAAACGGCGAATCATGGTAGGCCGCAATATACCGCGACAAGTCTTCAAGACGGTACGCAACATGCGTCGGCAAGGCGAACAGCTGACTCACAGCCGTTGTCAGCACAACGACAGGAAGCGGAACGATTTCATCTGGATGATCGTTGGCACTTGCTAGTGAGCTGCTATGAAAATACGACAGCAGCCGAACAGCTTTTTCGTTATAGTCTGGATCGAACAAAAGCGCTTGAAGCAGCTGCTGCACATTGTCCCATTCATAGTTGTCGGTGACATACGCCTGCACCGATTTTTGCGACCGCCACTCTCGATCCCGGTTGTAATCGTGCACCGTCTGAAGCAGGCGGTCCAGCGCATCGGCAAACGTTCGGCCAACCGCGTCGCATTCTTCCAGAGAACCAGCAATAACATGATGCATTTCTGATCCCGTTCCAAACACATCTGTTCCACCAACACGGTACAACGATGCCGCCGCAATCTTCCCCGTCAACGGATCGCGTTGCGCGGTGAGAATCAGACGGATGTCTTCCCATATCGGCATATGCGTCACCGCCTGGTCATACGGAACGACCTTTTCCTCCGCAATCGCCTCAAGCTGCGCTTCAAGCCGCCCAAGTTGACGCGCCAATCCAGCGTTTTGTTTTAGGACGTGTCTCGTTTCTTGACGCTCAAGAAGTTGGCGAAACTCTCCGATCGTCTCCGGAAGCTGCCGCTCGCGGATAAAGCGGGACGCATGGCTCGATAAGTACGGAACGAGGGAAATATGCGACTGTTTCCGCGCTTTGTCGAAACAGTAATCATAGAACGGGCACCATTCACAGCGATAATCCAAATGCCAAAACAGCTCATCAAGTTGCTTCCCAGCCAGCGCCGTCAATTCGCCAGCCAAAAACTGCTCAAGAAACGGAAGCAGCTGTCCGATATCTGTCAGCTGCGGCTGCTCGGTTTTGTACGTCCATATCCCGGCTTCGCGCAAATCGACGCTGCCCTTAACACCGTGCTCCTCTAACACCGAGGACAACATCAACGCGTACAGCGCCGTTTGCACGCGGTGGGAAATCTTTAACACATCTGATGATTTGATGTCGATGATGCGGAACACAAAGCCGTTTTGCCCCGGAATGCACTCAATCAAATCCGGACGGCACGCCGCAAATCGGATCACTTTCAGATCCAACCCGTACCGTTCGTAAAAGCGCGGCGGCGCGATCAATGTCGGCTGGTATAAATAGCGCTTGCTCGGCTGCTTCAGCTCGCGGATCGTCTCCTCTTCATCCAAATAGCAGTGGGAAATCGGCGTGCCAGGCTCTCGCTTCCCCATCTTCACCTGGCCGGCCAAATAGGTCGTAATCACTTCCTCTTCCCACTCAACCCCTCGGCGCAGCACACCCTCATGAACCGCGGGCCGCTCAAACAGCTCCTTGGGCACATCGAGCTCGCCGCGCCGCTCTTTCGCCAACGACTGAAAGTAAAAATTCCGCTCGCATTCATGATAAAAATAGCTTGCGATTTTGGCAGGAGAAACGTACAGCATATCCCGATTCCTTTCTTTGAGATTTGGGCCGCTTGATCTATTCATTGTATCATATGTTTGACCGCCTTCCTATATACACCATTCCTGCTTGTTCGACAAGAACATACGTGCTATAATGAAGGAAATTAAGATGAAAGAGGGGCCAACATGAGCGAAGAGATCCTCTTACAACTGTTTGACCGCCTCGGCCATATCGAAGACACGCTGCGTCTCCTCGTCGACAGCCACAAGCGCTTGGAAGCGGAACAACAAGAGATTCGGAAAGAGCAACAAGAGATCCGAAAAGAACAACAAGCAATACGGAAAGAACAGCAGGAAATCCGAAAAGAACAACAAGAAATGCGAAAAGAGCAAGAAGAATTTCGGCGGATCCAGCAAGCTCTCCTTCAAGGCCAAAAGCGGTTAGAAGAAGAACAAGCCCATATCAAAGCCGGCCAAAAAGAACTGTATGACCTAATGTCTGCTCTTCTTCACCGCCAGGATGAAACCGACGCTGCACTGGAAGCCCTCGCCATGGACGTGCATAAACTTCACGGTGAAGTCTCTTCCATCCATCAAAGGCTCGACTCCTTAGAGAAAAAGGTTGACGCCCATGTCCAATCATTCACCGACGAGCTGAACAACGCAAAGCTTGATATCGCCTTCCTCTCAAACAAAGTCATCGAACACGAACGGGACATCTATAAAATAAAACAGGTCATTTTATGAATACAGGCGGGCCGTCTAAGCCCGCCTGTTCCTCATTTCAATCCTTCTTCTACTTGTTTGATCATTTCTGATACCGATGTCAGACCGCCCCCCGACAAATACCAATAATTCGGGTCCAAGTACACAATATGGCCGTTTTGATATGCCTTCGTCTTTTTCACGAGCGCGTTTTCAATCGTTTGTTTCGCTGTCGGTTTTCCTTCGACAACGGCGTCACGGTCAATGACAAACAAGTAATCCGGATTTTGCTCGGCAATGTATTCAAACGACACGTTTTGCCCGTGCGGTGTATCCGCTTTTAAATTCGGGTCAACGGCCTGGACGCCAAGCACATCATGGATAATCCCAAAGCGTGACCCTTTTCCATATGCACTCACTTTCCCACCGGTCGTTAAAATGATCAACGCTTTTTTGTCGCCTGCTTTCGCTTTTACGGAGTCAATTTGTTTTTGGATATTCTCCAATTCTGCAGCGACTTCGTCTTTCTTATCAAAGATTTGCCCCAATAATCTCATGTTACTGGAAAAAGAATCAAGATAGTTTTTCGTATCAACAGCCATGTACACCGTCGGTGCAATTTCGCTCAACTTATCATACAGCTTGGCTTGACGTCCGGAAATAAAGATGACATCCGGCTGAATTTCACTTAATTTTTCAAAGTCCGGTTCCTGTAAACTCCCGACGTTTTCATAGCCACCGCTTTTATATTTTTCCAAATACGATGGCACGTTCATTTGCGGCAAGCCCGTCACGTTTACCCCTAAGCGATCAAGTGTATCGAGCACGCCAAAATCAAACACAACGACTTTTTCTGGATTTTTCTTCACTTTCACCTCGCCAAGTTCATGACTGACAGTGATCTCTTCGACTTGAACTGTTTTTTCCTCGTTGTTGTTATTGCTCGTATTGCCGCTTGCCTTTTCACTGTTGCCGTTTCCGCAAGCCGCTAATACAACAAGAAGCAAGGCAACAACAACCGATAACCACCGCTTTTTCATCAGCTTTTCCCCCCATTTGTATGATGATCGACATAATCAATATGTTGACAGCTTTTTCTCCTGCTTAGCCAGGGGCGCCCAATCTTGCCTAAGCAAATGCAAAAGCTGAATCAACCATAAGAATCTAGAAGGCCGGTGATGAAAGGAGCAAGTCGCTTTACTGCCTTGTTTCTCAAATGGAGAAACTTTGCGGCATCGGCTTCTCATTTCACGCGATCTAACGTCAGCTAGGAGTGATCGTTGTTTTTCACCAGCCTTGTTGAAAACCATGCACGTCATGCCGACAATGAAACGGGCGCACAGTCCGCCACGTTATGGATCACACAAGCTACATCTCGTCTGAATAAGTCTTCTAGCCATATTCGCGCCATTGCAATGACTGGTCTTAAAAATATACACAAATGCGTCTGTTCTCAATCGTTTGGATATGAACATCCATATCGTAAATGCCACGCAGTACTTGGCTGCGCATCATGGTGGATACATCGCCTTCGGAAACGACTTTTCCATCCTTTAAGGCAACGATGTAATCGGAATAACAGGAAGCGAAATTGATATCATGCATGACGATAACAATCGTCTTATCCAGCTGATCCACTAAGTTGCGCAACACTTTCATCATTTGCACCGAATGTTTCATATCTAAATTGTTTAGCGGCTCATCTAAAAAGATGTAATCCGTATCTTGCGCAAGCACCATGGCAATATACGCCCGCTGCCGCTGTCCGCCGCTCAATTCGTCGAGATAGCGGTGCTGTAGGTCATTAAGCTCCATGTAGTGAATGGCTTCGCGCACATATTCGTTATCTTGGCGCGTCAGTCGGCCGCGCGAGTACGGAAATCGGCCGAATGAAACGAGTTCCTTCACTGTCAGACGAGCGGCAATATGGTTTGACTGCTTTAAAATCGAAATCTTTTTCGCTAGTTCCTCTGTCCGATAATGGCTGATTTCTTTTCCATCGATCCATACTTCACCGCTATCTTTTGGAATGAGGCGGCTCATGATGGAAAGCAATGTGCTTTTTCCCGCTCCATTCGGACCAATCAGCGATGTCAATTGACGCCGGGGAATCGAAAGCGACACTTGATCAACGACTTTTTTTCCGCCGTATCGTTTCGATACTTCTTTTACTTCTACCATGCTTTTCGCTCCTTTAACAACAGATATAGGAAATATGCTCCACCTACCATATTGATAATGACGGACAATGTCGTCGAAAACGTGAACACCCGCTCAACTACCCATTGACCACTGACAAGAGCGATAACACCAAACAACGCCGCCCCTACGAACAAATACCGATGTTCATACGTTTGAAAAAACGCGTAAGCGACGTTCGCAACAATCAACCCGAAAAACATGACTGGTCCAACAAGCGCCGTCGATACGGAAACGAGCACGGCGATAATCATCAACATCCGCTTGACAACCGTCTCATAGGAGACGCCTAAGTTAATCGCGTGATCTTTTCCGAGTGACAATACGTCGAGCTCGGGAAGATGCCGGTATGTGTACCATATAGCAATCACAATGACAATGCCAGCCGGCCAAAGCAACTCGGTTTTCATATTGTTGAAACTAGCAAACATTCGGTCTTGGATAATCGAAAATTCATTCGGGTCAATCAAATATTGCATAAACGATGTCACACTTTGAAAAAACGTCCCCAGAATCATCCCGGCAAGCAGGATGAAATACACCGTCTGCCCTTCCCGCCGAAAGAGGAAAGAATAGAGAAGAATCGAAAAGCCAATCATGCTCCCAGCGGAAAGGAGAAAATGCACCGTATCGTTCATCATCGTCAATGTCGTCGACCCGAACAAAAACACAATCGCTGTCTGAATTAACATGTACACAGAATCAAGTCCAATAATGCTTGGCGTTAAAATCCGGTTGTTCGTTATCGTTTGAAACAAAACGGTTGAAATCGCTCCCGCCCAGCCAACGAGCACCATCGCCGTCACTTTTTCACCGCGGGAGCGTAAAATATATTCAATGTTGCCGCGCAGCTCAGTAAGCAAGAACAACGCAATAAAAGCTAAGGCCAGTACAACGAGCACTGCTGTTTTCATCCGGTTAGACATATTGCTTCGTTCTCCTTATAAGCAAATATAAAAAGATGCCGCTCCCGATCACCCCTACTGTTAAGCCGATCGGAATCTCATATGGATAAATGACAATCCGACCGAGCAAATCGCAAACAAGTACGAACAACGCCCCAGCAAGCGCAGTTACCGGTAATACTTTGCGTAAATGATCGCCATAATACATTGACACAATATTCGGAATGATCAACCCTAAAAACGGCAGAGAGCCGACCGTCAACACTTCAATCGATGAAATGATCGCAACAATGATCAGTCCTGTATACACAATCGATCGGTAACGAAGCCCTAAATTCGTGGCCATCTCTTCTCCCATGCCTGCGATGGTAAACCGATTGGCATACGCGTAAGCGACCACCATAAGCGGGACGCTAATGTATAACATCTCATAGCGTCCTTGCATCATAACCGAAAAATCGCCTTGTAGCCAAGCGGACAGCGATTGGATCAAATCATATTTATACGCCAAAAACGTTGTCACCGAGCCGACGATATTCCCAAACATGAGACCGACAAGCGGAATAAACACCGAATCTTTATATTTGACACGATCTAACACCGTCATGAACAACAGTGTTCCAACAAATGCAAACAAAACAGCAACAGCGGCCTTGACGATGGGCGCAGCCGAAGCGAACAAAATCATGGACACTAATAGCCCAAGCCGAGCCCAGTCCATCGTTCCTGCCGTCGTCGGCGACACGAACTTGTTTTGGCTAAGCTGTTGCATAATTAAGCCGCAAATGCTGACGCTCGCCCCAGCGATGATGATGCTGACGAGCCGCGGCAGCCGGCTGATCAAGAAAATTTCCCACGCATCACGATCCCTCTCCCACAGCTCACGGGGCGATAAATCATGTACCCCGACAAATAAGGAAAGAAGCGATAATCCAAAAAGCAACAACACCCATTTTTTCATCGTCCTCATCCTACCGTTTGTCTTCTTTTATCTGCGCTCATCCCATCCGTCCAACCGTTCCATAAAAACTAAATGAGGCGACAACCGAGCGCGATTTGACTATGTATCCTTTTTCTTTCTGTTGTCCAACCTCTCGCCGAAGCATTCAACCACGCTTGGCTTCTTAGCTCCCATTTTTCTACCTCTCAACTAAGCATGTAGAAACCAATACGTCGACAAATTATTTTGAAATAGATAATCATTATCACTAACACAGATTTATTCTAATTGATAAAAATTATCGTTGTCAATATATTTGATGGTTTTTTTTTCATTTTCTCATTTTTTTCTCATTTCGAATGCTCCTCACCACGAAAACAGGCAGGCCCACCTCGGCCTGCCTGATCGCTCACAGAGCATGATATAGGATTGAGATAGAGAATGACATTCCCCCTTGCTATATGCCATTGGCCAGATCGATCTGCATCGTCAGCAGAGCATAGCTTAACGTTTTGCCGTGCGGATCAAGGGCCAGCGAAGTGGTGACACCACCATCGAGTGCGTTGTGGCAAACAAACTGCAGCGCTGCAATGTTAGGAAGCTCGTAGCGAACGATCTCTCCTTTCACAATGTCGCACAAATGATCCTTCACTTTTCTGTAAAGCAAAAAACAGCTGTTCTGAAAGGCTGCTTTCTTCAAGAGAAACAAAGCATTCTCCTCCTGCCTATATAAAAAAGGGCCCCGCTGCATGGAGACCCCTTTGGCTGCTTTCTTACCCTTTGACAAAGACGGTTTTGATGGCAGTGAAAAATTCAATGGCCGCCCGTCCTTGTTCCCGCGAATGGGAGCTCGATTGCTTCATGCCGCCAAATGGCGCCTGAAGCTCGACGCCAGCGCTTTCTTCGTTAATCCGCACGAGCCCGGCTTCAATATCTTGGATAAACGTTAACATTTTTTCCAATATTTCGGGTGAAAATCGAGGCGCTGAGGTCAAACGGCGTGTCATTGGCTAAAGCTATCGCTTCTTCAAACGTGTCCACTTTGATTAAGGCGAGCACCGGCCCGAAAATTTCCTCGCGGGCGATCGTCATGTCTGGGGATACATTTTCAAACACCGTCGGCTCCACATAAAATCCGTTGGCCAACTCCCCATCGTCCAAGCGGCGGCCGCCACAAAGCAATGTCGCTCCCTCTTCGATCCCTTTTTCGATATAAGAAAGAACCGTCTCTAATTGCTTTTGGCTGGCACATGGCCCCATCCACACGTCTTCTTCCAGTCCGTTGCCGATTTTCAGCTGTTTGATCTTCGCTAACACTTGTTTTTTAAATTCAGATTCATTCAATGGCATTTACCATCTTGACAGAGAAGCGACAAAAAACCGGCCTCCCCAATACAAGGGAGACCGGTCAGGATGAATCCGCATCAGTTTAATCGTGAAAATTCGTCCCATCCGTCACTTCTTTAACGATGCCGGCGCGGATGACGAAGTCGCCGAAATGTTCGCCGTCAAGCCGCTCTTTCGCATAGCGGGACAAAAGGACGCGCAGTTCGCGCAAAATGTCTTCTTCGCCGATGTTTTCGCGGTACAGTTTGCCAAGGCGCGTGCCGTTGAACGCGGCTCCAAGGTACATGTTGTATTTGCCGACCGCTTTGCCGACGAAGGCGATTTCCGCGAGCACGTGGCGGGCGCAACCGTTCGGACAGCCCGTCATGCGGATCGTGATTTCTTCGTCGCGCAAACCGTTTTCATCGATAATTTCCTCGATTTTATCGAGCAGTTTCGGCAAGTACCGCTCCGCTTCCGCCATCGCCAAACCGCACGTCGGCAAGGCGACACAGGCGAGCGCGTTGCGGCGCAAGGCGGTGTACCGGCGGCCGTCGGTCAAGCCGTATTTGGCGATGAGCGCCTCGATTTCCGCCTTTTTCTCGCTCGTGACATTGGCGATGATCAAGTTTTGGTTTGGCGTCAACCGGAAATCGCCGGTATGGACTTTCGCGATTTCGCGCAGGCCAGTCATCAGCTTGTAATCGTCGTAGTCTTTGACGCGGCCGCCTTCGACAAAGAGCGTGAAATGCCATGTCCCATTGACGCCTTCGACCCAGCCGTAGCGGTCGCCGCTATGCTCGAAATGGTACGGGCGCGCTTCGCCGAGCCTCCAGCCGAGGCGGCGCTCAATTTCTTCTTTCACCGCTTCCAGCCCAAGCCGATCGATCGTGTATTTGAAGCGGGCGTGTTTGCGCGATGAGCGGTTGCCGTAGTCGCGCTGAACGGTCATAATTTTCTCCGCCACCTCAACGGCTTGATCCGGCTTGCAGAAGCCGATCACTTTCGCCAGTTGCGGATACGTCGTTTTGTCCCCATGGGTCATTCCCATGCCCCCGCCGATGGCGACATTAAACCCGGCAAGCTTGCCGTCTTCGACAATGGCGATGAACCCGATGTCTTGCGAGAACACATCGACGTCGTTCGACGGCGGAACGGCGATGCCGATTTTAAACTTCCGCGGCAAATACGTCGGTCCGTAAATCGGCTCTTCTTCGCCGTCAACCGCCGGCGTCCCCGCCACTTTCTCGTCGTCCAGCCAAATTTCGTAATACGCCCGCGTCCGCGGCAACAAATGGTCGCTGATCAGCTTTGCCCACTCATATACTTCCGCATGCACTTCCGACTGGTACGGATTCGGGTTGCACATGACGTTTCGGTTGACGTCGCCACACGCCGCAAGCGTCGTCATCAGCGCGTTGTTAATGGCTTGCATCGTTTTTTTCACGTTCCATTTCAGGACGCCGTGCAATTGGAACGCTTGGCGCGTCGTTAATTTTAACGTGCCGTTCGCGTACTTGCGGGCGATTTCGTCCATGACAAGCCACTGCTCCGGCGTCGCCACCCCGCCCGGTGTGCGGACGCGAATCATGAACTGGTACGCCGGCTCCAATTTTTGTTTTTGCCGCTCGGTGCGGACATCACGGTCGTCTTGCAAGTAGCTGCCGTGAAACTTCATCAGCCGGTTGTCATCATCTGGGATGCCCGCGCTGAGCGGGTCTTCCATCGTTTCGGCAAGCGTGCCGCGCAAGTAACGGCTTTCCTGTTTAATGCGCTCGACATCGCTTGGCGGTCCGTCCGGCGCTTTTAACACGACTTTCGCCATTTCCGATTCCACTCCTTCTTTAGAGATTAATAGACGTCGCGTTGGTACCGTTTTTGCTTTTGCATTTCCGTCAAATACGCTTCCGCCTGTTCGCGGCTCATGCCGCCCTCTTTTTCGATAATCTCGATCAACGTCTGATGAACGTCGCGCGCCATGTGTTGCTTGTCGCCGCAAACGTAGACGACAGCACCTTCCTCAAGCCAACCGAACAGCTCTTTGCTTCGTTCAAGCATCCGGTGCTGGACGTATACCTTTTTCTCCGTATCGCGCGAGAAGGCGACATCCATTCTTGTCAGCACACCGCTTTTCAGCCATGCTTGCCATTCGGTTTGATACAGGAAGTCAGTCACAAAATGCTGGTCGCCAAAGAAAAGCCATGATTTTCCGTTCGCTCCTGTCGCCTCGCGCTCTTGCATAAAGGCGCGGAACGGCGCCACCCCCGTGCCCGGTCCGACCATAATGATCGGCGTCGACGGATCTTTCGGCAGCTTGAAGTTCGGATTCGGTTGAATAAAGACCGGGAGCGTATCACCGATGTGAATGCGCTCGGCACAGAACGTCGAGCACACCCCTTTGCGCAGGCGGCCGTAAGACTCATAACGAACCGCACCGATCGTCAAATGCACCTCGTCCGGATACGCAGCTAAGCTGCTCGCGATCGAATACAGACGCGGCGGCATTTTTCGCAAAATGGAAATGACTTGTTGCGGCGCAGCGTCCCACGGGCCAAAATCGCGCAGGGCATCGAGCAAGTCGCGGCCTTTGGCGTATTCTTTTAATTTCGCCTCATTGCCCGGAGCAACAAGCTCTTGAAGCGCGCTGTTTTTCGATAACGGCGCCAGTTTTTGCAGCAGTGCTTTCGTCAAAACGGTGATTTCAAAATGGGACGTGAGCGCTTCTTTCAGCGACCGCACTTCTCCGTCCTTGTCAATCGTCACTGTTTCTTCCGGGTTCCATTTCATTTCTTGGATGACAAGGTCAACAAGCTCTGGATCGTTTTTCGGGAAAATGCCAAGCGCATCGCCCGGCTCATATTTCAAACCCGATCCTTCGAGCGACAATTCGAGATGGCGCGTTTCTTTATTCGATCCGCGGCCGTTTAAGTTAATGTTTTCCAACACCTCAGCTAGGAACGGGTTTTTCCGCGAATAGACGACGGCAGGCTCAGCTTTCGGCGCCGCAGCCACCGCCGACAAGAGCGGAGTTGTTCCACCGTTGGCATTGGCTTGTTTGCTCAACTCGCCAAGCACGCCATCGAGCCATTTCGCCGCTGCTTCCTCGTAATCGACATCGCAATCGACGCGTGCATAAAACCGCGTTCCGCCAAGCTCCTCCAACCGCTTATCGAAATCTTTCCCCGTCTGGCAAAAATGCTCGTACGACGTATCGCCGAGCGCGAGGACGGAGAAACGGAGATGATCCAGTTTTGGCGCCCGCTTGCTGTGAAGAAATTCGTAAAACGACACAGCGTTGTCCGGCGGATCGCCTTCCCCATGCGTGCTCACAACAATGAGCAGCGTCTCCACTTTCTTTAATTCGTTCGGCTTAAAATCAAGCATCGACGACACTTTCGCCTCAAAGCCTCGCTCCTTGAGCGCCTTGCCGGCTTTTTCAGCCAACTTTTGCGCGTTGCCGGTTTGTGAACCGTAAAGAACAGTCACTTCTTTCGAAACCGGCTTGCCACCCCCGGCAAACAGCGTCGGCGCCTCGGCATCGAGAACGCTCACCGCGGTCTCGGCTGCGGCCAAATACCCGCTCAGCCACAGCTTTTGCGACGGCGTCAACGTCGGCAACAAACGGTTCAGGAGCTCGATCTGCTCCTGACTAAACGGACTGTTAGTGACTTGCAGCTGCAACGTGTCCACCCCTCAATATAAAATAGAATGATGGCGGAATTTCTTTCTGAACTTTTATCGGTGTGGCCGCCAAACATCCATTATTCCTATAAAACAAGTAGGCTTTAAATGTTATATCATATTTACACTTTACCGCAAAACAAAACATTAGTAAAATAAATATAAATTATTAAAACTATTAATATTTCTAATCAATATCTACGCTTGGATGAAGCCATCACGGGCAGGGGGGGAATGAGTATGTATTATGACGAATTAAAAACGTTTATTACGTTGGCAGAAGTGAAAAATTTCACAAAAACAGCTGAAATCCTCCACCTCTCCCAGCCGAGTGTCAGTTTGCACATTAAAAATTTAGAAAAGGAGTTTCAAACCAAACTGTTCATCCGTTCCCCGAAACGGCTGCGCATGACGCCAACCGGTGAACTTCTGTATGACCGCGCCAAACAAATGATGGCGCTTTATGAACAGACGAAACAAGACATTTTAGAGCATCACCACTCGGTGAAAGGCGAATTAAAAATCGGCGCCAGCTTTACGATTGGGGAGTATATTTTGCCGCCGCTTTTGCCCGATTTCCAAAAGCGCTATCCAGAATTGGAGCTTGAGGTGATGATCGGCAACACAAAAGAAATTGTCGAACTCGTCAAATCGTATCAAGTCGACATCGGCTTGATCGAAGGGCAAACGAACGAAAAGGAACTGTCCGTTCACCCGTTCATGCAGGACGAACTTGTCATCGTTGCTTCAAACTGCCACGAATTGGCACAAAAAGAGGAAGTGACGATCACCGATTTGCAAAATGAAGCATGGGTAGCACGCGAAATCGGTTCCGGCACACGCGAATACTTCAACCACTTCATCCGCTCAAACGGATTAAAGGTGAAATCGCTCATGATCATCAGCAGCAACCAAGGCATTAAAGAAATGTTAATCAACGGCAACGCCTTGTCCTTGTTGTCGCGCAGCGTCGTCGCCCGCGACATCGAGCACGGCCACCTGTCCATCGTTCGCCTGAAGCACCCGCCGTTTTACCGGATGCTTTCTTATATTTATTCGCCGGTTATGGAAAACAAACAAAGCGTCCGCATTTTCCTTGAAACGTTGCAAACCAACTGGACGGGCGCCAACAAATAACAGAAGGGCGCGGTCATCGATGACCCGCCCTTACACTTCCATCTCCCCATGGCGGATGTGCGGCATTTCGATTTGAATGGTCGCATGGTGAATGTGAAAGCGGGTTTCCACTAAATCAATCGCCTGCTGCAAAATCGCCTGGGCATCGCGGCCGTCTTCAATGAGCAGATGGCAGCTTAACGAATCGAGCCCTGAAGTGATCGTCCAAATATGCAAATCGTGGACATCCAACACCCCCTCAATGCCCAAAAGCGCCGTTTTCACTTCCGTCTGGTCAATGGAAGCAGGCGCTCCTTCCATTAAGATGTGCACCGTCTGCCAAACGACAGCGAACGCGCCTCTTAAGATCAAAACAGCCACAAACATGGAAATGAGCGGATCGGCCATATACCAGCCAAACAGCCACATGATCAGCCCCGCCACGATCGCGCCGACCGAACCTAACGCATCGCCGAGTACATGCAAATACGCGCTGCGGACATTGACATTCTCCTTGACATCCCCTTTGCGCATCAGCACCCAAGCGCTCACAAGATTCGCCAACAATCCAACGGCAGCCACCGCCATCATCGGTCCGCTCGCTACGTCGGGAGGATTCACCAATCTCCCTGCCGCTTCCCAAATAATCCAAGCGGCAATCACCACCAATGTTACGCCGTTGGCAAGCGCTGCTAAAATCTCGAACCGATACAATCCGTACGTTTTCTTTGGAGAGGCAGGCTTCGCCGCCAGCCACACTGCCACTAAACTCAGCAGAAGCGAAGCGGCATCACTCAGCATATGCCCCGAATCCGAAAGAAGGGCAAGGCTGTTCGTTACAAGTCCGCCGACAAATTCTAGAACCATAATGCCCGTCGTTATGCCAAGAGCGATCGCTAACCCTTTTCGATTTCCTTCCCTGCCATGGTGATGATGGCCGCAATGGCCATGCGCATGGTGATGCATAACCCGACTTCCCTTCACCGGTGTTGTGCATGGTCAATCGCCTGTTTTAGCAATGAAATCACATGGTCATCATCGCAAGAATATACCAATGTCTTCCCTTCGCGGCGGTATTTGACGAGCCGCAACGTCCGAAGCAACGCCAGCTGGTGGGAAACGGCCGACTGCGACATGCCGAGCACTTCCGCGATATGGCCGACATGGCATTCTTCCTGCGACAACAAATGCAACATTTTAATCCGAGTGGGATCCGCTAATGCTTTAAATAGACGCGACACTTCATCGACTGTTTCCGCTTCTAAAAACAGATGATCTTCCGTTTTCACTGCCATTCCCTCGCCTTTATATTAATTAACATATGAGCATATGTTCATATATATGCATTATATGCTCATCTTGTGATCGTTGTCAATCATTGGCCATGAAAAAAAGCGGGGAGCATCGTCCACCGCTGATCATTGCGATGTTTATTTTTTTGTATGCGGCTATTGCCTCGGAATCCGCTACGCCGCTATTTCACCTTCACAGCCGTCCCAGTCGCAATGCACATCATCATGCCATCACGCAATGTTTCAAAATCAAGATCAATGCCAATGACCGCGTTTGCCCCGAGCTTCGCCGCTTTATTCACCATTTCGCGAATGGCTAATTCTCTTCCCTCAGCAAGCTTACTTTCATACGTCCCACTCCGCCCGCCGATCATATCGGTAATGCTGGCGAGAAAATCGCGAACGACATTGGCGCCTAGAATAACTTCCCCTGCCACAATGCCTAAATACGCTTCAATTTCTTTTCCTTCAATCGTATGGGTGGTCGTGACAATCACAACGATGCCCCCCTTGCCTTTCGTCATAAATAGATAAAGCGCGTGATTCTATTATACTACTTTTCGCCGTCAGGCGTCGCCTGCGAATTTGTCCGCGGCGCAGCCGGCGCCGTTTGGGTTCCGTACAACAACAGCTGGGCGATGCCGATAAAATACTCCGATTCGCGAATAATATGGTCTAACACGACTTTCGCCGTCGGATTTTGGGCGACGACCGCACTTTTCGTTTTCACTTGCCGGCACAATTCGATGAATTGAAGACTTTGTTGCAAGCAGAATGAAACGAAATGGAGCACTTGCTGATGCAGTTGTTCAGGAACATAATAACCGGCCCGGATCACCGATTCGATATAGCGGACGGCTTGCTGGTGCGTAACGGACAAGGCCTCTTCCCACTTCTTCAACGCATCCACATAGGGTGCTTCCAATCCGGACACAAGTTCGCGAATCACTACCGTGTGCTCCTCCTCTTGATGCTTCCAAAATTCAATCTCATCCAAAATGCGCAGCGGCATATGTGGGCCATAGTAAAATTGCATGCTCTCTCCCTCCTGACTTTGTCCCCCCTCCTTTCATAATCTATGGGCAAAAAGGACGGTCCATGCCATAAAAATAGCAAAGCAACCTGTCAAACGGTTGCTTCGCCTGAATGTTCACCGCGTCCCGGGCGCCGGTTTGTCAACTCCTGTGACGCGATGGCGGTGTCCAGCGTCTTCAGATGTGTAAAAATCATAATAGTGGACGTGCATTCCGTTTCCGACCGGAATGGCCGGCCCCGAATATGCACGGTAGTAATGGGTATGGCCGTCTTCGTACAATACATACCCTTCAACATAGTGAATATGGTTCCCGTCTTCCGTAACAATCGGCGGCGACGTAACATCCAAACATTGATGGACATGCCCACCTTCGATGGAGGTATAATCGACCGAACCATGGTTGTGATGTGGAACAAAACCGGAGACAAAATCGTCCTTTCCTACCCGCTTCATAACAATCCCCCGTTTAAATAAAGAGTTGCGCTAAGCCCTTTCATTTCCGCCGCAGCAGAACAACGGCCGCCCGCCGCTATCCAGCCCAAGCAGGGAAAACTCTTGAGACGAAGACGTCTGCCCTCGATCCTTCTTATTCCAGAAAGTTAGCAGATGGAGTTATCGCTCGTCTATCCTTTAGCGAAATTACAAGAGACCTGCCCCTGCAAAACATTCATATGAAGAAAGAGAAAAAGTATGATGCAATAAGCAAAAGTTGTGGAGACTTTTATCCTGCGGCCCTTCTTCTTGCACTCTACTACCTGTTGAGTGTTCTGCCTATTCTTCGGCACTACCGGCTCATTTTTATCATCCCGAATCACTTGTAATACAAAATTGAATGAACATTCATTCTTTGTGGTATAATGGTGCCAGCATCTGCACACAAAGGGAGGAACGCTCGCCATGTGGATCCATAAAATCATCAAAAAACGATTTGAAACCGAAATGGTCAACAACGTGCACATCGCCAAAGCGACCGCTTCGTTTCAAGGCGTTCGGCTTACGGTCCGTTGCTTCGTCGTTGACGGCGTCTTGATTGACACTGGCGCCAAATCGATGGAAAACGAATTCACCTCGTTTTTTCAACAGCAAGACATCGACCAAGTTGTGATCACTCATTTCCATGAAGACCATACCGGTTGTGCAGCGTTTTTGCAGCGAACGATGGGATTGCCCATCTATATGAATGAACCGATGATCGACTACTGCCGGCAAAAGGCGGACTATCCGTTGTATCGGAAAATCTTTTGGGGAAAGCGTGACCCGTTTGCCGCCAAACCCATCGGCGCCACGTTTTCTTCTCGAAACGCCACATGGGAGGTGATTCCGACACCTGGCCATGCGATCGATCATGTCGTCTTTTTGAACCGCGAAACGGGGCAGCTGTTTAGCGGCGACTTGTACTGTCAAGAGAAAACGAAAGTCATCTTGCGCGAGGAGGACATTCCGGCGATCATCGCCTCCTTGCAGCATGTATTGACGTACGACTTCGGTGACGTCTTCTGCGCCCACGCGGGCTACCTCCCAAACGGACGCGAGGCGCTTCGGCGGAAGCTTGACTATTTGCTCGAACTGCAAGATACCATTATTGACTTATACGAAAATGGAATGCCGCCAAAACAAATTCAAGCGCTCTTGTTTCCAAAAAAATACCCGATCGTCTTTTTTTCCGGCGGAGAGTGGGATTCACTGCATATCATCCGTTCGGTGATTCGAGACTATGAGGCGAAACAAGCCAGTTGAAGCGGGACGTCCCCAAACGGCCATGCCACGGCTGAACGGGCGTCCTTTTTTGATCCGTTTGTCCATCGGGCGCTTACGATGTTCACACCGTTTTCGATGACGTCCTTTTTCGATATCATTGCCGTTTGTCCGCCCTCTTGGCATCCTGATCCTAAAGGCAGAGCTTTTCCGGAACAGTCAAACCCGTCTAGCGGCGGGAAGTTGGAACTCATTTCTTTCTGCACAAAATGTTCACTACATTTGCCGCAAATCGGACAAATTAAGAAAAAACGAAAGGAATGACTGAAGCCATGAACGACACGCCGCGCGTGAAGCTGCACGGATTTAACAATTTGACCAAATCGCTCAGCTTCAATATGTACGACATTTGCTATACGAAAGCACCCGAGGAGCGGGAAGCGTACATTTCCTACATCGACGACGTATACAACGCCGAACGGCTGACCAGCATTTTGAAACACGTCGCCGAGATCATTGGCGCCCATGTGCTAAACATCGCCAAACAAGATTACGTTCCGCAAGGCGCGAGTGTGACGATGCTCGTTTCCGAGGGGCCGGTGGTGGAAGTTCCGCAAGCCGAGGCGCCGCTGCCTGAAGCGGTCGTACTTTCGCTTGATAAAAGCCATATTACCGTCCATACATACCCAGAATACCATCCAAGTGATGGAATCAGTACGTTTCGCGCTGATATTGACGTCGTCACTTGTGGAGAAATTTCGCCGTTAAAAGCGCTCGATTATTTGATTCAGTCGTTTGACGCCGACATTATGATCATCGATTACCGCGTGCGCGGGTTTACGCGCGACATTCATGGATCCAAATGGTTTATTGACCATGACATTACATCGATTCAAAATTATATTCCGGAAACCATTCGCGAGAAGTACGACATGATTGATGTGAACATTTATCAAGAGAACATTTTCCATACAAAATGCAAACTGCGGCAATTTGATTTAGACAACTATCTCTTCGGGTATACGAAAGACGCCTTACCGAAACAAGAAGTAGAAGAAACAGCTGCCAAACTGAGAAGGGAAATGGACGAAATTTTTTATGGAAAAAATATGCCAAGCAGCTTTTAAGAAGGGAGAGCTTTTCGGCACTCGTGATCACCGATCAGCCGTTCAAGCTCCCCCTGCAGCTTCTCCGTTTGCACTACATATGGTATGCTAGTAGAAAAAAGGAAAAGGTGTGAATATGGGATCGTACATTGTTGTCGGGGCTGGCATTTTAGGTGCGGCGGTGGCTTACCACTTAGCGAAAGAAGGGGCTGCCGTAACAATCATCGACCGCAAGGACAAAGGGCAGGCGACCGATGCAGCGGCGGGGATCGTTTGCCCTTGGCTGTCGCAGCGCCGCAACAAAAAATGGTATCGGCTGGCAAAAAACGGAGCGAAGTTTTACCCTTCCCTCATTGAGGAGCTGCTATCACACGGGGAAACGGAAACCGGCTATGCACGCGTCGGCGCGCTCTGCCTGCATACAGATGAACAAAAGCTTGAACAGATGGAAGAGCGTGCGCGCAAACGGCGGGAGGAAGCACCGGAAATCGGAGACATCGTGCGGCTTGGACCGAAGGAAGCAAAAGAGCTGTTTCCGCCGCTATCTGAAGGGTATCACGCCGTTTATGTGAGCGGAGCGGCCCGCGTCAACGGCCGGGCGCTGCGCACCGCCCTTCTCAACGCCGCCCAAAAGCTTGGCGCTGTCTACATGCGCGGGAACGCCCAGCTGCGTCACCGAGATTCACGCATTATCGGCGTCGAAATCGACGGGGCAAACTACGAAGCGGACGCCGTCATCGTGACCGCCGGCGCATGGGCTGGCGAACTGCTTGGGCCGCTGGGCGTGAAATTTGCCGTCACGCCGCAAAAAGGGCAAATCGTTCATCTCGAATGGTTGACAAGCGAGACTGACCGATGGTCGGTCGTCATGCCGCCGAACAATCAATATATGCTCGCCTTCCCTGGCGGCCGAATCGTGGTCGGGACGACTCACGAAGATGAGGCGGGCATGGATGTCCGCGCGACCGCAGGCGGCATCCACGAAATATTGGATAAAGCGCTCGCCGTTGCGCCGGGGCTGTCGGCGTGCACCTACGTGGAAACACGAGTCGGGTTTCGCCCGCGCACTCCTGGATTTCTCCCTGTCTTCGGGGCGCTTCCCGGTTTTGCCGGCCTTTACGCAGCCAACGGTCTCGGCTCTTCCGGACTCACCGCCGGGCCATATTTAGGCGCAGAGCTTGCCAAGCTCGTGCTCGGCCGCCCGACCGAACTCGATCCGCTCGACTACAACATCGCCGAGGCTCTCATCGCGCTTTCCTGACGGTGCCGCACGGTGAAACACCAGCAACCTGACGCCCATCCGCCGCGTTCAGCGGTCGGCGCCAACCCGGCTGCGGCTCTTGCCCCATGCAAGCCCGCAGCCGCTTAGCCGTTTTGTCCTTCATATTTTTTCAACTGTTCCGTCAGCTGTTGAAACAATGCCATATCTTTTCGGTCAAGCGCCTGGTCAATTTGCATTTTCAACACCGACAGTTCATGGCGCTTGAGCGCCTCATCCAACACTTGCTCAGCCGCCTTCGCCATTTTCTCATGGCGCTCGTGCCGCCTGACGTTTTCAAACGCCCGCTGATCAACGAGCCGAAGATAAGCAAAATGTCTCGCCTTCCCTGGAAAATGGAGCGTCAAATAAAGCGGCTCGTTCGGATGCAGCGCCAAATCACCCATAATGGTAGCCAAGCTCGTGCTTTTTTGGCCATGCCGATAAAACACGAGCCCTTCTTCCTCCGCCATCACCGCAGAAATGGCGAGCCACCGCGCCTGCTTTCGTTCATGTTCCGTAAAATGAACGTGTTCCAACAGGTGGGGATGCTGAAGCAAATAGTTCAATACAAACCGGGCGTCCGGATGCTTTAAACGGTACTGCTGCAAAAAAGACGTTAAAAAATTGCGTTTTTCCAAATATGACACCCACCGCACCGCGCCACCCCCTTCGCGTCACTGATTCATCGCCCCGGGCGGCTCCAAAGCCGCCGAGCCTGCTCTTTCTTCCACTTTAACATGATGCTAGGCGAAACATTTTGTCCGTTCCCCTTCAGTATAGTCGATTTTCCTTCACCGTGCAGCGGCGGGCGTGCCTAACAAAAAGGCCGGGAAATAGATGCGGCAAAAAGGGGCCCCCATCTAACAGCGCGGACTTACGCGGTGATGACAAAAAAGCTGCCCTCTGTTGTGGGCAGCTGCCACTCATCGTCCGTCTGAGCCGCCTAAACGGCAAAACCGCCTTGGTTTAGGCAAGCTGCAAAACCAACCCTTCTCTTAAACCGAGCGCCTCTGCCGTCGAACGTTGGATGTCGTGCAAAAGCGACTCGTTTTTCATAAGCGATGCGCCGTAGGAAGGGATCATGTCTTTCACTTTCGGCTCCCACCCTTTCATCCGCTCCGGGAAGCACTTCGCAATCACTTCGAGCATGACGTGAACCGCCGTCGACGCACCTGGTGAAGCGCCGAGCAACGCCGCAACCGAGCCGTCGGCCGCATGGACGACTTCCGTGCCAAATTGCAACGTTCCTTTTCCGCCCGCCTCCGTATCTTTGATCACTTGCACACGCTGGCCGGCAACGATAACATCCCATTCCTCGCTTTTCGCCGTCGGAACAAACTCACGCAGCTCTTCCATGCGCTGTTCTTTCGATAACATCACTTGCTGAATCAAGTAATTGGTGAGCGCCATATTTTTCGCGCCTGCCGCCAACATCGTCAAAAGGTTGTGCGGTTTGATCGATGTAAACAAATCGAGCATGGACCCATTTTTCAAAAACTTCGGCGAAAAACCGGCAAACGGCCCAAACAGCAACATTTTTTGATTGTTGATAAACCGCGTGTCCAAATGCGGAACCGACATCGGCGGCGCCCCGACTTTCGCTTTGCCGTACACTTTCGCATGGTGTTGCTCGACGACCTCGGGGTTGTTGCACACCATAAACAACCCGCTGACCGGGAATCCACCGATCCCCTTCCCTTCTGGGATGCCGGATTTTTGCAACAAGTGCAGGCTTCCCCCTCCAGCGCCGATGAAGACGAACTGAGCCGCATGACGCTCCACAGCCCCCGTGTCCAAATTCCGCACTTTCAGCTCCCACGCGCCATCGCTTGTGCGCTTCATATCTTCGACGTGGTGGCGGTAGTGGATTTCCACATTCTTCCGTTTTAAATGTGCAAACAGTTGGCGCGTTAATTCCCCAAAATTGACGTCCGTCCCCGATTCGATTCGGGTGGCCGCGATCGGCTCGTCCACAACCCGCCCTTCCATGATGAGCGGCACCCATTCAGCCAGCTTTCTCGGGTTGTCGGAGAATTCCATCCCTTTGAACAATGGGTTGTCGGCCATCGTTTCATACCGCTTTTTCAAAAACGCCACATTCGCTTCCCCTTGCACAAAGCTCATATGCGGCAACGGGCGGATGAAGTCTTTTGGATCCTTGAGCACTCCGCTGTTCACTAAATGAGCCCAAAACTGCAAGGAGACGTAAAACTGTTCATTAATTTTGATCGCCTTGCTGATATCGATCGACCCATCCGGCTTTTCCACTGTGTAGTTCAATTCACAAAGTGCCGCATGCCCAGTCCCGGCGTTGTTCCACTCATTGGAGCTCTCAGCCCCGGCCTCCCCGAGCCTTTCAAATACGGTAATGTCCCACTCCGGCGCCAACTCCTTCAAAAGCGTTCCCAACGTCGCACTCATCATGCCGGCGCCGATTAAGATGACATCCGTTTTAGTTTGTCTGTTGCCCATGTTTACCATCCCTATCCTCTAATATTTGTAAAAACGGTGAGCGACCGCTCGAAACGATTTCAACACTCCCCTTCTCCACTTGGGGGAGATGACAAGAATTATTATAACACATTTCACTTATAGTATATCACTTTTATTTGCACCGTAAAAAATATACTCATATAATAAAGTATTTTGCTCCACAATTATGGTATCAATAGTGGAAACCCACGCTCACCTACATAATTTAATTTTACAAAATAGTTGAATATTTCGCCACCATCTGTGGAGAAAAAATGAAGAAATTTTGAACTTTAGGGATGGGCATGCACCGCCTTCTCATAAGATGTCATCAAACTTGGAAGCGGATTTGGCTTTTGGCTGAACGAGCCCTTCCAATAGCGGCGACGGTTCGTGTTGATAAAATATTTTCAACTCATGCTGGGCGCGGGTGACCAGAACATAAAGGAGACGGGCATGCAAATTTTGCTGTTCTTGCTGAAACTCCCTCTGATCCATACTTTGCTCCTCCAAAATATAGTTCATTATCCACGCAATTATTCAACAGTCTGTGCTAATCTAATCATACTAGGATGAGATTCATATTTTTGTCGAACATTGTCAAAATAATGATAGATTTCTTTATTATCAACCGGCCAGTCATGTTCAAAAAATGAAGCTGAAAAATCGTCCGTCCCGTCGGCCAAGCCTACTTCCCATCCCTGCAGCCATGAGAAACCGCCGAGCATAATGAACAATCGCGCCGAAAGACGGGCAAAATCTGTAAACGAGACGGAAGGAGCGGCGCAATGTGCAGCGCCGCTCCCCTTTTTTCTCTTTATTTATTACACTAACACGTTCCAAAAGTGCATTTTAGTTCAAATTAACTTCAAATTGAAACGGTTCGATAGTAATGTCATAGTTTTCTGAACTTCCCTCAAAATAAAGTTTAATCGTCTTTTCATTCTGATCAATTGCAGGAAAAGGAATAATCGCATCAACTGTTGCTTTCGGCAAAATGTCTGAAGGAATTTCCGGGTACCCCGCCTCAAAGTTGTCTGCCTTCTCATGTTGCGTATTTCCCACTAACAGCTTCGCATTATAATCCCAAAAGTTGATTTTAGCATTGCTTTGGTTGGAAATGGTCACATAAGCCCTTGTTTCATTCTCGGCAATCTCAACCTTATTTAGTTTGACAATATAGCCGTGCTGGTTGATTTCTTTATTGACCTCAATCGCTTTCAACGGTTTGGAAAATGCCGTGACATAATCCGTTTTTTCCACCTTCTCGGCTTCGATCACGGGAGCTGTGACTTTTCCCCCTAAAGCATTTTCTCCTTCAAATGATTCTCTCACTGTCCCAACAACATGAATAATATCCTCATTTTTCACATCCGTTTTCGGATCCGCCACCACAATCACATTCTGCTCACTATTTTTTGGATCGGCGAACGCCTGAATGTAAACGCCGTCATCACTCCTTTCCGGTTCAACAAAAATTTTCGCATAGAAGTCTACTTTCGAGCCTTTGTATTGATCTGGATCGGAAATCATTTTTGCAAACTCTTCCTTCGATAGCGGTGCCTTCGTTTCTTGCTTTTGGCTTTCTTTTTTGTCACCGGAAGATGGAGACGATGATCCCGATGAACAACCTGCCGCCGCGGAGAACAACAATGCTAGTGCCAAAAAGAATGATAAGCGTTTTTTCATACTTTATCTTCTCCCCTTCCCAATAACTGATCTTTATTCGAGATTTATCGGTGGTTCTAGTTCTAATCCTCTTAGCGCACGAAAAAAGCTCATAGGCAACGTGTTGTCGCTGTCTGTATGAAAGTCAATGCACAAGGCGTTTACATTGTTATAGAAAAATCATTTGCCTACATCGTTTCACCTACAAGACTAGTGGCTCATCCCCTAGCATGAATTCGTCAAACGTATCCTTTGTACTGTATTTAATAAAAACCCCCATCTTTGTCGCTAGTTGAGTGATGGCATAAGCTGTTTGGGAATCATCATAAATCGCTTTGTTTACAAGCTGAATCAAATCTTCCACTACTTCACCTGACTGACGATAAAAAGAAACAATTAGCTTTTCTTCCTCTTGGATTTGTTTGGTTAATAATGCACTTAAATGCTCTGCCCTTTGCCGTTCCTCTTTAGTCAGACGAAGGTCTTTTTGTGCGGATAAAAACGATTGGTATAATTGCTTCATACCAACTATACCCACTGTTGCAGCGGCTGCAGCGCCAAGCGGCCCAAGCAAAAGTCCCCCTGCTGCACTTAATAAAATCCCTGAAAAAGTAGATACAGCGTTCTCGCCAATTTGTTCCAGGTAATCTTCGATCTTTATATTCCCCTTCACAAACTTATAAGTCAACTCTGTCAATGTGACGGCGGAAGAAGCTAATGCCACTGCAGCATTCCCTCGTATAAGAACAAAATTTTTACTAATAAATTTAATTCCATGGGCGACCCCGCTAGTGACAGCTGCTCGACAAGCGGATTGAATAGTTGTCTTCCCAACTCCTTTCGCCGCTGAGGCAATATCCTTTTCTCCTCGAATAACTTGAACGCTTCCGTGCAGCATACCACTACCCAGCCCGACAACAGCCCCTGCCAGTGCGCCATTGACCATAGCCGAATACATATTAGAAACAAAATGCTGAACCTTTTGTTCAAGTGCATAGCTGTTTGGATTTTTGGCAGCGCATAGCGCCTCTTCGTAACTAGTTCCTCCGCTACTAATTTGGCCATAACGCAATTCGGATGTAATGTGAGAAAAGGCCTGCTCATAGTCTTGAGCATAAATGCTTTTCGAATCAGCCCGTTTTTTCACTAATTGAGCGACACGTTCTGCCTTATCCGTATTAACAAGCCGATCCATCTCCCCATACTTTGGATTAGCCACCATACGGGCTAAGCGGCTTGCGCTATCACTCGATTTAGCTTGAATAGACTTCAAAATATGAAACGAATCTTGAATTACAATATCCTCTGCAGCGTGCGGGTCACCCAGTGAATCGGTGGTGAACGCTCTAAATATCTCCCCAGCCCTCGCAGCGTCAATGTTAAACTTTGTACTTTCGATGATTTCAAATAATCTTCCCTGCTTAATTTTTGGATCACACTGTACATACTGCTTTGCTACATCTTTTAATAAGTCCATGCCTGCAAAGCATTCACTAGTCGCATTTCCAAGGCGCTCTACACGTTCCGCAACAATCTGGCTGGAAATGGTGTCTATTGTACGTTGGTCCATGAAAAATACCCCTTTATTTCTAATTAATACTTGATAACTGACGATCTGTTTTTTCAATTACATCCCTCAATGTCGGGGACACCGCCCCATCGTCACTGATGATCGGCGTGTCCAACAAATGCTTCATAATTACAGCTAATTGATAAGCTACATAGATGGCATGCTGGTCTTCACGTTGAAACGCTGCATAATCCGTCCCACACGATAAAATGATTCCTTCCATCTTTTCTGTATATCTATCTAACAATACACGACACTGCTCTGTCAGTTGCTTCATTTTTTCCGTATACCGTTGAATCTCATCCAAAACACGGACCGCAGCGTCAAGCTTCTCGATTTCTACATTGATCTCAGCCCGTTGTTTTTTTATCTCTTCCAGCCTTTTTTCCGTTGAAGACGCAAAAATAATACTTCCAATGGCCAATGCTGGAGCTAAAGCAATTCCGCCAAGCACCGCCATTCCTCCTGCTACTCCTAACCCTCCGGCAGCCAATGATCCTCCGCCTAAAAAAGCTAGCGTTGCATTCGTTGCGGCAGCGCCGCTCAAACTCGCAATGGCCGTTCCAGTCGATGCCGCGGCAAACGTTGTTGTAGCTCCTAATGCCCCCATTGCAGCCAATCCTCCGCCTGCTATAGCCGAAACGCCGCTGGCTGCAATTTGTGACGCTTTAATTGTTTGCCTTTCTATCTCTTTCATAAAGTGATTAACGTTGGATACATCATTGATGTTCTCAATTATCGTTTTATCTGTAAAGTGGATATTCTTCAGCTTTTTAAAGTTTTCAACAAACTTTTTCATCGTTCCGTTTAAAATATTCAATTTCGTTTCTCCATATAATTCAAACAACCCATTCGTTTTATTACGTGTTTGTTCAAAACGCTCAAAAGCTCTTTTATATTTCCTCTCTGTCGCCTCGGCAATCTCCTTTGTTCGCTTCATATTCTGATAAGAGTCATACCCTTTCTTCGCCGCCACAGCAGTAGAGGCAGCAGTTGCAGCTGCTACAAGAAAAGGAATCAAAGGCAATACCATTCATCATCTACCTCCTATTTTTGCGATAACAGCTTTATAAAAACAACTGAGTTTATAAAAATCTGCCATAACCCCACAGACTATTTTAGATATAAAAATGAGATCGCTAATGCCGCCATTGATATGATCGATAGTGTTAGTTCCCTTGTTATACTTGCACCGTACTGCCTAGCCTCATTTAAATTATGTAAATGCCCAAAAAATCCAGCAATCACCAGAACAATCCCCCATGTTCCAAAGGACAGCAGCCAATACGAAAACAAGAAGCCTAGCAGGTATATTAAGATAGTCATGACCACCCCTCTATGAACAAAACTAGTTTTTTCTTCAATCTCTTTTCTTCGTTTTGCCTCATACCGATACTTAACTATACCTATCAATCCTTTAGCCACTCCTGCGGCGACAGCTTTCCCTAAAAGTTTTCCCCACATCTCTCGCACCTGCTCCGTTGCACTTATTGATACAATTTAGTTCATCGTTTGTCCCAGGCTCGATTAAAAATCCTAAAAATATCCTGATATTTGTTCACTGTTGGTAGTTCCCCAGCATCTCTTCAATCGTTCTTTTCATCTCTTCGCGAAACTCTTTTGGCTTGATCACCTTCAAATATTGCGCCTGGCTTAGCAGCCACATTTTGATGCCGCGCCCGTATACTTCAGCCTCAATGACAAAAGCATCTCCATCTTTCCCTATAACTTTCGCGGTAGGAAGACGGTCCAAAATCGCCTGCAAAGACGAACCCCAAAAGCGAAAGGTGATTTTTGTCAACTCCCCAGCATGCATAAATTGCACCCGTTTCCGAAACTCCCCCTCTTCAAAACGATTTTTGTAATCATAGTGGAAATGTTCGTCAGTTATCGTATGGCGAACAATGCGGTCAATGCGATAAATCGTTGGAAAGTCAAAATCATAATCTTCCGGAAAGGCAATCAAGTAAAAGTAATAGTCGGAAAAAATAATACCTACCGGTTTGACTTTCCGGGCAACGGGGGCATCGCTTCCTTCCTTTTTGTAGTCGATTAAAACAATACGTTTCGTATGTACAGCGCGGCTTAACTCCCAAATGATTTCAATAAGCGGTTGGTTATGCTGCAAAGGAACATAGTGAAAACGTTCATTTTGGATTACTTCCTGAATAAACCGTTGATTTTGCGGATGTGATTGAAAAATGAGCTTTTTCAATATCCGATCCATTTCTTCCTTTGGCAGCGAACGACTTTCCAGTAGTATTTTAGAGACAACCAAAATTTCTTTGTTTGTCAACCATCCTTCTTCGTCCTTCTTTAGCACATAGCCATTTTTCTTCCGATCATACTCCAGTTCCATCAAACCTTGGAACATCTCGGCAATGTACGCACGCAACTCATCGAGATCACGCTGAATGGTTTTTTCGTTGACGCTAAACCGTTCCGCCTCCCTCTTTTTTGAAATTGCCTCCCCTTTGCGAAGCCTCTCGTAAATGGATAGAACCCGCAATGACTTTGGGTGCTGATCATCCATGCTCATCCCCCCATTGTACTGTCGAAACGCCGATCAGCCCAAATTACTATAATACTCCTAAAATGGTCCCATTATGAATCCCCAACAATATATTACCATCTCCACTTGGACATTATATGTACTTCAAAAAAAATTTTGCATTCTCTGTAATGATATTCCACTGCTAACATCGTCATTCAGCGTGATGCGCAAGGAGAAGGGCGAAAAAGAAGGATTGAACGAGTGGACATTTCCAAGGGCAAATATAGGAGTTCCGAAAAAAAGTGAATCGCGCTCATCCGCCTTATTAAGAACTGGAGGCTTCCAGAAACTTGGTCAACAAAAACAAAAGCAGCCAATTATGCATTACGCACAACTGGCTGCTTGTTCTTTGCCTAGCAGCGACCTACTCTTGCAGGGGCGCTGGCCCCAACTACCATCGGCGCTGGAGGGCTTAACTTCCGTGTTCGGGATGGGAACGGGTGTTTCCCCTCCGCTATCACCACTAGGCAATAATGGACAAGTTTCATTATAAGGAAATTTGGTTTATTGTCAAGGATTTTTTCATTCCTTCAAAACTAGATAACCGTTGTGGGAAGAAGCCGCATTTTGGTTAAGCCCTCGATCGATTAGTATCCGTCAGCTGCACGTGTCGCCACGCTTCCACCTCGGACCTATCGACCTCGTCATCTTCGAGGGATCTTACTCGCTTCACGCGA
>NZ_JBQPTH010000007.1:0-171668 GCF_052220245.1 Geobacillus sp. BK01
AAAAAGGAATTAAAAAAATTTTACTGATGAGTTTTAATAAGCTTATAAATTAGAGAAGTCTTGAATTGTTTTCAACAACTAGTCAATATTTTAGAGTTGCAAGAAGAAGGGGAAAGAAAATGAGTCAAATTATTGATACTTTAGGCGAATTAGCTGCTAAGCAAAAATTGGTCCCATTTATGGGTGCTGGCTGTTCTGCTTCTATGCTACCAGATTGGGATTCTCTAGTCAGCGAGATGGCCGAGCAGTTAGGACTAACGTCTATTACGAATCATTTTGAAATTGCTCAAAAATATGTGGATACGTTCGGAAGGGATAAATTTTGTGAGTTTTTGAAGAGTAAATTAGAAATTTCGGAATTTGATGATGAAAAAGGATATGTCCATTTAACAATAATGAATATGGGTGTTCCCGTTATTTACACTACAAACCAAGATAATGTGATGGAAAAAGCGTTTGAGAAGTATGGAAGGAAATACAGGACTATCATTCATTTAAAGGATTTTGCTGAAGCGAAATTGTCAGAACAGCTTTATATTAAGTTTCATGGGGATCTTAACTATCCTGAATCTATCGTATTCACACAAGAGGATTATCAAAAAAGAATGAGTGATCCGGAAAATGCATTTAACATCCGTTTACGAGCGGATCTATTAGCAAAAAATTTGTTATTTGTAGGCTATAGTTTTCGTGATATCAATATTCAACAAATGTTTGCTGAACTACAGAAAGCATTTTATGGAGAATTACCAACATCCTATATGATTGCATATAGATATAGTAATGAACTCCAATCATTGTGTGATCAATACGGAATTACATTGATAGATCCCATGAAGGAATGCCCTGAAGCTAAAAATCATATAGAAGCCTTCGAAACCTTTTTAAAATGTATGTTAGAAGAAACAAGGAGCAAAAAATTTGAAGATGGAATGGAAGAGTTTTTTACACCAATATCTTCAACACCTGTAAAAGTGGTAAGTAAGCAAGAAATAGATCTTTTAGAACAAACTATAAAAAAGAAACCTTTTTCTATAGGCATTAAATTATTTCGGGAAATTTGCGATTTATCAGATATTCCTTTAGATTATGAAAAGCGAATTGTCGAAGCTTTTACTGAACTAGCTAAGAAAGTGAAGACCGATGAAGATACCGATTCTTTGAATGCAGCAATCTTTAACTTAAAATTAAAGAATCCATTGAATAAACTTAGGATTTTGGCTGCACTTATGGCAACTGCTAATGTAAGAAGCCCAAAAAGTAAGTACGGTGGTGACCATTTCTTTGTTGGGATGCAAGGTGTTAGTAAAAGTACTTACATTGTTGTTGCAGCAAAAGCAATTGAATACGTCTATAGTTGGGGATGGAAACCAACACCTCCTCTTTCTTGGAATGTTAATCACTGGATTGAAAAAGGAGCAGATTTTAAGGCTTTACCAAAACAAATACAACAATACGTAATGTACTGGGTAGATAAAATGAGAAGAGATTGCAAAACAGTCGCAGAACATCCGATTAAAAGGCAACAAAGACTTCGAGATTATTCTTTAATTGACCCCTCAGTTAGTCTTACAGAAGATGAAACTAAATTACTGAGCGAGTTAATTAACCAAGAACTTTAACGTTTGTCTTTATAGAATATAGAAGAAGGGTCATTACGGCCACAGAAATAGTATTGTTCAATAATAAAATAAGGCGCAATTGTGGAACACAATCACACCTTTTAAACAGCTATTTAAAACACCGTCCAGCTTTAATTAAACGAGCGTTAAATACGCTATCCGTTACAGATGATTTATAAAAATATTTAGCTGAAAAAGAAACAAATCTATAAAATTTTGCAAAATAGTTGTTGACTTTTCATCATAATCTGATAAAATACAAAACAAATGAATAACTTAATATACGACAAGGGAAAACCCCAAGCTTTACAGCGCTACCTATGCGTATATACACGCATAAGAAGTAGCGGTGTTTGGCTTGGGGTTTTTTGTATTTTAAGCTCAATTATTTTTATACGGAGGTAATAGATCATGAGCAAGACAAATATTTCAGCTAAATCTACTTTAATTGAGGCTTTTAATGAATATGAAAAAAGCCAGTTTTGGTCAAAAAACACTAGACGTACCTACCGTAAAAATGTAATTTACATGTCAGAATATATGTTAAACCAAGGGTTAAATCCAGTGCTTGAGAATATCGATTATGAATTTGTGAAGATATGGGAAAATGATCAACGAAAACAAGGCTATAGTCCGAGAACGATAAAACAACATCAGGCAACGATGCAATCTATGTTTACGCATTATAACCGGCTCGGAGTTATTAACGGAAATCCATTCGCAGCATTAAAAATCACAGATTCTAATAAACAAAAACATCATTCGAGAGCATTAAATATTACCGAATTATACCAAGTTTACAAAGCTGCGTTTGAGTTGCAAGAAAGTGGTGTTAATGTATTAGTTCCAACCCTAATAGATATGTTTACTGCTCTCAGAGTCACATCGCTCGAAAAACTAACAGTTCGTTCAGTTTCTACTACTATGAACGGGCTAGTTTATGAGTTTGATCCAAAAAAAGATCGAGTAAAAGAAGACAAACTTCTTGACCAATATCTAGAGGAAGGGGATAAACACACTGATAATTCACCAAACAGCAAAAACAAAGATTTCTTTATTCCATTACCACCTAAGCTCATGAAATTACTCACCCAATATACAGAACACATGGAACCAAATGATGCATTGTTATACGGTTTGAGAGGGAAACCGCTCATTAACAAGCAAATGAATTATATAATCGATAAAGTATGTGAACATTTGGGATGGGTGAAAGTAGAATATGAACAACCAGAGAATAATGAAAATCATAACAATGCAAAAGAGAAGGGAAGAAGAAACAAAATAATCCGTAAAACAGAGAAGTATTTCACACCGCACGGACTACGATACACTCTTTCTACCTTGTTTCATGAAATGGGGGTCTCAGATGATGCTATACGCTTTTTGCTTGGACACTCTAAATATGAGCTTGGCGCTCTGCAGCATTATATTTTAAGTGATGCAAAGTATATTAAAGAAATTCGAGCGGCCCAAGTAATAATCGAAACTCTTTTTGAAACTGCTATGGAACTTGAATCTAATTATAATATCACGCTAGATTTAGAAGAAATTTTTGATGAAATTCCTAAAGTTTATTCGAATCAATTGAAAAACAAAAATTACATCAATCTGTTTAAAGAACATCTCGTAAAGTATGCATTTGCGGCATTACATCAAAAAATACTTAAAGAATCAGGGAATAATCATTCTGATTATTTTACATTTAAAGCACCAGAACTTTATAATCAGATTGCTATGGCGCAGCAAGGGTATTTTCCACATGCTCCAATGCCTTATCAGCAAACTCATGGAATGCACTCAATGTCATACGATCTCACGCATCCAGTGCCTTTGTATCCGCCAACTCATATTCACATGAAATAACTACCCGGCTAGGGTAGTTATTTCCGTACTAAGCAGGTTTTAAAATATGTTAAATGTTTCAATCGCTTTTTTCTTTTGCTCAAAGTCAACATGAGTGTATACTTGCGTCGTGACTAAACTTTCATGGCCGAGTAGTTCTTGTACGGTACGCAAATCAACATTTTCTTTATTTTCTTGTATCAACAAGGTAGCAAACGTATGCCGCAAATGATGGAGTGAGAACCGTTGAGGTGGCAGACCAGCTTTTTGTAAGATTTCTTTAAATATCTTATGTAAACCACGCGGATTCAGTTTTTTACCGTTTTTATTTAAAAATACCGGTTGGGAAGGATGGAGCTGATATTCTTCTAAACTTCCCATATAGCTCTTAATTAAAGGGACAACCATGGGATGAAGGGGGAGTAAGCGCTCTTTTTTTCCTTTCCCATATATGCGTATCGTGTTGTTCGATAAATCAATTTGTTCCCAAGTTAGTTCAACAATTTCAGATCTTCGCATACCCGTAGTGGCTAACAGTTTAAATAGAAGATGGTTTCGCATCGCCATTCGGCTATTGTCTTGCTCCAAAAAATGGAACAGCTTTCGTAGTTCAGACAAAGACATATAAGTCGGTAATTTGCTATCCGTTTTAGGAGTATCAATTCCGATCATAAAATCGCTGTCGATTAGATTTTCTTTGACACAGTATTTACTGAACGATTTCAAGCAAGAAATTCTCCGATAGACCGTTCTAGGTTTGACGTTTTCTTTTGTAATCTGATGCTGGATGAAGCGACGAACATGCGTTTTTGTAATGTCATGAAGTTGTACAGAATAACCGTGTTGAATTAAGAAGTTCTCGAAACATCTCAAATCATAAGCATAACCATCAACGGTGTTAAGTGAATAGTTTTTTTCAATTTGCAAGTACAACACAAATTCATCAATGGCTTGTCGAAACAACATAAAAAACACCTCCAGTTGATAATCAACGACCGATGATAATCGATAAAAAAATAATGATAACTCGTTTAAAAAATGATAATTCGTAGACACAAAAAATTATGAGGAACTTAGGTTAACAAGTTCCGGATAATTGATTTTATGGGTACTTGAGGGAAGAAACCCTCAAATTTCGGGGAAATTGATAAGTTTACATAATATAAATTATAGGAAGTTATATTCGGTTTTGTCTCAATAACAAGTAATCTTTTGATAGTGAGACGAAAACAAAAAAACAACGCCATCCGGCATGAATGAACGGTTTTGCAGCATACGCATGATAGCGGGCATATTGGGCTCGTGAACTACCCACCACCCGGAAATCTGTTAAAGGAGTGCGCGATGATGAGGGCTCGTCCATATTTGTTGACAAGAAGTGTCGTGCCGGAAAATCAAGAGTCGCCGATTTGGTTTTTGCGCCGTTCATGGCTTGTGCCGGAGCAGTATGTGTTTCGCCGCAATCATTTTCCGTATCCGTCTCGCCTTCCTGATCGCGTGCGGGTGCAAATCAAATAAAAACGTGCAGTGTTCCCGAGTGTCTCAAGAAAACACTGCACGTTAGCCGCTGCGTGTCGATTGTCGCAGGAAAGGCATGCTCCCATCCTTTCTTTTTTCAACTTTCAACGTTATGCAATATCGGTATGGCGATAGCGGACTCCTTTATACCGAATGCGAACCGGCACGCCTTTTTCTTGTTTATATTTGATAAGGAGCCGTTGGGCTTTTGAAAAGGCTTCCATCATTCCGGACGCCAAGATCGCCTCTTCCCACACGACCGTCTTTCCTTGATCTGTCTGGAAGGAAAAGACATACTGCTTCACCTTTTTCACCCCCTATATAGTTAATTCCATTATAATCGAAGACTGTTTTTCCTAAACACCAAAACTGTTACAATTATGTTAACATTTCTGTGCCGCGTTGCTGTGACAAAGCCGTTTTTTAACCGCTGCACGGAATGCAGTCCCCCCCGTCCCCGTTCAATCGTGTGAAAACCGGCATCATCGTTCGATGCCGGTTTGTTGGTTGTATTGCTTGACAGCTGCCGGATAGTCGGCTTGAATGGCATCTTTATCCCGGCCGAGCCGCGCGCTTAAAAACTCAAGCACAGCGGCATCGTGAGCAAGCCCTGCGGCAAACTGCCGCTTCAGCCAGCGTTCGCCCGTGGCTTCATCGGGGAATGTACGAGCTTCTCCCCCGTCGGCATACCATGTCCATCCTCGTTCCGTCTGACGGCTTAACCACCATTGGCCATGATGATTCGTCCAAAACACGCCTTCCGCCTCTTCCCGCTTGTTCAGTTGGTTTTGTTCCGCATCGCCATAAACGGGTGCAAGCGGGAACGTTTCGATGACAAACAGCGGGAAGGTCGTGTCATCCACAAAGCAGCCCGATGCCTTCGGGTGGCCGCCGCCGCCAAACTGCTTAGCGAACTCAGCAACATTGACGTCATCGTGAATGGTACGAAAGCCGATATGCTTTGTCCCCATATTGACCATAGCGATGAGATCCAGATGCGGGTATCGTTTCGATAAGGCGTTGCCAAGTTCGGAAAGATTCCGCTCGGCAAACACAACGCCAATGCAATAATCACCGAGCCAGCGTTGAACAAGCTGCTTTTGTTTTTGCCGGATGTAGCGTTGAATTTTCTTTTCTTCCGTATCCAAAAGCAGCTCTTCCGTTTCGGTCAAGGCGAACGGTTCACCGGAGGCGAGACGCTCGCTCATCGTCTCCCAAAAGCCGTCGAGCCCCAAAATCGAAAACAAATCATTGAGCCGCTTGGCTTGCACATTTCCGTTTTCTTCCCATTCCCATGTATCGTATTGACGGACGAGCTCGACGAACGTTGCTAGCGAGTCGCTTGGCGTCAGTTTCCCTTCCCGGACGAGGTAGTCATAAAAAAGAGAAGTCGCACACGTTTTTTTGCCGTCACCATCGGCCGGCACAACCCACCCCCACGGGTAGTCATTGAAATGAAGTGCCGTCACGTGGTGATCGACGACTTGCACATGACCGCCGCGCTTGGCCCGTTCGGCGAGCTGCTGCTCAACATCCTTGCCGACGGCCAAGTCGGTGATAAACAGCATGGCGTTGTCCGCTTCTTCAGTTTGTAGAAACCGGGCGACCCGTTCATCCAAATTCCGGTAGGAGCAAAACGAAATGTTTACTTCCGTAAACGCCAGTTTGGCGAGCAACCCGCAGCCGATACCGTCTAAATCGCTGTCGGTAAATAATTTGATCATCGTTTCCCATCCTTTTTGTCACAAGCTTTTTTGCAGCCACGTTTTCAAAAGCGGAAGCAGCCGGTCCGTCAGCTCACTGACATGTGGTACGAAGACGCGGAAACGGCCGTAAATGTTTTCGATCGTTCGTCGCGTCGGTTCGTCATCCGCCCCGCGGCCTAAAAAGAGGTTGACGACCTCAATGCCGCGGCGCCGCGCTTCGGCGACCGCTTCATGTGTATCGATGATGCCGTTTTGTTCGTAGCCATATGCGGCCGGTTCGCCATCGGAAAACACGAGCAGCACTTTTTGTGCTTCCGGACGGCGGAGGAGTTGTTCTGTCATCCAACGGATGGCGAATCCGTCACGGTTGTCTTCATGCGGCTCAAGCTGCAGGATCGACGGGCCGCTTGATGGCTCCAATGACTGGCGAAACGATATGGCCATTTGCATATAGTTTGGCTGCCAAGAAGCGGTGGCTTCGTTCGCATCTTCCCAAAATCCAACAATGGCGTGCGGCACCCGCAGCGTTTTCAGCGTCTCGTGGCAAAGAATAAGGCCGGTTTTCGTCTCCTCCATTTTGTCATGCATCGAGGCTGAACAATCAACTAACAGCCCGAACACTGCATCAAACCGCCGCGCTGGCTCGCCTTTTTTGTAAAACAGGCGCGGCCGCTCTTCGGTGAAAAACGGCACTAACTGTTTGCGCAGCCGCCCGGCGGGCAAGTTAGTGCGCCAGGCGCTGCGCTGATGCTCAAGCCATTGCTCCATCACGCGCACGAGCCGCTTCCGGTACGGCGCCACCGCTGCCTGCTTGGTGCGGTACTGCTCGAGATGAGTCGGACTTGGCGGCGAGGTAGGAAGAAGAACGAGACCGGCTTGACGGTTCACCTCGCCATACGGTGCACCGCTTCCGGTGGACGGATGGTCGCCGAAGGAGGCGTGCGCCTCGGGACCATATTCGTTTCGCTTCGTCGGCCGCGACGTTCCTTGGACGATGGCGAGCGCCTGATCTCCGTCCTCACCTGGCCGCGCTCCGTCGCCAAACATGCCGGTGCGCGTGCCGCGCTCCAACTCAAAGCGGAGAAAATTCCCGCCTGTTCGACTCGTTTCCCGATGCCAGGTTGACAGCACTTGCCGGTGCACTTCCCCGCTTGGGGAATCATTCAATGTATCGCGGTTTTCCAACGGATCGGTCCGCTTTAAATCGTGAAGCGTCATCTTCCGTTCTTCATCATGATCAACGATCGGCAGCGACGTGTAGGCGTTTACCATATCCCCTGGCAGCACACGTTCCATCAGCTCTACAACCGCCAACGCCCAGCGGGCCGTTTCCGCCGTCGATGAGGCGTCAAAAAATTGCGGCCATAGCGCTTCAAGGCGCGCTTGTCCGGCTCCATCCGCCATCGGGGCGAGCGGAACATCGTCAAGCGGCGAATCCGCGGTCAGCCGCAAATACATGGCGGCCAAAAATTGATCGGCCAAGGCACCCCGCGTCCGGTTCGCCTGCCATTGCTGGAAAAAATAGCGGCGGTGCAAGCGGCGGCGTGCGCGAAACCAACGTTTCAACCCCGGCCGTTCCCGCTCGCAGACAGCCTCTAGGCGAAGATCTTCAGCGAAGGAAAACAGCTGCTTTAACAGTTTTGGGAGCCGCTGCGCCTCGGCTGTCCGCCGGAAGGCGCGGACGGCAGCCGCATCGGTATGCCGGTATGTGCCGACCATCCGCAAGGCGACGTCGCTTTTCATCGCCCGTTCTTTATCCGGAAGTGGGTACACATCCCACAACTGGCTGACATAAATCGTCTGCTTGGCCAAATGCACGCCGGAGTGGGCGGCAAACTCCACTGTCCAACGGCGGCTGCGGGCAAGCGTTTGGGCGAGATCGGAAAGCTGCATGACCAAAAACGAGTCGATCGGCCGGTCGTTGAACATCATAAACCGTTCCATATGCCGCCTCCTACTCATCAAACCATGTTTCAGCGATGTTGCGCGCCGCAGCCCGTTCCCGCTCATCGTCGAGCTTATCGACAATGCTTCGTTCAATGGCGCGCAACGGCGGCATATAGGCGGCCAAGTCACACGCATCCAACAGGGCGCGCACCGAGGCCGCTTCCTCGGCGACTTGCCCGTTTCGCACTTGCGCGAGCAAGTCGGCTGACAGAGAAACGAAACGGTCGATCAACGTTTCGTCCGTTAATGTAGTTTGCGCCAACAGCACCGATTTTAACGTTGCTCCTTGCACATACGGCACATCGATGACGACAAACCGGTTTTTTAACGCTTCGTTGAGCGGCACGGTGCCGATATAGCCTTCGTTGATCGCTGCGATGACGCCAAATGTCGGCTTCGCCTCGACGACCTCGCCGGTGAGTGGGTTGGTGAGCCGGCGCCGGTAATCGAGGACGCTGTTTAAAATCGGGAGCGTTTCCGGTTTGGCCATGTTGATTTCATCAATGTATAACAAATGGCCTTTTGTCATCGCCTGAATGACCGGGCCGGGAACGTAATCAATCACCGCCTGGCCGCCACGGTGCACGATCGTCTTAAACCCAAGCAGCGCTTCGGCATCGAGGTCGACGGAGCAGTTGATGCTGTGCATCGGCTGCCCAAACAAGGCTGACAATGTTTCCGCAAGCCGCGTCTTTCCGGATCCGGTCGGTCCTTTTAAGAGCACGTTTTTTCCAAGTGCGAGCGCGACTGCCGCATCATGGAGGATGGCCTCGTCTTCGGCCGTATATCCGCCAGACCCGACCAACACCCGATCCGGGTCGCGGTGGAACAGTTCTTTTCGCTTTTTCATTTCTTCGGTTACAACCAATGGCCATGTGATCATGTGATGTCTTCCCTTCTGTCGCCATCTTTCCCTCTCATTCTACTAAATCACCCGCCAGGACGCAAAACAAACGAAGTATACTATAATTATATTATGTAAATAAGATGAAGAAGGAAAAACAGGGCGCTCCTAGCTGTAGTTGTCCTCAATCGCCTTGCGAATGAGCGCCGCGCATCGGTCGAGTTCCGCTTTCAGCTGCCGTTTGTACAGTTTCGCTTTTTCCTGCCCGCCCTCGGCGAACCGGTAATACACCACTTCCTGGTACTTCATTCCCTCTTTTTTCTGTTTCACTTGTTTTAAAATGCCGTCTTCGATTAAATCGTGGAGCGCTTTGTACACTTCTGAATGGTTCGGGCGATAACCGAACGGTTTAAACTCCTGACGCAGCACATCGAGCAGCTTCAGGCCGTACAACCGTTCCTGCTCCGTCAACGTAATCAAATATAATTTTAAAAACGCACGTTGTTTTAACAGAAAACCGCTAGGCGTCCGTTTCTCCCCCATTGCATGCCCTCCTTCCTTTCCATTGGATTTCGCTTTCTAGGCGGCGGATTCCTGCTTGGTTCCGCTTTCTTTCCATTATATCACAAAGGGGAAGGAAATGTCCTTCCCTGCTGCCTGTTAGTAAAACACGATCGTTTTGTTGCCGTGAATAATGACCCGGTCTTCCAAATGCCATTTGAGCGCCCGAGCGAGCACCGTCTTTTCAATCAAGCGGCCGATCCGTTTCAAATCGTCAGGGTGATGGCGGTGATCGACACGGGCGACATCCTGCTCGATGATCGGCCCTTCATCCAAATCATCGGTGACATAGTGGGATGTAGCGCCGATCAGCTTCACTCCGCGCTCATACGCCCGCTCGTACGGCCTGGCGCCGATAAATGCCGGCAAAAATGAGTGGTGGATGTTGATGATCCGCCCCGGGAATTCGGCAACAAACGCCGGCGATAAAATTTGCATGTAGCGGGCGAGCACGATCGTATCGATGCGATATTCATGAAGCAGACGAATTTGTTCCGCCTCGGCATCGGCTTTCGTTTCTTTCGTCACCGGAATGTACACATACGGGATGCCGAGCGGTTCGACCGCATCGCGCAAATCCGGGTGGTTGCTGACAACGAGCGCGATATCGGCGATCAGTTCGCCTGCCTGCCATTGCCAAAGAAGTTCAAGCAAGCAGTGTTCCGCTTTCGAGACGAAAATGGCGATCCGCCGAATATCGTTATGGAGGCGAAGCTGCCAATCCATGCCGAACTCAGCGGCGATCGGGGCAAACGCCGCCTCGATCGCCGCTTTTCGATCGGCAATGTTGGGACAGTCAAACTCCAAGCGGAGGAAAAACGTGCCTCCTTCTGGATCGGTCGAGTATTGGCTGGACTCGACGATATTGGCGCCATGTTCATACAAAAAAGACGTGACCGCGGCGACAATGCCTGGGCGGTCCGGACAGGAAATGAGCAGCCGGGCGCGCTGTTCATACCCTTGCAAGAATGATTGCCAGCGATGTTGGCGAAACGTCGTCATCGATTTTCTCTCCCTTTTCCTGCAGTCGTTTGCCTTCCATCATACAGAAAAATTTTCTTCTTGCCAACAGATTGTGCCTAAATTTTCACTACAGACATTGTAGCAAAGGTTGACGCCAAATAGGAGAATTGTTGATATTCTCCATCACAAAAGGCATCCCCTTGGTGGGGATGCCTCCTGTTGATGGAACAATGATCGGTCAGTCTTTCGTCAAATCGCCGGCCGGGCCGAAAAATTCGTAATGGATGCGTTCTTCTGGCACGCCCCACTCTGTTAAGGCGCGGTAGACCGTTTTCATAAATGGCACCGGGCCGCAGAAGTAGAAGTCAGCGTCTTTCGTCGGAATAACCGTTTGCATCCAGGCAAGATCGATCCGCCCTTCTTTGCTGAAATGCGGATGACGGCGGTCGTCTTCAGACGGCGACTCGTAACAGAGATAGTAGGCAAACGACGGGCGTTCGGCCAACGTCCGCAACTCTTTGTCAAACGCCTGCACGCGGCCGTTTAGGGCAGCTTGAAGAAACGTCACCGGACGATTCGGCTGACGGATGGCCAATGTGTTCGCCATGCTTAAAAGCGGAGTGACCCCAACGCCGCCGCTGATCAGCACAACCGGCGTTTCGTTTGTCAAGTCGAGCGTAAAGTCGCCGGCTGGAGCGCTTAACTCGACGACATCGCCTTCGTGAATGTGGTCATGCAAATAGTTCGACACGATGCCGGCCGGTTTTTCCGCCGTTGCCGCTTCCCGTTTGACGCTGATGCGGTAATACCCTTTGCCGGGGGCGTCGGATAAGCTGTATTGGCGAATGTGCGTATACGTTTGACCAGGGATGTCCAGTTTTACGCTCACATATTGGCCCGGCAAATAGTCGCTGATGGCGCCGCCGTCTTCCGGCTCGAAATAAAACGACGTGATGACGTCGCTTTCCTTCACCTTTTTCGCGACGACAAAGCGGCGGAAATCGCGCCAGCCGCCGTGTTTGGCCGCGGCTTCATCGTAAAGCTCCTTCTCTACTTGAATGAAAACAGCTGCAATGGCTTCATACGCTTCCGCCCAAGCCGCCATCACGTCATCAGTGGCGGCGTCGCCGAGCACGTCCTTGATCGCCATCAGCAAGTGCTTTCCGACAATCGGATATTGTTCCGGTTTAATGCCTAAACTCCGGTGCTTATGGCCGATTTGCCGCACGACCGGCAAAATGGCGTCCAATTGATCGATATAGCGCGCCGCCGCGTACACAGCTGCCGCCAAGGCGCGTTGCTGCCGCCCTTGTTTTTGGTTGGCATGGTTGAAAATATTCAACAATTCCGGATGGTTGGAGAACATCAATTGGTAAAACCGTTTGGTAATTTGTTCGCCGTGCTGCTCCAACACCGGTACGGTCGATTTGACGATCTCAATCGTTTTTGGGTGCAAAGCCGTTGTCGTAGCCATGTGTCATCCCCTCACAAAAACATGTATTTTAAATACATGTTTTATTCAACCATACGCATAGTGAAAAAGCAATATTTCAAATGCATCTTTAACAAATTGTTCACAATTCCCTCCTAGAGACAGGTGTGATACAATGGAAGCAACCATCTCGTCTAAAGGTTGTGGATGACCATGCAGCTGACGAACTATACAGAATATGCGTTGCGTGTGCTGCTGTTTTTAGGAACGCTCGATGAAGGCGAAAAAACAAATATTAAAGAAATTTCCGCTGCGTTTTCCCTCTCTGAGCATCATTTAAGCAAAATCGTCCATGAGCTCGGAAAGCTTGGCTACATCGAGACGATCCGCGGACGCAACGGCGGGATTCGCCTTGCGAAACGACCGGAGGAGATCGTCGTCGGTGCGGTCGTCCGCGAAACCGAGGACAATTTGTCGCTCGTCGAATGTTTTGCCGCTCATGGCAATGAATGCGTCTTGACGCCTGTCTGCCGGCTTCGCTCCGTGCTGCAGGAAGCGCTGGAAGCATTTTTGCGGGTGTTGGACGCCTATACGCTTGCCGATTTGCTTGAAAACCGCGGCCCGCTCCGCCTATTGCTTGGCGGGCGGCACAGCCAATAACGGCTCTCCGGCTTCGGCCGGAGAGTTTTATTTTGCGCCCAAGCAGGCACACTATAAGCAAGCATCGCCGCACGAAGGAACAGATGGGCCCGGTTTGACGTTGGCGGGAGACTATACGCGCCAGCCGTACTTTGCGACGATGGAAGGGACGGTCGTCTCAGGGGAGCGGGCGGCAACGGTCGTCGCCCGCCGTCTCGGTTTATGATTGAAACGAAAGGAGGAGGAAAGGATGCGAAAACGATGGATGCCGCTTGCCGCCATTTGCGCGTTAGCGGTCAGCCTTTGTGTCGGCTGCGGCCAAGACGAGGAGCGGCCGGAAAAACGCAACCAGTCGTCGAACATGGGCGGCGGGATGAACACGTCCGGCACCGGCCGGTAAACCCCTTTGTTTGCCACCGCGGGCATAATATATTAAGATTAGAAAGGTGTGAGAAAAAACTGCAAAACCAAAGGAGGTAACAATGAAACAGCAAGGAAACGCTTTACCCCCTTACTTGCATATGGACAACGGAGAGCTTTGGCTCACCGAAGATGACCGCGACAATTTGAAAATCAGCTACCGGATCAAAGAGGTGATCTTTGCCGAGCCGTCTGAGTACCAGCATGTCATGATTTTGGATTCGTATGATTTTGGCCGCATGCTCGTGCTAGACGGCGTCGTGCAAACGACCTCGATTGACGGCCATATTTATAATGAAATGATCTCGCACGTGCCGCTTCAGTTTCATCCGGAAGCCAAACGGGCGCTGATCATCGGCGGGGGCGACTGCGGGGCAGCCCGGGAGGCAGCCAAGTATGCCCGCCTCGAGGCGATCGAGATGGTGGAAATTGATGAGAAGGTCGTCCGGGCGTGCAAAGAACATTTGCCGGCCGTCTCCGGCAATTTATCCGACCCGCGCGTCCACTTCATTTATGGCGACGGTGTCGCCTTTGTGCGCGGGAAGGAACACGAGTACGATGTCATTATGATCGACTCGTCCGACCCGGTCGGCCCGGCTGAGGCGCTGTTTTCACCAGAGTTTTATGCCAACGTGCACCGGGCGTTAAAAGAGGACGGGTTGATGGTGTGCCAAAGCCAGTCGCCCATTTTCCATTTGGATATTTTAAAGCGGACATACCGCAACATTCGCGAATTGTTCCCGCACGTGCTCGTCTACACGGCGGTTGTGCCGACGTATCCGGGCGGGCTGTGGAGCTTTACGATCGGCTCCAAACGGCCGCTTGAGTTTCCGGCGCAGACGGCGATTCCAAGTGATACGAAATATGTCAATGATGCTGTCTTCCGCCAATGTTTCGCCTTGCCGGAATTTTTGCGTTCAGCGCTCGATATGAAGTAATTTCATCAAAAAAAGCTGCCCTTGCGTTAGGGACAGCTTTTTTTGATTTCCGCCGCATCTTCTCCCGCCCTTTTCCCTGGAGAGGAAATCCTTTTAATGGTTGCTTGGTTCGCTTGGCGGGTGATTGGCCAACACCCGTTTTACCAGCCATGCGAGCGTTAAGTCATCGGCTGGCGGATTGTGCAGACCGGCGCGGACATCCCGATAATAGCGTCCGAGTGGGTTATCAGCGAATAAACTTTGCCCGCCAACGATGCGCATCGCCCAATCGACGACCTCAAGCGCGGTGTTCGTAGCAACAAGCTTGGCGGTTGCCAATTCCTCCTTCATCTCGGACCGTTTGTCGGGATAACGGTCCCACAAGTCGGCGATGGTGTACAGAAAATGGCGGGCGTGAACGAGGCGCCACTCCATCTCGGCGATTTTCCGCTGCACCTCCGGCGTTGAGGCGATCGGCTGCGACAACGTGTTCGGCTGGTACGTTTGGGCAAAGCGGATCGCCTCATGGCGGGCGGCGATGGCGATCCCTAAGTAGCATGCCGGGACATGCAAAAGCCATCCTTGCGCCGGCACTGCACCGGTCGGTTTCTCCAGCATCTCCACCAACGCTTCCGGTTCGATCTCGACACCATCTAAGATGAGATCGTCGCTGCGCGTCGCCCGCATGCCGAGCGTGTTCCATGCGGGCTCGATGCGGACACCCGGGGACGCCATCGGCACAAGGAATTCCCCGACTTGGCCGCTGTCTTCAATTGTGGCCGAAATCAGCACGTAATCCAACGCCGGAGCTAACGACGCAAATGCCTTTCGTCCACGGAGCACCCAGCGGCCATCGCGAAGGACGGCGGACGTTTCCGGCTTGCCGCCGCGCGCGGGGCTGCCGGTCGCCCGCTCGGAATGGGCGCTGTTAATGAGCACATGGTGTTCTGTCACCTCTTTGGCCAAGCGGGTGAGCATCGATTGCGGCCAGCGGCGAAGCAAAAACAGACGCATCAAGATGCTCGCATGCCACCCGAACGACAAGGCGGTAGCACCGCTGCCTTGGGCAAGCACTTCTTGCACCAACACCAACTCATAAAGCGACGCCCCTTGGCCGCCGTATTCAGTTGGAACAGTGAACGAAAGGAAACCCGCTTCCTTTAAATCGGCAAAATCGGCAAAAGGAAACTCCGCCTGTTCGTCATAATTCGCCGCTCGCGCCGCGAACCGCCCGGCGAGGTGCCGCGCCTGTTCGTACAGTTCCCGTTCCCGCTCAGTCCTCACGATCAAATGGTACAATTCGTTCATCAGCTCTCTCCTTCTTTTGTTGTTGAGATGATTTCATTGTACCGGTTTTGATTAGGGGTGAAAACCAAAACGCTCCCCCGTCTATGCTCATGCTAAGAGGCGGGAGACTTCCCGGTCTGAAATGGAGCCGTTCCTGCTTCCAGACGGCCATTAAAAGAGGAAAAAATGCCGGATATACCGGTCATCACCACGGTGGACAAACTCGTTTTTTGCCGCATCGTATTCGTATTCATCTTGCCAGCGGCGGCCATAGCGGGCGATTTGGCGGACGGCGCGAATGATCGCATACACTTCTTCATTCGTCATCGTCGGGTGGAGCGATAGACGTATCCAACCCGGTTTGGCGAGGGCGTTTCCGCTTTTGACTTCCTTCAGCAAGGCAGCCGACTGTTCTTGATCAATGCCAAGCAAATAATGGCCGTACGGGCCGGCGCATGAGCAACCACCGCGTGCCTGAATGCCGAAGCGGTCGTTAAGCAGTTTGACGACAAGATTATAATGAAGTCCCTCGATCACGAACGAAACAATGCCAAGACGGTCGCTCCGATGTCCTTCTAGCACATGAACACCAGGGATGTCCTGTAACGCCGGCAGCAGGAGCGAAACGAGTTCTTTTTCCCGGGCGCCCATCTTCGTGATATTCATCTGCTCTTTCAGTTGGATGGCGAGCGCTGCTTTGATCGTTTGCCAAAATGGCGGTGTTCCCCCGTCTTCCCGCTCTTCGACTGCTTCCACGTACTCATAATGCCCCCATGGATCAGTCCAATACACCGTCCCGCCGCCCGGATGGTCCGGCGCCTTCTGGTCGTACAACCGACTGTCAAAAATAAGCACGCCGGCGCTTCCCGGCCCACCGAGAAACTTATGCGGAGAAAAATAAATGGCATCGAGCTTTTCGAGTGGATCATCCGGGTGCATATCGATGCGGACGTACGGAGCGGAAGCGGCAAAATCGACAAAACAAAGTCCGCCGTATTCATGCATGAGTTTGGCCAATTCGTGATACGGCGTCTCTAGACCAGTGACGTTCGAGCAGGCGGTGAATGCGCCGATTTTTTGCGGCCTCTGCCGGTAGCGCTTGAGCAGCTCGCGCAAATGATCAAGATCAACCCCACCGTTGGCGGTGGGCCGAATCGTGACGACTTCAGCGATCGTTTCGGCCCATGACAATAAATTCGAATGATGCTCCATATGGGTGACGAAGACGACCGGACGCTCATCATCTGTAAGCGGAAGATGCGGCTTCCATCGTTCCGGTACGCGCAAGCCAAGCAGGCGCTGCAGTTTGTTGACGGCGCTCGTCATGCCGGCTCCTTGCATGATCAATACGTCGTCCCTCCCGGCGTGAACGTGCTGTTTGATGATGTCTTTGGCGTATTGATACGCAAGCGTCATTTTTGTTCCGGTCACATTTGACTCCGTATGCGTGTTGCCGACAAATGGACCAAGTTCGCGAACCATTTTCTCTTCAATCGGCCGGTACAGCCGTCCGCTCGCCGTCCAGTCGGCGTAGATGAGCCGCTGTTCGCCAAACGGCGTAGAAAACGGATGAAACCGGCCGATTGTTCCGTCGCGAAACGGTTGGAAGTGGTCCTCGAGCTCGCCGCGACACGTATAGGTGGCGCTTCCAATTTTTGCGTGAATCACCGGCATCGTTCTCCTTTCCGGGTCAACTTACTCATACAATATGTGGCCATTGGGCGGTTCGGTCCAGAGAAAACGAACAAAGGCAAAAAAACCCGCCCTGCCGGCGGGTGACGCAACCTAAACATAGTCATTGTTTTTCGCAGCGAACAGATGAATTTGTCTCCTCGACAGCGGAGACGAGGTATTGCGCAAGCAACGCCCGCAAGTCATCTGGAAGCGGTTCGCTCATTTGCGTATGGAAGTTGAAGTAGACGACCGCCGCTTCCCCGATGGCGATCAGTTGGCCAGTCTCTTCTTCAATAATGCGGTGAATGCATTGAAAACTTTTATGACCGATGCGGGAGACGTTCGTTTCGACACGGAGTCGCCGGCCAAAAAACCCTTGATTGACAAAATCGCATTTCGCAGACGCCAAAATAAAATGCCAATTGCCAGTTCGTCCTCCATAGCTTAATTCATCGAATAAGCGGGTGCGCGCTTCCTCCAAATAAATGAAATAGCTGATATTGCTTAAATGCCCGAGCGCGTCAGTTTCGCAAAAGCGAGGATTAATTGTGATCGTATGTGTTTTCATTTCTCTCCCTCTCCCCTTCTTAGATGGAGCCAAGCGTTCGATGCGTGGATCATCCTGAACACTTGACTACCGACTAGTCAGTATGTTGTTTTTATCATAGCTTGATTTGCTTTATGATGCAACTGTTTTGTTTTTAATATTGATTAATTAGAACATGGTGTTATATTATAAATAAGGCGAAAGAAAGGCTGGGCGGAAACGCGTCTTCTAACCGACCCAAAGCGGCAAAAGCACGTACCCAGCGAGCGACAGCCCAGCACAAATGAGGGAGATGCGCAACTTATATTTTGCATAACTCATCAAATCCATATCCATAATTGCCGCCGTTGTAATCGTTGTATCGCCGAGCGGTGAAGCGAACGCACCGAACGTTCCGCTCGCAAACACCGCGCCGACGGTCATCTCAAGCGGCGCTCCGGTCGCATGGGCGAGTGTGACGCCAAGGGGCATGAAAATGCCCCACGTCCCCCATGACGACCCGATAAAATAGGACAGAAACGAGCCGGCTAAAAACACGGCCGCCGGCACGAACGGCCCGGGAAGCCATGTCCCAAACGTCGAGGCCACGTAAGCAGTGAATCCGAGCTCCCCGGCTACCGCCGATACGGCCCAAACGAGAATCAACATGCCGATCGGCGCCATAAGCTCGTTGCCCCCGGCGAAAAAATGATAAATGAGTTCCGAGAGCGACTGCTTGCGCCACAAGTAAAACACCATGGACAATAGGATCGTTACAAACAGCGCCAAAAGCATCGCCCATGTCGCATCGGCTTCGGAAAACGCCTCAAGCCAATCGCGCGCTCCACGCTGACGGCCGTCATAGACAAAAAAGACAAACGTTAATCCGAGCAGCAGCGCCAACGGGACGAAAAGATGAAGCGGCTCTCCGGCGATAAGCGCCAGTTCTTTGCGCAGCCCGAGACCGTGCAGTTCATTCGTTTCGCCTTCCCCTTTTTTGGCCTGCGGTCTGCCAATCCGAATGTTCAACAACGTCGTCAACAGCCCGACAATAAGGGTGATAATGGCAAACAAGTTGTATGGCAAACTGCGTAAAAACATATCATACGCTGATTCACGAATATCGTTTTGCGCCAGCGCTGCCGCCACCACTGAGGTCATGAAGCCGACAAACGCCGTCGCCGCCGGCAACAGCACGATGATCGGCTCAGTCGAGACATCGATGATGTACGCCATGCGGCGACGGTCGATGCGAAACTGGCGAAGCACCGCCTTCATCACCGGCCCAAGCAGCATAATGCGGAACATCGGCATGAAAAACGTTACCGGCACTGTCAGCCAAACGAATAAAAGCAGCCCGCGCTTCGTGCGGATGCGCCCGGAAAGCCTTTCGACAAACCCTTTGATCCCGCCGGTAATTTGCATCATGCCGACAAGCGAACCGAACAAATATAAAAACGCTGCTACTTTGATATGTTCAAGATCGCTAAGCGAATGAAGAATGGCGGAGACGGTTCGCTCGATGGCCCCAATGACCGACTGCTCAAGGCAGAGCGCCCCGACAAGCAGACCGACAACGAGGCCGGGCAAAATTTCTTTCAGCCAAACAGCAAGTGGAATGATGAGAAGAAAAGGCAACAGCGACCACCAGGTTCCTTCCACGTCGGCGCCCCCTTTCTGATGCCGTTGTTAACAAGGATAGCCATAATGTAGATTGTTTATGATTTTTAATGATTATTTAGAACATAGTTTTATTTTATTGTTTATTTGTTTCCCCCACGACTAGAGCGCCGAAATAAAGATGGGACTGATCTACAACGCGAATGCGTTTTAGGCCAGTCCCAGAAAAACATGAAGCTTGCCGCCCAACTTGCTAGCGCACGGTCGGACTTCGTCATTTCCGACGGGCAAAGTCGACAAAACGAAACTTGTCAAGCCGGTGCCGCGATTCCGTGTATTGAAACAAGGCCGCATCGTTTAAATAGACGTAGTTTTTCACGACAACGACGCGGTCATCGCCATTTAGATCCAAATAGCGGCGGTCGTCCTCCGTTGCCTCATCGACCGACATTTCCTTTTTCGCGAAGCTGATCGGCAAATGAAGTTTCGTTTCCAAATATTCATAAATTGAGTCTTCGCAAATCTCTTTCGTCAATACCGGAACATATTTTTTTAAGAAAAAATCTTTATCTAAAATGATCCGCTCCCCGCCGATTTCGCGGACGCGCACGACTTTCCAAACATCATCTTTGCTTGATGCGCGAAGCTGCTGCCGAAGCTCGCCGTCCGGCTTCACGACCGCCAGTTCATGGACGATCGTCCGCACCGGCTGTTTCATCGTTTGCGCCAGCTCTTTGAAGCTGACAAGCCCGGAGACCGGAAAGTCGTATTTGCCGACATCAAGCACAATCGACCCTTTTCCTTTCATTTTTTGGATGTATCCGTGCTCGGACAATAAGTTGAGCGCTTTGCGAATCGTCTCGCGCGATGTCTCATACCGGACAGCCAGCTCATTTTCTGACGGCAGCTTATCGTACGCCTTCCATTCCCCATGACGGATGCGGGAAACGAGATCGTGATAAATGGCTAAATATTTGTTTTCATGCATGATCATCACCGTCTGTATTGTATCATGGACGGCGCAGAAGATAAACGACTGATTCGTACGGACGCAGGTCGATGCGGCGAAAATCGTCCGGTGAATCCGGATAGTTGGACAACAGCCGCTCGCCCTTCCAACCGTCCGCTCCCGCTTCTTTTGGCAGCACGAACGTCGTTTTGACCGGATAAAAGTTATTGACGACAAGCAGCTTCTCCCCGTCACCATGGCGCATATAGGCGAAAAGGTGCGGATCGTCGGCAAGGAGCAACTCGTAGCGGCCGGTCGTAATAATGTCATACTGCTTGCGCATCTCAATCAGCCGCTTATAGTGATAAAAAATCGAATCACGATCGGCAAGCGCCTGTTTTACGTTGATGTGCCGATAGTTGTCGGCGACGCGAATCCACGGCGTCCCGGATGTGAAACCGGCATGAGCGCTGTCGTCCCATTGCATCGGCGTGCGCGAATTGTCGCGCGACTTCCGCTGCAAAATGTCTAACACCTCTTGTTCACTTTTGCCTTCTTCAAGCAAAATCCGGTACATATTAAGCGACTCGACGTCCCGGTAATCGCGAATATCGGTGAATTTCGGGTCGGTCATGCCGATTTCTTCGCCTTGGTAAATGTATGGCGTCCCTTGCATAAGATGAATCGCCGTCGCCAACATTTTCGCCGACTCTTTCCAATACGTCCCGTCATCGCCGTAGCGCGACACAATGCGCGGCTGGTCGTGGTTGCACCAAAAAAGCGCGTTCCAGCCCCCGCCTTCGTGCATCCGCACTTGCCACTCCGACAAAATGCGTTTTAAGGCGAGGAAATCAAACGGGGCGACCGCCCATTTTTCCCCGTTCGGGTAATCGACTTTCAAGTGATGGAAGTTAAACGTCATATTGAGTTCGCGGTTTTTCGGATTCGTGTAACGGATGCAATGGTCGATCGTCGTCGACGACATTTCCCCGACGGTCATGACGTCATATTGAGAAAACACTTCCCGGTTCATCTCTTGCAAAAACTCGTGGATGCGCGGCCCGTCCGTATAGAAGCGGCGTCCATCGCCCGGTGGAATCGAGCCGTCATCGTCCGGGAAGCGCTGGTCTTTGGACAGCAAGTTGATGACATCGAGCCGGAAGCCGTCGACCCCTTTTTGCAGCCAAAAATGCATCATCTCGTAAATGCAGCGGCGCAGTTCTTCGTTTTCCCAATTCAAGTCGGCTTGTGTCACATCGAACAAATGCAAATAATATTGCCCAGTTTGTTCATCATATTCCCACGCCGAACCGCCGAATTTCGACTGCCAGTTGTTCGGCGCGCTGCCGTCCGGCTTCGGGTCGCGCCAAATGTAAAAATGGCGGTACGGACTCGTCTTGGATACACTCGCCTGCTTGAACCATTCATGGTCGGTCGACGTATGATTGACGACCATGTCCATGACAAGCTTCATGCCGCGCGCATGCACCTCATTAAGCAAGCGGTCAAAGTCAGCCATCGTCCCGTACGCATGATGAATGGCGAAATAGTCGCTGATGTCATAGCCGTTGTCGCGCTGCGGCGACGCATAAATCGGCGTCAGCCAAATCACGTCAACGCCAAGTTCTTTCAAATAATCGAGCTTTTCGATGATCCCGGGCAAATCGCCGATGCCGTCCCCGTTCGTATCACGGAAGCTCTTCGGATAAATTTGATACACAACCGCTTTTTTCCACCATGGTGTTGTTGACACGTTTTTTCACCTCGTTCGTTGACTTCAACAATGAATGAAAAACATACCATTGGCGTTGGCGGCCAATGGTATGTCAGCAAACTGATCATTTAGCACATCGTTCTTTTACTTCTATGAATGTACCGTTAGCGTGCAGCTTTGCGCACTTTGCCGAAGATAAACGTCAGCACAAACGGCACCGCGATCGCAATCGCCATCCCGATAAAGAACGGGAGCCATTTCTGCGGCACGATCGACAAGAAGCCCGGCAAACCACCGACACCGATCGATGGCGCGATAACTTTATTGATCGTGATAAACATTCCTGCTATCGCCGCTCCGACCATAGCGGCAATAAACGGGAAACGGAAGCGCAAGTTGACCCCGAACATCGCTGGCTCGGTAATGCCGAGATAGGCCGAGACGGCGGAGGTAAACGACAATCCGCGCAGCTTTTCGTCTTTAGCGACGAACATCATCGCCAATGCCGCAGAGCCTTGAGCGATGTTCGACATGACCAAAATCGGCCATAAGAACGTACCGCCTGTGCTGGTGATCAACTGCAAGTCAACCGGCAAGAACGTATGGTGCATCCCGGTGACGACAAGCGGCGCATACAACGCGCCATACAGCAAACCGCCAATGGCTGGAACATTGTCAAAAATCCCGACAAACAAGCTCGTAATCGCATTCCCGATTGTAAACGTGACAGGACCAATGGCGATAAATGCCAAGAAACCTGTAACAAGCAGTGCAAGCGGTGCGACAAGCAACAGTTGAAACGCATCCGGAATGCGCTTGCGCAAAAACAGCTCGATTTTCGCCAATACGTACGAAGCCACCAACACCGGCAATACCTGCCCTTGGTAGCCGACTTTTTGCACTTCAAGCCCAAATAAATTCCAAACTGGAATTTCCCCTTCTTGTTTCGCCGCCCCCCAGCCCCAAGCATTCAACAAATCCGGGTGGACGAGCATCAAGCCAAGAACAATTCCCAACAGCGGACTGCCGCCGAATTTCGTCACCGCCGACCAACCGATCAAACCAGGCAGGAAGACGAACGCTGTATTGGCGATCAAGTTGATGATGTTCGCCAAATCAGCCCATTGTTGATGCACGTCGACAAACGATTTCCCTTCATAAAAAATACCTGGTCCGGTTAAAACGTTGTTAATCCCCATTAACAAACCAGCTGTCACGATCGCCGGCAAAATCGGGATAAAAATGTCGGCGAGCGTCTTGATCGCACGTTGCAGCGGGTTGAGCTTCGCTTCCGCCGCATCTTTTATTTCCTGCTTTGTCGCCCGTCCGACGCCCGTCAGTTCAACAAGGTCGTTATACACTTTATCCACAAGCCCTTGGCCGATGACGACTTGAAACTGGCCGTTAGCCGAAAACGATCCTTTGACGACGTCAATGCGTTCGAGCGCCTCTTTGTCAACTTTCCCTTCGTCTTTGAGCGCAAACCGAAGCCGGGTCACACAATGTGTGGCGGCAACAATGTTCTCCTTGCCGCCGATGGCCTCGACGATTTGCGCGGCTGTTTGCTCATATGCCCCCATCACGCATGCCTCCTTTTTCTTTCTCCCGCTTCCGATTGTGTTAAATCGCTTTCAGCAATCGGTTACAAACTTGTATATACAACACAAACTTATTTTATCTTGTATATACAGGTTTGTCAACGTCTTTCGATAAAAACTTGCATATGTCGACAATCATTGTTTGTTTTTCACTAACTTCCACTTCTTTTGTTATGTTTTGTCAAACAGCAGGAAAATAAACGACCAAGTGGGAAAATAAAACATAGTCATCCTAAACGAGAAAAAAAGGAAGAGGGGAACGCCATGAAAACATATACGCTCCGCGAAGCGGCGAAAAAAATCGGGGTCACAGCCCGCGACTTGAAACAATGGGAAAAGCAACTTGCTGAATGGATTACGATTCCACGCACTTCCCAAGGAGCGCGCATTTACACTGAAGAGCTCGTCAACCGGTTCCGCCAAATCCAGACGCTGCTCGCCGACGGCCGCAGCCTGCACGAGATCGCTGCGGAATTGAAACAAGCCAATGAACCGTCCTCTCCCCCGGAATCGGCGGTGATGGAAGGGGAAATTATCGATGTTCCCCGCTTGTTGCGCCATGGCGCTCCATACATAGCCGAGCAGCTCGCTGCCCGCATGAAAGATGAGATCGTCGATGCCTTAAAGCGGGAAACAACAGCGGTCGTGCGGCAGGCGATGGATGAGGTAAAAGGGAAGCTTGATGATATCGGCGAGCAAACGAGAGCAGCCGCCGAAACGGTGCACCGCTCGCTTCATGATTACAAAGAAGCTTGGCAGCAAAAAACCGAACAGCTGCATGAACATTTGGAAACGGTCGTCGCGTTTTGCCACGAGGAAAAGACAAGACAGGAGGAAGAGCGGAAACGGTTGGAACAGCGCATTTTGGAACGGGAGAAAGCGTTCCGGGAACTCGTCCTTTCCTTCCGCCAAACAGCGGCAAGCGCCAGCACCGCCCGAACCCGGGCGGACAAATGGTGGAAGTTTTGGTAAAAGCGCAGCCATCCACTTCCCGAATGGAAATGCCACAATAGAAAAAGGGCGCCATGAAAAGGAGCGCCCTTTTTCGTTGCCTATTTTGTTGATCAGTCCCCGGCATGGACGGGCGGTTCTTCCCGCCGGTTCGCTTGGCGGCAAACAAGCGTTGGTTGGAAGGCGCGGGGCTTTCGCCCGCTGTTTCCCCGCCATCGAACAACGCGCGCGCCGCCCGGCAGGCACATCCGAACGGTCCGCCCCCTTTCCGCTTCATCCTTCTTCTCCTTTGCCAATCCCCTTCACCGGCTCTTTCCAGACGTCTGCCACCGTCCCCGCCTCATCTGTATCGATGACGAACGATCCGGTGCTGTAGCGGTCCGACAGGCGAAGCGAAGCGGCCTCCACCGTCTCGATGACCCCTTTTTCCGTCCGGATTCCGACCGTCCCCCCGCTCTCATCAACGAGAATGGCCATAACTACTCGATGCGGGTTCGATTTCACTTCGCGCACGATTCGCACGCCGCGTTTAGCGCGCGAGGATGGCTCAAACTCGCTTAACGCCATTTTTTTCACCGCCCCACGCTGCGTTACGACAATGAGGGAACCGCAGTCTTCGGAACGAATCGGACAGGCGGCGGCGACAAAATCGCCTTCTTTTAGTTGAATGCCTTTCACCCCGGCCGCACGCACGCCGACCAAGCTGATTTCTTCTTCGGCAAACAATAGCGCATACCCATCATGCGTCGCCAACCAAATGAGACCACGGCCGTCGGTCGCATAGACGGCGGTTACTTCATCATCGTCTTTCAGATTGATCGCCACAAGCGGGCGTGTGTAGCGCTGCACTTGATATTGGGAAAGTTCGGTCCGTTTCACCATCCCCTGCTTGGTCACAAAGACAAGCTGTCTATCCGTCTCAAATGAGAAAACAGGAACAGCGGCGACAAGTTCATCATCGCGCTCGAGCGGAATCAAGCTTGAAATATGCTGGCCAACGTCTTTCCAGCGGATATCCGGCAGCGCATGCACCGGGCAATACAAATAATAGCCACGACGGGTAAACAATAAGAGCACATCGGTCGTATTCATCTCCAGTTGAGCGAGCAGGCGGTCGGTTTCCTTCATGCCGATGTCCTGACCGTTCGATGCGCTGTAGGAACGGTAGCTCGTCCGTTTCACATACCCTTCCTTTGTCACCGTGACAATCACATCTTCGGCCGAGATGAGCGCTTCAACGTTCACTTTCAGCTCCTCAATTTCCTCTTCAATCACCGTTCGCCGTTCATCCGCATATTGTTTTCTCATCGACTTCAACTCTTTTTGAATGACCATAAGAAGCTTTTTCTCATCGGCTAAAATCGCGGTCAATTCAGCGATCGTTTTGTCGAGCTCTTTTGCTTCCTGCCGAAGTGCGGTAATATCGGTGTTGGTCAGCCGGTACAGCTGAAGCGTCACGATCGCTTCCGCCTGCGCCTCGGTGAACCCGTAGTTCGCCATCAGCCGATCTTTCGCATCGCGCTTGTCGCTTGACGCGCGAATCGTCGCGATCACCTCGTCCAAAATCGAGAGCGCTTTGATCAAGCCGTCAACAATATGTTTTCGCTCATTCGCTTTGTTAAGCTCAAAATGCGAGCGGTTTGTGACGACGTCTTTCCGGTGGGCGATGTATGCATCCAACAGCTCCGGCAGGCTCATCAGCTTCGGCCGACGTTCATGGATCGCCACCATGTTAAAGCTGTATGGCACTTGCAAATCGGTGTTTTTGTATAAATAGCTGAGAATCGCCTCGGCATCGGCGTCTTTTTTCAGCTCAATGACGATCGACAGCCCGTTCCGGTCCGTTTCATCACGGACGTCGGCGATGCCGTCGAGCTTTTTGTCCAAACGAAGCTCATCGATTTTTTTCACCAAATTCGCCTTGTTCACTTCATACGGCAGCTCGGTGATGACAATCTGCCTTTTGCCGCCTCTCGCCTGCTCGATTGCCGCCTTGGCGCGGATGATGATTTTGCCGCGCCCCGTTTCGTACGCTTTGCGAATGCCGTCTTTCCCCTGGATGATGCCGCCGGTCGGAAAATCAGGACCGGGAAGAACGGTCATCAAGTCGTCAACCGTGCAATCCGGCCGGTCAATGCGCATCAGGACAGCATCGATCACCTCGCCGAGCGCATGCGGCGGAATGTCGGTCGCATAGCCGGCGGAAATGCCGGTGGATCCGTTTACCAACAAATTCGGAAACATCGCCGGCAAAACCGTCGGCTCCTCCGTCGTATCATCAAAGTTCGGCACAAACGCGACCGTTTGTTTGTCAATGTCGCGAAGCAGTTCAGCGGCAATGGCCGACAGACGCGCTTCCGTATAACGCATCGCCGCCGGCGGATCGCCGTCTACACTGCCGTTGTTGCCATGCATTTCAATCAGCACGTTGCGCAGCTTCCAGTCCTGGCTCATCCGCACCATCGCCTCATACACGGACGAGTCGCCGTGCGGATGGAAGTTGCCGATCACGTTCCCGACCGTTTTCGCCGCTTTGCGAAACGGTTTGTCCGCCGTATTGCCTTCCACGTACATGGCATACAAAATGCGGCGCTGCACCGGCTTTAACCCATCGCGTGCATCGGGCAGCGCCCGGTCTTGGATAATGTATTTGCTGTAGCGGCCAAAGCGGTCGCCAAGCACGTCTTCTAACGGCAATTCCAACAATCGCTCTGCCATCATACCTCTCCTTTCCTACAAGACGTCGGCGCAATCATGGCGGCGCCTTTTCGCGCCGCCATCAGCCGATCCACCCTGGCTCTTCCTCAAGCCCAAAGGCAACATGCGTTTCAATCCATTTGCGACGCGGTTCGACCTTGTCACCCATGAGCGTCGTCACCCGCCGCTCGGCGCGGGCCGCATCTTCAATGCGCACGCGGATCAACGTGCGCGTTTCCGGATTCATCGTCGTTTCCCACAATTGGTCGGCGTTCATCTCGCCAAGCCCTTTGTAGCGCTGAATCGTATAGCCGCGGCCCATTCGTTTCGTGATTTCCCGCAATTGCTCATCCGTCCATGCGTATTCGATGACTTCCTTTTTGCCGCTTTTTTTGCTGATTTTATAAAGCGGGGGCAAGGCGATGTACACTTTCCCCGCTTCAATGAGCGGGCGCATGTAGCGGTAAAAAAACGTCAAGAGCAACACTTGAATATGAGCGCCGTCCGTGTCGGCGTCGGTCATAATGATCACTTTGTCGTAGTTAATGTCCTCAAGCGAAAAATCAGCGCCGACGCCGCCGCCAATGGCATGAATGATCGTATTGATTTCCTCGTTTTTCAAAATGTCGCCAAGCTTCGCTTTTTCTGTATTGATGACCTTCCCGCGCAGCGGCAGCACTGCTTGGAAGCGGCGGTCACGCCCTTGTTTGGCCGAGCCGCCCGCCGAATCGCCTTCCACCAAATACAGCTCGTTTTTTTGCGGATTGCGCCCTTGCGCTGGTGTCAGCTTGCCGCTTAAAAGCGCCTCTTTTCCTTTCCGCTTTTTGCCGCTGCGCGCTTCCTCGCGCGCTTTGCGGGCCGCTTCGCGCGCCTGGTACGCCCGGATCGCCTTTTTAATGAGCATCGCGCTCACGTCCGGATTTTCTTGCAAAAAGTATGTCAATTGTTCGGAAACAACCGCATCGACGGCCGAACGCGCTTCGCTCGTCCCGAGCTTCCCTTTCGTCTGCCCCTCAAACTGCAGCAAATGCTCCGGGATGCGCACCGAGACGACCGCCGACAGCCCTTCGCGAATATCGGCCCCCTCTAAATTTCTATCCTTTTCCTTGAGCAAGCCGACGCGGCGGGCGTATTCGTTAAAAACGCGCGTCATCGCCGTTTTCGCCCCGGCTTCATGCGTCCCGCCGTCTTTTGTGCGCACGTTGTTGACAAACGACAAGACGTTTTCCGAGTAGCCGTCATGGAACTGAAACGCAAACTCGACTTCAATGCCGTTTTGCTCGCCAGCAAAATACACAACCGGATGAAGCACGTCTTTTTCTTCATTCAGATAGGCGACAAACGCTTCAATGCCATTTTCATAGTGAAAGACGTCGCGCATGCCGGTCCGTTCATCCACGAGCTCAATTTTCAGCCCTTTTAACAAAAAGGCCGATTCGCGCAGCCGTTCGCCCAATATTTCATAATCGAATACCGTTGTGCTGAAAATCGTCGGGTCAGGTTTAAATTGGATTACCGTTCCGGTTTTGTCCGTCATCCCGATTTTTTCAAGCGTTGTGACCGGCTTGCCGCCATGCTCAAACCGCTGACGGTAAATGAAGCCATCGCGGTGAATCGTGACGACAAGCCACTCGGACAAGGCGTTGACGACCGAGGCCCCGACCCCGTGCAAGCCGCCGCTCGTTTTATAGCCGCCTTGGCCGAACTTGCCCCCGGCATGGAGCACCGTCAAAATGACCTCCGGCGTCGGCTTGCCAAGCTTATGCATCCCGACCGGCATGCCGCGCCCTTCATCGAGGACGGTGATGCTGTTGTCTTTATGTATTTGCACCAAAATGTAGTTCCCATATCCGGCTAACGCTTCATCGATCGAGTTATCGACGATTTCATAAACAAGATGATGCAACCCGCGGCTGTCGGTGCTGCCGATGTACATCCCCGGCCGTTTCCGCACCGCCTCAAGCCCTTCTAACACTTGAATGGCATCTTCGTTATATTCGTATATCGACTGTTTTGCCACAAGGCCACCCCTTCCTGCCAAAACAAGAACATCTGTTTCTGTTTTATTGTATCATAAAATGCCCAGCTGTCCATTGTCTTTTGACACTACGTGACAAAATCGGACAACGACGCCTGAAAAACGAAAGGACCATCTTAGAGAAGATGGTCGTTTCAATCGTTATGCGCGTTTTGTGAGCGCATGTTCCACTTTAATGCAGCGGTCCATAATCACCGTATAGCCTTTTTCTTTTAAAAACGCGTATGCTTCTTCATTGACGACACCAAGCTGTCCCCAAAACACATCCGCGTCGATTTGCACAAACTCGCGGGCGAGCTCCGGCAAATGTTCGGAACGGCGAAACACATCGACGATGTCGACATGCCCTTCGATATCCGTCAGCTTGTCGACCGCCGGAATGCCTTCCCATTCATCAATCATCGGATTGACGGGAATAATTTCATATCCGGCATCTTTCATCGCTTTCGCCACCATATACGACTCGCGCTCCGGGTTGTTCGATAAACCAACTACCGCAATCCGCTTCGCTTTCTGCAAAATTTCGCCGATTTCTTCACGGCTTGGGTTGACAATGGACATCAGGTTCCTCTCCTTCCTTCGTTCTCCTTTTCGCTGTACTAGTTTCGCTGCCGCAAAATGAAAATCCTTCTTTGCTGCGGCAAAATCGCCAAAAATAGGCTGCCGTTGCCCTCGGGCGGCCCAGGCCAAAATCGGCACTTGTTCTTGTATCCTTCCCGAACCCCCCAGCCTCTAAAACAGCCGGCCGCTTTTTTCCAGCTTTTAGGCCGAACCCTTTCCACATATTTGACCGGCTATGTGAAATCATAAACGTGCAAGGGGGAATGTTTTATGAGTATTCATGGCTATTGGAATGCGATCGACGACAGCCGCAGCAAGCTGCACGATCTGCTTCAGTCATATTGGAACGACTATTCCAACGTCGGAACATGGCAGTTTTGGCTCATTGTCGTTTTTCTTGTCGCTCCGGTGCTTCTGCTCGTTTTCACGGTTGACCGGAGGCGCATTTTGGAAGTGTTTTTCTTCGGGTATACGGTTCATATATTGTGGACATATGCGTACATCGCCTTAGAAAACGCGATGTACTTGTCTCCTCGCTATTTTTTGACACCGTTTTTGCCGTTTGCCTTAAACATTACCGCCTCGGTGCTGCCGGTTGGCTTTTTGCTGCTTTACCAGTATTGCACGAACCGCAACAAAAACTTTTATGCATATACGCTTTTGCTCAGTGCGGTCTTCGCGTTTGGGCTCGCTTCGCTTGAACAATGGCTCGGGTTGCTCGACTTGCACCGGGGATTGCACAAGTTTCACCTCTTTTTAATTGACTTAGCCATCGTATTCATCGCCTATGGAGTAACCCGCTTTCTCGTTCGCGTCCAAGCGCGCAGCTGAGCCCTTTGTCTCCCCCGCTGCCCGTCATTGCGGGCGGCGTTTCCAGCTAACGGCTGCTTATGCTCCACCCTGTGTAAACCCCGGCTAAAAAGACGGTCGCCATCGCCACGGCATGAACGATGATCCAGCCCCACCGCCCGTAGCGGAACGAGGAAGCAGCAAGCGGGCGCGCGCGTCAGCGGGAACGATGTTCCCCCCGATCCACTCAAACAAAAGCAAATACAGCCACCATGCGGTATACGAATCCCACGCGTCCCATTGCTCGTTGTACTCGATCAGCCGCAGCGGTGAAAGGAGGGCGACAAGCTCAAGCGTCATAATCACCTGCACACCCGCAAAATAAAACGGCAGCTTCCACGCCCACTCCTTTGGGCTGTACCTCACCCCAAGCAAGGTGAAAAACGGAACGACAGTCAACATTTCAATGAGTGGAATTGGCGGATGCGGAATCAATTTGACCGGGAATGTATAAAAACCCGCAAACACAAACGCAAGACAAAGGAGAATGCCGACAGCGGCGCTTAGTGCATAAAGAACACCATAGCGCTTTTTGTCATGCCTCATGATCCAAATACTTCCCGCTGCACTGACCGCCACGGCAATCATTTCCACGACCCGAATGGTCCATAGTGAAACACCCATCATCAATTCCTCCGTCATTTTGCAACCGCCAAACCTCCTCGCAGCATACAGCGTTAGTATAGGCCAAAAGACGGAATTTATGACGAGAATAAATCGACGCAAGGCAGCGAAATAATAATGTCTGTCCGCCGCAGGGGCGGGCCAACATCTTAACTGGTAAGGAGTGGGAAGTATGGATTCGAAAACAAAAGAGGCCGTTGAGGCGCTCGCTAAAGGGAAAGCGAAAGAAGAGTTTGCCGCTGAGTTTGCCGTGTTGCGCAACGAACTGAATCGCATTCAACAATCGATGGGCCAGTTGCTGCAGCAAGCCCAGCAAGGTATGCAAATGCAGCAAAATCCGCAAACGAACCAACTGCTCCAGCAAATTCAATATTTCAGCCAACAAGCCCAGCAAGCCCAACAACAAGCGGATCAGCTGCTCCAGCAAGCCATCCAGCAGGCAACGCAAATTTTAAACCAGGCAGCGCAATACATCCAAAGCAACCGGGCGTTTGCGCAAATGAACCAAGCCATCAACCAAGCGGCGCAATATTTGCGGCAAATGTCAGGCGGCCAACAAGGGCAGCAGCAACAACCGCAAATGCAATTCGGTCAACAAGGACAGCAGCAGCAACCGCAAATGCAATTCGGCCAACAAGGGCAACAGCAACAACCGCAAATGCAATTCGGCCAACAAGGGCAGCAGCAACAACCGCAAATGCAATTCGGCCAACAAGGGCAGCAGCAACAACCGCAAATGCAGCTCGGCCAACAAGGACAACAGCAGCAACCGCAAATGCAATTCGGCCAACAAGGACAACAGCAGCAACCGCAAATGCAGCTCGGCCAACAACAACAATATTTCTAAAGAGGGGTTCGTTTTATGGATCGAAAAACAAAGGAGATTGTCGAAAGCATCGTCAAACAGCAAAAGACGGAATTTGCTGCAGAGTTCGGTCAACTGAAAAGCCAAATTCAACAAATCCAGCAAACGTTTTCCCAGTTGCAAAGCAGTTTAGCCCAACAGACGCAAAACCAGGCGGGCCAGCAACAACTGCAACAGCTGCAGCAACAACTTCAACAACAGCAACAGCAACAACAAGTCCAACAACAACTGCAGCAACAGCTCGGGCAGTTGCAACAACAAGTCCAAGACGCAGCCAACACCGTTCAATAAAAGTACGAAAGGGGACTCGCTCCCCTTTCCCGCACTAAAACTTTCGCGACCGGAATAGCACATAAAGCAACCAGCCAATCATGAGCGCCGCCATGCCGATGCCAATGTCAGTCATCGGCACGTTCCGCAGCAGTGCTGACGGGCGTCCCAACGACGAAGCAACCATGACGCCAGCCATGATGATGCTAAACGAAAGAAGGACAAGGCTCGATGACAACCGGCCGCTAACCTGATCGAGTTTATGTAACAACGTTTCGAGGTCGGGGGCGGTCATTTCAAGCTGGAGCTTGCCTCGCCGCATCACTTTCGTTAACTCCTTTAAGCTGTCCGGCAGCCGAAGCAGCATCCCGCCGTAGTCGGCAACGCGCCGCCACGCTGTCTCCGCCACCCGGTCAGGCCGAAGACGGTCCTTCAACAGCTTCCGCCCAAACGGCTCCGCCACATCCATGATGCGAAACTGCGGATCAAGCGTTTCCACCACCCCTTCAACGGTCAGCAACGCTTTCCCTAGCAGCGTTAAGTCGCTCGGAATGCGAATGCCATGGCGAAACGCTACCGTTAAAAGGTCTTCAACAGCTTCACCGAGACTGATCTCACCAAGCGGGACGCCGTAATATTTTTCCCGCAGCTCGTCGATATCGTCGCGCAGTTTCCCCTCATCGGCCCCATCCGGAACAAGCCCTAAGCCGTAAATCGCGTCCAACACCCCATCAGTGCTTTGCCGCATCAAGGCGATAATGAGGGATGAAAGATGGTGCTTGACATTCGGACGGAGACGGCCCATCAAGCCGAAATCAATAAAGACAAGCGCTCCATCAGGGAGAACGAACACATTTCCAGGATGGGGGTCGCCATGAAAAAATCCGTACTCAAACATTTGCTTTAACACCGCTGTGGTCAACCGTTCCGCCAATGTTTTGAAAGAGTGCCCTTCTGCTTTTAGCCGCTCGATTTCCCCGAGCTTGATCCCTTCGACGTATTCCATCGTAAGCACGTTTTTCGTTGTATAATCCCAAAAGACGCCAGGCACGTATACCGTCGGATCACCGGCAAACTGTTCGGCGAACGCTGCCGCATGGCGCGCTTCAATGGTGTAATCGAGTTCTTGCCGCAGCGATTTCGCCAGCTCGTCAACGATTTCGGACAGCCGGTACGATGCGGCCCAATCTAAGCGCCGTTCTGCAAGCATGGCCAAGTCCTGCAAAATTTCCAAATCGGTCTCAATCCGGGCGGAAATGTGCGGACGCTGTACTTTCACCGCCACCGGCTGCCCGGAGGGAAGAACGGCCCGGTGAACTTGTCCAAGAGAAGCGGCCGCAAGCGGCGTATCGGCAAAAGAGCGGAACAGCACCTCAAGCGGGCCGCCAAGCTCTGTCTCCACAATCTGACGGACATCGGCAAACGGAAACGGCGGAACTTGGTCTTGCAGTTTTTCCAGTTCACGGATGATATGATCAGGGATCAAATCGGGCCGCGTGCTGGCAATCTGCCCAAGCTTCACAAATGTCGGCCCAAGCTCCTCGAGCACGAGGCGGATCCGTTCCCCGACCGTTTTTCCTTCCCGTTTTCCCCGTTCCGAACGCCAGCGCGGCGGCAAGGACAAAACGGACGCAAAGCCGAGATCATCGACGATCATCCCGAATCCGTGCCGAAGCAATGCACTGGCAATTTCATGATAACGGCCAAGATGGCGCACCCGTTTCCCGATCATCCGATCATCTCCCTTAGAGCGTCAAACAGCAGCCAAAAAAGCCCGTTACTCCCCGCTTTGTTCCCTTTCCTCAAGACGGCGGATCCGCTCCTCAAGCTGCCGCACCTCTTCCTTTGTCGCCAGGTCGAGCTTGTCAATCACCTGTTTGATTTGTTCGCGCACCAACCGCTGCACTTCTGTTTTTCGTGCTTCGGTTTGCTGCTTCCATTGATCGATCACTTCCTTCGATTCATCAAGCGACAGCTCCCCTTTTTTCACAAGCTCGTCCACGAGTTTTTCCACCTGCTCCTTGCTGGCAATGGCGAGACCAAGTCCAAACGCCAACCCTTTTTTCAAAATGCTCATCCATTTTCCCCTCCTTATGTTAATCCTTTTCCTTATTGTACCATTGCTTGCCGATCCGTGTCGAGTTAGGCGGCAGCCCTTTGTATTTGTATAAGAGGCGGGGCGATGCGGCATGCTATCTACCGTTGGACAACGATGCAAAGGAGGAGATTTTGATGGCTGATGAACCATTGCATTACGGGGAAGACTATCATTTTATTCCTGCGACATCTGCAGCAAGCGGCGTCGGGGTCAGCGTATTGCCTGACCTGTACTGCCATACAATCCAAATCGTCAACATTTGCCTAGTCGGCCACCCTGACGATGGCACATTCGTATTGATCGATGCGGGGATGCCAGGATCAGCGGACGACATTGTTTCGGTTATTGAAAACCGCTTTGGCAGCGGCAGCCGCCCGCAAGCCATTATTTTAACCCACGGCCATTTTGACCATGTCGGGGCGTTGGTTGAGCTCATCCAGGAATGGAATGTGCCGGTGTACGCCCATAAAGACGAACTGCCGTATTTGACCGGCAAGGCGCGTTATCCCGAACCGGACGCGTCCGTTGAAGGGGGGATTCTCGCCAAAATTTCACCGTTTTTCCCAAACGAACCAATTCAACTGGGCGATCACGTTCATCCGCTTCCAGAGGATGGCACCGTCCCGCATTTGCCGGAGTTCCGCTGGCTGCACACACCTGGGCACACACCAGGCCACATCTCTTTGTTCCGCCCGCGCGATGCGGCTTTAATCGCTGGCGATGCGTTTGTCACCGTCCGTCAAGACTCGCTGTACAAAGTGTTGACCCAACAAACCGACATTACCGGCCCGCCGCGCTACTATACCATCGACTGGACGGCTGCCCGTGAATCAGTCCGGAAATTGGCTGCACTCTTCCCATCGGTCGCTGTCACAGGGCACGGCGCCCCAGTAGCAGGAGAGGAATTGCGTGAGGGGCTGACAAAACTCGCCCGCGATTTTGACCGCCTTGCCGTTCCCGATTACGGGAAGTACGTCCATTGAGTGAACACTCTCCCATCTACGCCCATGCTAGGAAACGAAAGGCTTCCCGGTTCGAAAAGATCCATAAGCGTGCCATTCTTCAAGACAAAAGGGTGTCCAACTGGGACACCCTTACGCAGTTGAATAGCGGGGCGCAAAGACGCCTCGCTACTGAAAACGAAAGCCGTGCTGCTGCAACGTTAAGACGATGCGTTCTTTCGAAATCTTTTTCTCATCAAATTGAATCTTCACTTCCCCATCCTCTGTATCGACGAGCGAACGCTCCACGCCATCGAGCCCGCTAAGGAGTCGTTCAATGCGGGCAATAGGCTGCGGCGATGTCGCTCCGTCAATATAAAAGGTAGCTTCAGCCATCGTCTTCCCTCCTTCTCTTCTTCAGAAACATGCCGTTCCCGTCGCTTATTTTCCCCGATTCGCTCCCTCATAAACGAGGCACATCGTACCGTTCGTGATAATACAAAAAAAGATGGCAAGAGTCACTTGCTCTTACCATCCCATATCAAAAATGGGCCTAAGTGGACTTGAACCACCGACCTCACGCTTATCAGGCGTGCGCTCTGACCAGCTGAGCTATAGGCCCGTTTATGGAAAATAAAAATGGAGGGGGACGGATTCGAACCGCCGAACCCAAAGGGAGCGGATTTACAGTCCGCCGCGTTTAGCCACTTCGCTACCCCTCCGTAATGGCGATGCCGACTGCAGGACTTGAACCCGCAACCTACTGATTACGATTCAGTTGCTCTACCAATTGAGCTAAGTCGGCATAATAGAAATAAAACGTGGCTCATTGTTTGCCTACTGTGCCTCTTCCTCTAACAGCCCATTCACAGAAGCAGGATGCGTCGAGGCAACTCGCAGTCAATTCAATGATGTTGATGCTCGTCTCTACCAATTGAGCTAAGTCGGCATAATAGAAATAAAACGAGTTGGAACCATGGCGGAGGAGGAGGGATTCGAACCCCCGCGGGCTGTGACACCCCTATCGGTTTTCGAAACCGACCCCTTCAGCCAGACTTGGGTACTCCTCCATAACTGTTTGGAGCGATGCGGTCGAGAGGACTTGAACCTCCACGGGGTTGCCCCCACTAGGCCCTCAACCTAGCGCGTCTGCCATTCCGCCACGACCGCATAGAAGTGGAGCGTAGGGGATTTGAACCCCTGACCTCTTCGCTGCCAGCGAAGCGTTCTCCCCCTGAACTAACGCCCCATCATGGTGGAGTATACTGGGATCGAACCAGTGACCCCCACGCTGTCAACGTGGTGCTCTCCCGCTGAGCTAATACTCCACGATATTGCCTAGCAGCGACCTACTCTTGCAGGGGCGCTGGCCCCAACTACCATCGGCGCTGGAGGGCTTAACTTCCGTGTTCGGGATGGGAACGGGTGTTTCCCCTCCGCTATCACCACTAGGCAATGGCGACGATTTTTATTATAAAGCAATCCAAAAGTTTGTCAAGCTTTTTTGTATCTTTTATTCCAGCTCTTTCAGAATCGGAACGACAATGTAAAATCTACTATAAAAAAGCGAAAGAGTCAACCCTCTTTTTCATTTTTTTTCGATCTTCACTGTCTCTTTCTCTAAAGTTCTTGTCATTCCCCTCTTTATACGCGTATAATAAAGGAAGAAGGAACGTACAATAAAGCAGGGCATTGGCGGCCACCAATGCCCTGTCCATACACAGCCGCTGCAAGAAGCGCAGTGGCCCAAGCCTCGGGAATCGTAACCTACCCTCGCCTCGGCCTAGCAGGGTGGGTTACTTTTTGTCTTTTGATACGGCGATCACCGCAACAACGAGTGACGCAAACGCAATCATGAGCGTCAGCGCATCGGCAATCGTCATCATCAGCACCACCCCCCTTCGTTCAGGGAGTGGCCACCGCCCACCCTGCATCTAGCTGTGCATGTTTCATTATACCATCAAATCAGGAAAATGCGAATATATATTCGCGTCTTCATTGAAAATTAGGAATGTTTCCCTACCGGAGGGATCCCACCAATCTTGCCTGTTACTTCACGTCGCATCTCCACGATCCCTCCTCTCCGTTTCTTACAGCCGCTGAAACTCCGGCGTTTTCATCAAGCGCCCAAAAAACCGTTGTTTCGCTTGTCGATATTCTTCCATGTTTTTTCCTTCGTATTGCTTTTTCAGCTCATCATATTCGACTCTATACCGATCGTTGGCCAGCAACACGTCACGAAACTTCCAAAATAGATCAAGTTCCGAACCGATGGCCGTCAGCTGCACTCCTAGCGGCAAATCAGCCGTCTCATCATAAAACGCACAAAATGAATCGGTTCGAACACTCCCTTCATTCACCTTATACAAGGTAGATAGCTTCTCGATCGCCTCTGCAAACATCGACTCCGGAACCCGCACTTGCAAGTCAACATCCCCTTTTGTGAGACTGTTGGGAATCGCCGTGCTTCCAACATGCTGCACATCGGCCTTGGGAAGCAACCGCAAAATACGCTCTTGATGTTCCGAAAACACACGCTCCGCCCGCTCGCGAATCTGATTGGAAAGCAAAAACGAAACGAGTTCCATTTTCCTTTTCCCCTCCCTGTCTTATTTCTTTTCAATACAAACCCGTTCTGTCCCTTTTCCGCATAAAAATACTTTTCCGCATAAAAATAATTTGTATAAAATCCGCGTTTTTCCGAATAATGACGATAGGTGAGTCCCGCTGTTTCAAGGAGGAAAAAAGGTGGAACAAATAAGACAACAACGTATTCACGGGCTGTTGTTGCTGATCGTCGCCGCCGTGTTCGTTTGGTCGGTGATTCGCCCGGCCAGCTATGCGGTATGGGCGCTTGAGGTCACCCCGGCACTCATCGGGCTTGTTATCATCATCGCTTTGTATCGGCGCTTTCGGCTGACAACGATGTCGTATGCCATCATCGCCATGCTGGCGATCCTCATGTTGATCGGCGGCCATTATATTTACTCTAAAGTTCCTTTTTTCAACTGGATCAAAGATGCGTTCCATTTCGAACGCAACCATTATGACCGGTTTGGCCATTTTCTCAAAGGGACGTTTGCCATCGTCCTGAGGGAGATCGTGCTAAGGAAAACGCCGCTGTCGCGCGGCTCTTGGCTTTTTACAATCGTCACAAGCATGTCGCTCGCCATTGCCGCCTTGTATGAAATCATCGAATGGCTCGTTTCCATCATCTCTAAGGGAGGAAGGGCATCGAAGGATTTTTTGGGCACGCAAGGCGATATTTGGGACACGCAATGGGACATGTTATGTGCATTGATCGGGACGATCGTCGCCTTGCTGTTGCTTTCAAGATGGCACGACCGGCAGCTTGCGCGGTTGGATCAGCCCCATAGCTAGGCCAAGAAAACAGCGGCTTCCCCTTTCAAATAGGGGGCCGCTGTTTTTATTTCACCCTGTACAAGTAAATCGTCCACGCCGACTCAGCGGATGTGAATACGCGGTCCAGCACAAGCCTGTTTTCCGCCGCGTTATCGATCGGAACGGCCGAGAAAACGTAGCGGCCGCCCATCTTTTTCAACTGTTCTGTATTCAGCTGCAAGTTCTTCAGCCGCTGTTTCGAATGTTTCGTGAACATGTACCGCTTCCCAAGTTCTGCGGTGAAGATGTAGCAACGCCCGCCCCATTCGTCAAAATACGTGCGGATCGTTTTGCTTTTGGCCAGTTCACGTTCTATGATTTTGCGGAACTCGTATTTGTATGACAGCGGGTAAAAGTTGTTGTACGTATCGAGCGTGTAAAACCCGTTGTATTGGGCGATGGCTGGATGAAGGCCGATGCTCACGACGCGGTAATCGGCTACGGGAAGCCCGATGTATTCTTTGATGTCTTGGAACTGTTTTTCCGCGTAAAATTGCTTTACCGTCGGCTCATAGCGGAAGACGATTTCTTCATTGATCAAAAACACGAAGATCACCTGGGCCGCAAGCAGCCGTTTCGCCCACTTTTTCCCGTTTCCGCTATATTGCCACATGATTTTCAACGCCAGCGCAAACTGCACATAAATGATCATCGGCCGCAAAAAATGAAAGCGGGCAAAGTTAAACGTATCCAAAAAATGAAACCGCTCCGTAAGCGGCAGCCATCCTTTATAAAACCAAAAGGCGTACCATGCGGACAATGCGAAGTTCAACGCGAACAAAAACAGAAACGCCCGCTCCTGCTTCCATCGTTTTTTCACGAAAACGAGATACAACGCCACCAACCAGGTTGGCAAAATAAAAAACGTATGCTCGGTCATGACATGATGGTGGCCGAGAAGAAAGTTTTTCCACGTCAAGCGGACGCAATGCCAAAATGTCAGGCGGGCATGGAAGTATTCATCCCGGCTCGTCGGCTCATCTTCCCATAAAAACGAGTAGACAAGCCGGTACTCGACAAGCAAGTAAAGCAGCGTCATATACGCGATCGAGGTGAAGAACCGAACGTTCCATCCCCTTCCGCGCAGCACATCAACAAGCCAAAAAACGCCCATGGCGGCAAGAAAAAAGAAAAATCCGAGCACAAAACTAGAATAAAACGGGAGAAGCGTGAGCGCTGCGTAATGTCTCCACTTCCCCTCACCTTTTCGGATGCTTAAAAACGCCCAAAGCGCCAGCGGCATGCCTAACGTGCTTAACATCCCCGACGGCCAAAAAAGCGTCAGCGCAAACGCCAGCGCCACCCCGATGCGGACGGCCGTCCAGCGTGGATCAGTTAAAAAATGCGTCTTTAACAGCAAATACATGCCCAAAAACGCCACGACCCTCGTGATCGTTTGGCTGAGTGCATACGCAGTCATCGTCGGAAACAAGGCGTGCAGCCAGACGATGCCGGTCAGCTCCGAGCCGAGGGCGTTTCTTGACAATTGGCCGTTAGCGATTTGCGGAATCGTCGCGTCAAGCGGCCCGGTGATTTGCCCGCTTTCAGCAAGCACTTTGTACCAGGCGATATTGGAATCCAAGTTATCGTGCACGCGAATATGAGCGTTTTCGCCAAGGAGAAAGAGCGGGGACACATAAATGGCGATGACGCCAAGCGCCAATAGGAAAAACCGTCGTTCTCGCTGTTCGGTCACCGGCACCACGCTCCTGTCCCGTCCGTTTTTGGCTGCAAAAGCCCCTATTGGATACGTTGTACAGAAACAAGAAAATTATTCCTCGTTTCTTTTTTCAAACTTTTTGATTTTGACAGGGGAAAAATATGCTATGATAAAAACAAAAATAAACAAAAATAAACAAACAAAAACAAAAAATTTTTATAAAAACAGGCGAAGGGAGGAGTCCGGCGTGTTAGTGGCAGAACGGCAGCAAAAAATCGTCGAGCTCGTTAACGAACGGCTAAGCGTCCGCGTGTCCGAATTAAGCAAGATATTTTCTGTCACCGAAGAAACGATCCGGCGCGACTTGGAAAAATTAGAAAAGGAAAACAAACTAAAACGAAGCCACGGAGGCGCCATCAGCATTCGCAACGAATCGGAAGTTGACTTCTCCGAACGGGAAATTGCAAATGCACTGGAAAAAAAGGCGATCGCCCAAGAAGCAGTCAAATTCATCCAAAGCGGCGAGCGCATCATTTTAGACGCCAGCACGACCGCTTGGTATTTGGCCAAAGCGTTGCCTGACATTCCATTAACGGTCTTGACAAATTCGGTGAAAGTCGCCGTTGAGTTAAGCAAAAAAGAAAAAATCCAAGTCATCTCAACCGGCGGCGTGCTATTGCCGCGCTCGCTCTCCTATGTAGGGCCGTTGGCGGAGCGATCATTGGAAACATATTATGTCGACAAAGCGTTTTTGTCATGCAAAGGAATTCATTTGGAAAGCGGATTAAGTGAGTCCAATGAATGGCAGGCGTTGTTGAAGAAAAAAATGATGACTATTGCCGATCAAGTGATTTTGATGGCCGATTCAAGCAAGTTTGGCGTACGCGCCTTTGTCCGCATGGCCCCACTTGATGACGTACATCACCTTATCGTTGACGACCACGTTGATGATAAGACAATGAACGATTTAGAAAGGAAGCAACTCATGTTGACGATCGCCCGTTTGAAACATCGTTCTGTTGGCCGCTGAACGGTCAATGTTGTCGCTGGCTCCCTTTTTAAATGTTGTTTTATTTTTGCTTTTATCTGTTTTTGTTGGCACCCCTGTTTATGCACCTTCATTGCATCCCCTTCCGTTCTTTTGTATCATCAATGGAAGAAAACAACCTATCAAAAGGAGTGCCCATCATGACCAAACAACTCCCTCCCGGCCAGTTTGAAACCGAAAAATGGCCGATTTTGCATGAAGGGGATGTGTACGAATTTGATGAAGCAACATGGACGTTTCGGCTGTTCGGCGATGTGAAAGAGGAAGTGTCGCTGTCGTATCAAGAGGTGATGCAGCTGCCGAAGACGGTTTCGACCGTGGATATGCATTGCGTGACGACATGGTCGAAATTCGATACGACGTTTGAAGGCATTGCTTTTCGCCAGTTTTTGCGCTTTGTCGAACTGGACCGCGATGTCAAATACGTGAAAATTTACGGCTACTTAAACGGCGACCGGTTCGGCTATTCGGCGAATTTGCCGCTTGAGGCGCTCATGGGCGATGATGCCTTGTTTGTCTATCGGTGGAAAGACAACCATCACGACTGGCAGGACATCTCGCCGAAGCACGGCTATCCGCTCCGTTTCATCCCGCCGGCGACGTTTTACTTATGGAAAGGGGCGAAATGGGCGTCCGGCATCCGCTTTATGAAGGAAGATGAGCCGGGCTACTGGGAAGAGCGCGGCTATTCGATGACCGCCAATCCGTTTAAGGAAGAGCGATTTGCCGATTGGGTGCCGCGATTTCGGTTTTGACAACCCCAAGGCGGCCGGTACACCAAAAAGCGAGGGGTTGAGAAAAACACCCTCGCTTTTTGGTCATTAAGCGGCCTGGCGGGATGCGGCTTGTTTGGCAAGCCAAGAGCCAAGGCGCACAAAGAGAAGCTGGAACACGATCGCCATGATGGCTCCTTTGACGACGTTAAACGGCAAAATCGCGGATATCACCAGTTCCTTTATTTCCGGTGCGCTCATCGCCGGGGCGCCGAGAAACAGCGTGTACGCCGGCAAAAACACATAGTAGTTGAGCACGCTCATCACGAGAGCCATGGCCGCCGTCCCCGCCGCCAGCCCCAGCAGCATGCCTTTTTTCGACCCGGCTTTTCGATAAACATAGGAAACCGGCAAAAGGAACGCCACCCCAGCGGTGAAGTTGGCGATTTGGCCGATCGGAACGCCGGTCGCGCTGCCGACGAAAACATAGTTCAGCACGTTTTTCAAAAATTCGACCGCCACGCCGGCGAGCGGGCCGTACAACAGCGCGGCGACAAGCGCCGGCACATCGCTGAAGTCAACAAGCAAAAAATTTGGAAACGGCGGCAGCGGAAAGTTAAGCATCATCAACACATACGCCATGGCGCCCAACACCCCGATGCCGGCAAAGACGCGGATTGGAACACGCTTCATCCTTATTTCTCCTCCCTTCTCGTGATTCATCCTCACAAGAAGAAGGCTGCCGCATTGAGCGCAAATCAAAACTCCCTTAAGCACGGAGCCTAAGGGAGAAAAAAGGGTATGCTCAACTAGGCGTTTCGCACATACACGAAACACCGGCAAACCTTCATCTTCTCCCATCCAGACTATACTGTCGGCTCCGGACTTGCACCGGATCCTGCCTTGCGGCTCGCGGGCTGAGAGGCCAAGCGCCTCATCACCGCCGGTCGGGAATTCCACCCTGCCCCGAAGATGAATCGTTTCTGTTTTTTGATAATTCCGATGTGTTTAGTATACAATCTCTTTTTCAATTTGTCTATGATTTTTTATGATTCCCGCTTTGGAAACGGATCCCCCGGCTCGAGCACCAGCGGGGCGGTGTGGATCAAATCGGCGTATTTCAATCCTGTTCCCGTATTGAGCACAACGACCGTCTCTCCGCCGCGAATCCAGCCGCTTTCGCGCAATTTCCGGGCCGCGGCAAACGCCGCCGCTCCTTCCGGACAAATGAACGCCCCTTCCAGTTCCGCCACCGTCCGCTGCTCAGCCAAAATCTCCTCATCGCCGATGGCCACGGCACAGCCGTCCGTTTCATACACGGCCTCGAGCACAAGAAAATCGCCGAGCGCTTTCGGCACGTTGATGCCGAACGCCACAGTTGACGAATTCGGCCAGAATGCCGACTCCCGTTTTTTCTCGTTCCACGCTTTGACGATCGGCGCACAATGCTCGGCCTGTACAGCGACAAGCCGCGGCATGCGGCCACTCACCCAGCCGAGCGCCTGCAGTTCTTTGATCGCCTTATAAATGCCGATCAACCCGACGCCGCCCCCGGTCGGGTACAAAATGACATCCGGAAGCTGCCAAGAAAACTGTTCGGCGATTTCCAGCCCCATCGTTTTCTTTCCTTCAATCCGGTATGGTTCTTTCAATGTTGACGCATCGTACCAGCCATATTCGCGAATCGCCTTCGCTACGATTTGCCCGGCATCGCTGATGAGGCCGTCGACTAAATACAGCTTGGCACCAGCGGCGGCGCATTCTTTTCGCGTCATTTCCGGCGCATCGACCGGCATGACAACGGTCGCCTGAATGCCCGCCCGCGCCGCATACAGCGACCAGGCCGCGCCAGCGTTGCCGTTTGTCGGCATCGCCAACTGTTTGACGCCCAATTCCTTGGCTTTCGAAACCCCGACGGCCGCCCCGCGGGCTTTGAACGTCCCGGTCGGAATGACGCCTTCGTCTTTCATATAAAGCGAGGGAATACCGATTTTTTGTCCAAAACGCGGCATCGGCACAAGCGGAGTCATCCCCTCGCCCAAAGAAACGATATGTTCACGATGCTTCACTGGCAATAACTCATGATACCGCCATAAACTCGGTTCCCGCTCCGCAAGTGCCTCCCGCTTTACTTCTTGGCGCATCGACTCCAAGTCGTACGCGACTAGAAGCGGCGACCCGCATTCACAAAGTTGGTGAATTTGGTCAACACCGTATGTACGTTCACACTTCGGGCAGTATAGATGGGATACATAGCTGAATGGCATCGTTTCGATTCTCCTTTCCGTTCGTTTCACCCACACAAGACAGGAAGCGCCTGCTTTCACGTTTCTAGCGAGACACCAACCTTTTCATTATATCATAGCCGTTGCCGATGCATTTAGCGACGAAGCATCCCTCGCTTTTTTATGCATAATCGCGCGAAACCGGCAAACACTATAGTCGGGAAAATGGCGGACCATGCCAGTGACTCAGCCGGTCATCCATCTCACAAGCATGGCAAGGAGGTCATCACAGTGGACAAAAAACAAAAGAAAGCTTGAACAACCTTGAAACGAAGGCGACGCCAGGAAATCTCGCCGCTCAAAAACAGGCCGAGAGCGAAAAAAATAAGCAACGCGCACCGAAGATGTGACAAGTAAAAACTGGCGACAGAAAGCATCGAAGCGGTTCCCGTCTGACAGCGAACCGCTTTTTGCGTTGGATGCGCCCGCTGCCAGTGATGCCCCCTCGCACCGCTGGCCCGTCATAAAATCCGGGTCCTCTTTTTTACCGTTTACGCCGCTTATGGTAAAATAAATATGGAAACCACCACCTGCTTTTCCCACCCTAGCCATGATGATGAGGGCAAAAGCAGGCGCGGAACGATCCGGACGCCACACCATTTCATACATAAATGAACAAGGAGATGGACATATGAAACAAGAGCTCATCGAACGCTTCATCCGCTATGCCAAAATGGATACCCAGTCCGACCCGGAAAGCAGCACCTGCCCGTCCACCGAAGGGCAATGGAAGCTGGCCGACATGTTGGTTGAAGAGCTCAAGGCAATCGGCATGGAAGACGTCACGGTCGACGAAAATGGCTACGTCATGGCGACGCTGCCGGCCAATACGGAGAAAAATGTGCCCGTGATCGGTTTTTTGGCTCATATGGATACGTCTCCGGAGTTTACGGGAGCCAATGTCAACCCCGAAATCATCGAACAGTACGACGGCGGCGACATCGTGTTGAACAAAGAACAAGGCATCGTTCTGTCGCCAAACGATTTCCCGGAGCTTGCCCACTACAAAGGACATACATTGATTACAACCGACGGGACGACGCTGCTTGGCGCTGACGATAAAGCGGGGATCGCCGAAATTATGACGGCCATGAACTATCTCATCCAACATCCAGAAATCAAGCATGGCAAAGTGCGCGTCGCCTTTACGCCGGATGAAGAAATCGGCCGCGGGCCGCACAAATTTGACGTCGCGAAGTTCGGCGCCCAATTTGCCTATACGGTCGACGGCGGGCCGCTTGGCGAATTGGAATACGAAAGCTTCAACGCTGCCGAAGCGAAAATCACGATCAAAGGGAAAAACGTTCACCCCGGTACGGCGAAAGGGAAAATGATCAATTCGATCAAAATCGCCATGGAATTCCAACAGCAGCTGCCAGCCGATGAGGCGCCCGAGCATACCGAAGGATACGAAGGGTTTTACCATTTGCTTTCATTCCAAGGCAGCGTGGAGGAAACGAAGCTTCACTACATTATCCGCGATTTCGACCGTGAACAGTTCGAAGCGCGCAAGGCCAAAATGAAAGAGATCGCCGCTTCGCTTGCGCAAAAATACGGAAACAACCGAATCAGCCTTGAAATCAACGATCAATACTACAACATGCGGGAAAAAATCGAACCGGTGCGCCATATCGTCGACATCGCCCACGAAGCGATGACGAACTTGGGCATTGAACCGAAAGTGAAACCGATCCGCGGCGGCACGGACGGGTCGCAGCTGTCGTATATGGGGCTGCCGACGCCAAACATTTTCGCCGGCGGCGAAAATTTCCACGGCCGCTACGAATATGTTTCCGCCGATACGATGGTGAAAGCGGCCGAGGTGATCGTGGAAATCATCAAGCTGTTCGAGCAAAAAGCATCCTGATCTGCGGTGAGAGCTTATCTCGGACGATCATGAGCCGATCGGCTAGGCAGCAGTTTCGGTGCGACCATACGAAAAGGTGTCCCGAACATCAGGACACCTTTTTGATGAAGCGATCGATCGCCTTCATCCCGTTCCGTCACGGAAGACGGTTGATCCGTCCCTCAATCCGTGCCGAGAACGGCTGCTCAAGGCTGCGAATATACGAAACAAGAGCATCCAAATCAACCGGCCCTACCTCGCGGTTTGCCGCCTCTTTCAACACCGTAAACCCGTCGCCGCCATCAGCGAGAAAGCTGTTGACCGTTACCGTATATTCAGCGTCTGGATGAAGCGGGGTGCCGTCTGGCAGCTGAATGTCAACGACCTTGTCCCCTGCTGGCCTGCTGGCGCTCCATGTATAGCGGAGGCCGGAGATTTGCAGCATGCGCGTTTGCCCTCGCTGCCATTGTTGGTTGAGCAGCTGGCGGATTTGCGCGCCGGTGAGCGTCATTTTCACAAGCTGGTTGTTGAACGGCTGAACGTTGTACAGCTCGCCCCACGTTACCTCGCCTTGTTCAATATCGGCGCGAATGCCGCCCGGGTTCATAAAGGCGAAATCGGTTTTCATCGCCGCCCGCTGGGCATCAGCGATCAAATTGCCCAAGGCGGACTCGCCGCTTTCGTTTTGTTCATCGGTGATCGTTTCGGCTGCCGCGCCGACGACTTGGTTGACAAGCGGCGCCACTTTCGCTTCGTATTTTGCAATGAGCGCGCGAATTTCCGGGTCTGGGGCAATGCCGTCATGATAGGTCGTCACAATTTCCGCTTTTTTCTCGACGACGTCTTTCGTGCGCGGGTCGATTTTTAAATCGACATCCGAAAACGCCGTACCGTACGAATACGACTGAACGAGCAGCTTGCCATCCACCATCGCGTTTAAGTACGCATGGTTATGGCCGGCGAAAATGACGTCCACTTCGTCATCGATTGTTTTGGCGATCTCGACGATTTCGCCGTTGGCGTTCGTTCCGTCCCGATTGGATACGCCTGGGTTATGGGCGAGAACGACGATCGTTTGCACTCCTTTTTCTTTCAGCTCGCGAACTGCGTTGTTAATGGCTGTTGCTTCGTCGATGAACTTGACCCCCGCAACGCCGCTTGGCGTCACAATCGTCGGCGTTTCCGTGAGCGTGACGCCGATAAACCCGATCGGCATGCCGTTGACGCGCTTAATGACGTACGGCGGAAGAATCGGCTCTCCCGTTTTTACATCAACGACGTTGGCGCTCACGTACGGGAAATCCGCTCCGGCAAAGTCACCAGTCGCCGGGTGATATCCGCCATGGATCAAGCGGAGCATTTCCGCTACTCCTTCATCAAATTCGTGATTGCCGAGAGTGCCGACGTCAAACCCGAGCTTGTTCAACACCTCAATCGTCGGTTCATCTTGCAGCAACGCTGATACCGGCGGGCTGGCGCCGACCGCATCACCGGCATGGACGAGCAGCGTGTTTTTGTTTTCCGCCTCCCGCTGTTTCAAATAGGCGGCCAAATAGTCAGCCCGTCCGGCTTCCCGGCCGCCGACTTTTCTTGTCACATTGAGCTGGCCGTGGAAATCGTTCATGCCTAACAGCTGTACATCAATATAACGATGCGCGGAAGCAGAAGGCTCTGCTGCCCCCTTTCCTATTCCCGCCGCTCCGACCGGGCTTGCAGCCAGGATGGCTGTCGCCGCCAATGCCGGCAGCACGTGCTTTCCCCATCGTTTGGAACGCTTCATCCTCCAGTCCCCTTCCTTCTTATGGTTTCTCCACTTCCTGATTATTTCTCCACTTCCTGATTATATATTTGGAATAGGTAGAATAATAGAGAAAAAAGACGTTCTTTTTGTAAATCTTTTGTAAAGTTAAAACATGCCCATCCAAATCAAAAAAGCCATCCTAAGAGCCTTGCGCAAGGCCTCTTAGGATGGCCTCCAGACCATTATCCAACCGCATTAAGCATAGGAACAAACTTTTCTGTTCTGCTCGTCGGTCATTTCGTTGATCGGGCATAGCTTCAGAAAAACAACGAACAATATACGATGGAGGTGATAGCAATGGCAATGTTTGAGCAATGGAACCGCAGTTTCCTTAATGGGGAATGGGTTGAGGGAAAAAGCGCCCGCACGTATGACAACACGAACCCATACGACGGGTCGCTGATCGCTTCGGTGCGCTTGGCGACAAAAGAGCAGCTGGCCGACGCTTTTTGGACAGCCAAGCAGGCGCAGAAAGAATGGGCGCAAACAACAGTGGAGACGAAAAAAGAGGTATTGCGCAAAGCGGCGGACTATTTGCGCACCCATCGCGAGGAAATTGTCGACCTCATCGCCCGCGAAACAGGCGGCAGCCTGATTAAAGCGAACGTGGAGCTCGATTTGTCGATCGGCCTTGTGGAAGAAGCCGTTCATATGGCCGATGAATTAACAAAGGTCAAAGAGCTGCCATCGGAAACGGAAGGGAAAGTCAACCGCGTCTACCGGCTGCCGCTCGGGGTGATTACATCGATTTCGCCGTTTAACTTCCCGATGAACTTGTCGATGCGGACGATCGCCCCGGCCATTGCGCTCGGCAACAGCGTCGTCCACAAACCGGACATTCAAACGTGCTTCACCGGCGGTGTTGTCATCGCCAAAGCATTTGAGCACGCCGGTTTGCCAAAAGGGGTGTTGAATGTCATCTTGACGGACATCGATGAAATCGGCGACGATATGTTGACAAGCCCGCACTCTGCGCTCATTAGCTTTACCGGATCGACTGAAGTAGGGAAGCATATCGGTGCAGTCGCCGGCGGGATGCTGAAGCGTGTCGCCTTGGAGCTTGGCGGCAACAACCCGTTTGTCGTGCTTGCCGACGCCAACGTCGACCGCGCTGTTGATGCGGCGATTTTTGGGAAGTTCATCCATCAAGGGCAAATTTGCATGATCATTAACCGGATGATCGTCCATGAACGGCATTATGACGAATTTGTCGAAAAGTTCGTCGCCCGGGCAAAAGAACTTCCGTATGGCGACCCGCGCGACCCAAAAACCGTCATCGGCCCGCTCATCAACGAAAAACAAGTGGAAAAAGCGCTCGCGATCATCGAAGAAGCGAAACGGGAAGGGGCAAAGGCGGCGCTCGAAGGAAGACGGATCGGCAACGTGTTGACGCCGACCGTCTTTGTCGATGTTGACAACCGAAGCAAACTGGCGCAAACGGAGTTGTTCGCTCCGATCGCCACGATCATCAAAGCCCGCTCGGATGAAGAAGCGATTGCGATGGCGAACGATACGGAATACGGATTAAGCTCAGCCATTTTCACCGAAGATTTGAGCGAAGGCGAACAGCTGGCGCTCCGCATCGAGAGCGGCATGACGCATATTAACGACCAAACGGTCAATGACAGCCCGACCGTGCCGTTTGGCGGCACAAAGGCAAGCGGTGTCGGACGTTTTGGCAACCCATGGGTGGTCGACGAGTTTACCATGACTAAATGGGTGTCTGTTCAAACTGTCTATCGCCGCTATCCATTTTAATGGCGACAAAGGAGGGGCGCCGACGGGCGCCCCCTGTTTTGCTTTAGACAAAGCGGGCGATTGCTTCCTCCTTGCCATCGGCGCCATCCTATACACGCCCGAACGCCGCGTTCCTTGCTGACGGCGAAAGGGGGAACGCGAAGGCACCCGAACGTATCGCGCCCGACATTCAGGCGGCGGCTCGCCTGCGCCGGCCGTCTAGGCGTAAAGGCGAACGCACCGCCTGCGCTAAATCGTTTCCTTCCCGCGAACGCCGTTAATCGAATAGCTCGCCGTAATGGCAGCGCTGAGCGAATGGGAAACGGAGCAATATTTTTCTTTTGACAATCGAATGGCACGGGCAACTTTCTCTTCCGGCAAATCGCCTTCAAGCGCGTAATGAATATGAATGTCGGTAAACCGCTTCGGATGGTCATCCGCCCGCGTTCCTTCCACCTCCATCGAAAACGCGCGGACGTCAAGTCGCATTTTTTGCAAGATCAATATGATGTCAATGCCGGTGCAGCCGGCCAAGGCGTGAAGCAAAAGCTCCATCGGCCGGGCGCCCGAATCGTTGCCGCCAACGTCTTTGGCCGCATCGATCGGAATGGTGACACCGGAAACGCTTTGACCGCTGAATGACATATTTCCGTTCCACGTGACGGTCGTTTTCACCACAGCCGCTCCTCTCTTCTCTGCGTTTGTTGCGGGACGAATGAACGTTTCCGTCCGTCCCTGCCCGCTTTTCAGTTTACCGGTTATCGTGTGAAAATGCAAAACAATCGCTTTTCTTCATTTCCAGTCTACCGTTTTAACCGACGCATGATAAAATAGAAACATGCACAAACTTGTTGAGTAAAGGGTGTTTCACGGCATGATAGCACTTATTTTGCTTATCGCTTATCTTCTCGGTTCGATCCCGTTTGCCCTTCTCGTCGGAAAAATCGGCTACGGGATCGACATTCGCGAACACGGAAGCGGCAATCTCGGGGGGACGAACACGTTCCGCGTTCTCGGAGCGAAAGCGGGAACGATCGTCATTGTCGGGGATATGTTGAAAGGAACGTTGGCGGCGAGCTTGCCGATGTTTTTTTCCGTCCCGGTCCATCCACTCTTGGCCGGGGCGGTTGCGGTAATTGGCCATATGTATCCGGTGTTTGCGAAATTTCGCGGCGGCAAGGCGGTGGCGACATCGGGCGGGGTAATGCTGTTTTATTCGCCGCTTTTCTTTTTGTCGCTCATCGCCGTCTTTCTGATCGTCTTGGCCATTTCGCGGTACGTGTCGCTGTCATCGATGGCGGTGGCGCTTTACGCCGCAGTGTACACCGTCTTTTTCACCGACGACATTCCGTTGATGGCGGCCGTTTTGTTGCTTGCTTCATTTATATTCTACCGCCACCGCGCCAATATCAAACGCATTGTGAACAAAACGGAACCGAAAATTCAATGGCCGGGACGCCGCTCTTGACGCTGTCAAGCTGGTCGCGGCCATCGATGCCCCTTCTGATGAAGAAAGGAGCCAAGCTTGCTGATGTTGCCAGAACAATTTGTAGAAAAAATGAAAACGTTGCTTCAAGAAGAAGCGGACGAATTTTTCGCCGCCTACAAAAGGGAAAAAGCAAACGGCCTGCGCGTCAATCCGTTGAAAGTCCGCCCTGCTTGGGCGGAAACGGCGCCGTTTTCTCTCACACCCATACCGTTTTGTCCGACCGGGTTTTATTGCGGACGAAGCGATCAACCGGGAAAACATCCGTACCACGCGGCAGGGTTATACTACATTCAGGAGCCGAGCGCCATGGCGGTCGCCGAGGCGCTGCAGCCTGAGCCGGGGGATATGGTGCTTGACTTGTGCGCCGCTCCCGGCGGAAAAACAACTCAACTTGGCGCGATGATGAAAAACAAAGGGCTGCTCGTCGCCAACGAAATTCACCCGAAGCGGGTCAAAGCGTTGGCGGAGAACGTCGAGCGGTTCGGATTGACGAACACCGTTGTCATCAATGAAACTCCCGAAGCGCTCGCCGAGCGGTTTCCCGGTTTTTTTGACAAAATTTTAGTTGACGCTCCGTGCTCAGGGGAAGGCATGTTCCGGAAAGAAGAAGAGGCCGCCTCGTTTTGGAGTCCGTCCTATGTGGAACAATGCGCGGCGAGGCAGCGGCGCATTTTAGAAAGCGCCTATGCCATGCTGAAAGAAGGCGGCATTCTCGTCTATTCGACATGCACATTCTCGCCCGAGGAAAACGAGCAAACGGTGGAATGGCTGCTCGAGACGTACGATGATTTGCGGTTGCTGCCGATTGCGAAAATCGGCGGCATCGAGCCGGGGCGGCCGGAGTGGACGAAAACGAACCGGGCCGAACTTGAATGCGCCGCCCGTCTTTGGCCGCACCGTCTCAAAGGAGAAGGGCATTTTGTCGCCAAGCTGCAAAAACAGCGGCCGACTCCGCCATGGAGCGGGCGGTGGGCAAAAGCGAACGCACCGAAAGCAGCCGTCCGATTGTACCGCCAATTTGAACAACAATCATTGCAAACCGAGCAGCACGGGACGGTCATCTCGTTTGGCAGCCATTTGGCCATGCTGCCGGACCGGTGCCCGGATTTGTCCGGCTTAAAAGTGATGCGCGCCGGACTTCATCTTGGCGAGACCAAAAAAGAGCGGTTTGAGCCAAACCATGCTCTCGCCTTGGCATTGCGGGCGGGCGAAGCGAAACACGTGCTTGACTTATCAAGCAGCAGCCGGCAATGCCTTCAGTATTGGCGCGGTGAAACGCTGTCCACCGGCGGCGACCGCGGCTGGCTGCTCGTGACGGTGGACGGATTTCCGTTCGCTTGGGGAAAAGAAGTTAAAGGAACGGTGAAAAACTTTTATCCAAAAGGACTGCGCCTTGTCTAACGGCGGGGGCCGCACGAGGCTGGGACGGCCAAAAAAAGGGTGTCTCAAAGGCAATGAGACACCCTTTTTCTTCCAAATAGGAGCCCGACAAGATTCGCGATGTTGCGCGGAAACGTTGAAGCCAACGTTTTTACCGCGGACGGTTTGTCGGGATCGTTAAGGTAAATACGATTTCATCGGCCGCCAAATCGATTTTTTTCGCCGCCACTTGATACCCGTTGCCAAAACGGATCTCATGGAGCGCCACATAAATGCGGGCCTGCTCCGGATCAATGACAACTTCATCCGGCAGCGGCGCATGCTTTTGCAAGTAGCGAAGCACGTATGTCACCGGCAGCTTCCAGTCGCCAAGCGAAATGACCGGTTCGACAAGCTCGACGTTCCCGCCTTTCATGACTTTCGGCACAAACGAGACGACGAGCTCGACTTCGCGTTCAAAAATCGGAATTTCGCTTGAGACGTAGACGCGGTCGGCAAGCCAAACGTCGTACCGGAGCGGATGGTCTTTCGTTTTTTCTGCCAAATAGTCGTTAATAACGGCGTTCAAATGCTCTTTCTTCGAGTATACCGTAAACGAAGCCCCTTCCACGTCCGGGCGCGCCGGCCGTTTTACCGGCGGAGACGGCTGCAGCAGCCAAACAGCCACCAAGACAAGGACAGCGGCATTGACGGCCGCCAACGTCCAAAACGCTCGTTTCCAATTCATCCTAATATGCTCCTTATGCTATCCCGTTTCTTTTCCATCAGTTCGCCCACCACTCTTTTCGCGCGTCCAGCGCTTCATATATCCGCATCGCCATTAGTTCATATCCCGCGGCGTTTGGATGAAATTCATCGCGGTGAAGCAAATCATCGCGGTCGGCAAACATATCTTGAATATCCACAAAGATCGTGCGCGGATAGCGGGAAAGCACCGCGTTGCTCGCACGGTTCCATTCAACGATGACGTCGTCAATTTCCGGAATGTTCGGCAATGTCGTGGAAAACGGGTTGTATAAGCCGATGAGCACAACGACCGCATCCGGGTTGATCGTGCGCAACAACAGCAACAGGTGATCGAGCCGCTCGGCAAATCGCTGGCTCTCGTTCGCAAACCGCTCGTACGATAAATCAAAAAAATGCGAGCGGACGACATTCATCACATCGTTGCCGCCGATCGTAATCGTAATGATATGCGCCCGCTCGAGCTCCGCTTGGTGGGCGCGAATAACCGGTTCAAGTTCGTTGATGCGCCGGCCCCGCTTTCCGGCATTCGTAACCGTCACCGTCCGCACCCCGTCTTCCGCCGCCAAAAGCGGGATAAGGCGGCCAACATAGCCTCCTTTCCCTTCGCCGTCTCCGACTCCTTCGGTCAATGAATCGCCTAACGCGACGAGGTGAATGTCTTTGGGCAACGGCTTTGCTTCCGGCTGCCTGATGGCGGTCTCATGTGGGCGGTCTGGCTTCCCGCCGGCCGGAAGCACCGTACATCCGGCGAGCAACATCCCCAACACGAAAAGCCATCCCCATCGTATCATGTGTGACACCTGCCTTTTGCTGCAACAGGGGAAAGACGAAAAGAAGGCAAAACGGCGCCCGTTTTTGCCTTATCGCGACGATTGCAAAATTTCAATATGCTCTAAAATCGTGTCATACGGCACATCCTGCACGCCGCTGTACGTTTGAACCACCTTGCCGTCCGGGCCGACTAAATAAAAGCTCGTGCCGTGGATGACTTGGTCATCGCCAACCGGCTTTTGCACAATCGTTTTAAAGCTTTTTTGCGCCAGTTCGCTAATCTCAGCCGGACTGTATCCGGTCAAGAAATGCCAGTTTGCTAGGTCATTTGTAAACTGTTTCGCGTAAGCCTCTAGTTTTTCTGGCGTATCAACTTCCGGGTCGACACTGAACGAAACAAATTCAACATCGAGCCCTTTTTCTTCCGCCTTCTCTTTCAGTTTGGCCATATGGGCGGTCATCGGCGGGCAAACCGTTTCGCAGTTTGTAAAAATAAAATCGGCGACCCACACTTTCCCCTTCAGATCGCGAAGTCCAAACGGCTCACCTGACTGATCAACAAACGTAAAGTCAGCGACCGGCCAATTTTTGGCATCCGGAATCGTTTTCCCACACGCAGCAAGCAAACAAATCGCAGCGATCATCATGATTCGTTTCCACATCAACTGTTCGTCCCTTTCTGCCTGTACCGCTTTGTTTTACCTGGCGTCATCTCGTTTCCATTATATAATGAAATCGGCGAAAATCCCACCAAAAAAAAGTTGTTTTGCCGCAATGGGCAAAACAACAGCAGTCACGCGTTATGTTTCAACACCGTTTCCTTAAAGATTTGTTCATATACCGGCCATTTCAACACTTTCTTCAAGTGCTCCCGGAACGAGTAAACAGAACGATTCGTCCTTGATCGGTACACTTTCGCAATAAACGTCTCCAAGCGAAGTTGGATCATAAATCGGTACGTGTTCTCTTCCTCCAATACTGGGATTTCGATAATCTTCACTTTCTGCCCATACGCGTTTTTAAACTCGAGGCTTTTGAATAGCAAAATATCAATCCTCTTTTTTCACCGATTTACTTATATTATACACCAATCCGGTGAAAAAGTATGTCGGAATACAGCGAAATCTTTTCGACTTTTTTTCGTATTTTTCGTCAAATGAGCAGGTGGAACAAATTCGGATCTTTATTCACTTCCTGGAACGGAAATCCTTTTTTCTTCATCCGTTCAATGAGCGGTGCGTAGTCCTCGCGCCGTTTCAGCTCGATGCCGACGAGCGCCGGTCCGCTTTCCTTATTGTTTTTCTTCGTATATTCAAACCGGGTAATGTCATCGGTCGGACCGAGCACTTCATCCAAAAACTCGCGCAGCGCCCCGGCCCGTTGCGGGAAGTTGACGATGAAATAGTGCTGCAGCCCTTCATAAATCATCGAGCGCTCTTTAATTTCCTGCATCCGGTCAATGTCGTTGTTGCCGCCGCTCACCACGCAAACGACCGTCTTGCCGCGAATTTGCTCTTTGTAAAACTCAAGCGCGGCGATCGGCAGCGCGCCGGCCGGCTCGACGACGATGGCGTTTTCGTTATACAGCTCTAAAATCGTCGTGCATACTTTCCCTTCTGGAACGACAACGATGTCATCAAGCATTCCACTACATAACGCAAACGTTTTTTCCCCGACCGTTTTGACCGCGGCACCGTCCACGAACTTGTCGATCTCCCCGAGCGTCACGACATGCCCGTGCTCGAGCGCTGCTTTCATCGACGGTGCGCCGGCCGGCTCGACGCCGACGATGTTGGTGGACGGAGAAATGCTTTTCACATACGTCCCCAGCCCCGCTATCAATCCGCCGCCACCGATGCTAGCGAACAGAAAATCGATCGGCTCGTCGCAGTCATTTAACACCTCAACCCCGATGGTTCCTTGACCGGCAATGACGTATTCATCATCAAACGGGTGAATGAACGTGCGCCCTTCCGCTTCGGCGCATTTCACCGCTTCGTTGTATGAGTCGTCAAACGTGTCACCGACAAGGACGATCTCGACCATGTCTTTGCCAAACAGCTGCACTTGCGACACTTTTTGCCGCGGCGTCGTCGCCGGCATGTAAATTTTCCCATGCACACCAAGCGCCCGGCATGAATAGGCCACCCCTTGGGCATGGTTGCCGGCGCTGGCGCAAATGACTCCGCTTTGCCGTTCCTCGTCGGTTAAATGCTTCATCCGGTTGTACGCCCCGCGCAGTTTAAACGAACGCACGACTTGCAAATCTTCGCGCTTCAAATAGACGTTGCATTCATACCGTTCGGACAAGAGCGGATTTTTTTGCAGCGGGGTATGCAAAACAACATCCTTGAGCGTATGATAAGCAATCAAAATGTCCTCGACGTATACCGCCCCTTGTTTCCGTTTTAGCTGTTGTTCCATGCTCTCGTTCCCTTTCCTTAGTAAGTTATCTTTGATTTGTAGATTATATCACAAATTCGCAAAAAGAAAAGGAAATTTTCGAAAAAGTTTTTGTTCTTGATAAGAAAACGACCGGCGCTACGTCCGGTCGTCTTCTTTGTTGAACTCCTCTTCTTCGGCGAACTCGGTCGCCCATCTTCCTTCATCATACCAGCGATGCGCTTCTTCCCGGCGCGCTTCCTCGAGCACATGATTTTCCATATACAAATGGAAAAACGTTTCAATCGCCCCGATGGCAAGCGCGCTAAAAAAGGCGGCGTACGCCATGTTAACAGTTGGCGCAATCAGCGCAAAGCTGACAGCCCATACAAGCAAAAAGGACAGCGGCACATCCAAAACGGCGGCGGTGAAGTTTCCAACGCGCGGCAAGATGAACACATCGCCGATCATGTAAGAAACGAGCGCGGTGATGATTGTCATGAGCGAAATCAACGAAAGCGGAGCGTTGAAAATGGTAAACATGGAAAATAAGACGACGCTCCAAGCTGCGAGCTTGACGATAAAAGGAACGATATGCTTCATTTGTCTTCCTCCACTTCCATTGTTGGTCTACTTGTTATCGTTCCTTGTTCGCTCCGCTTCTATGCAAAAAGACGCACTTAGCCAAAGCTAAGCGCGCCCTGTTTTTCGCTCGTAAATGAGAAAGGCGTGATCGTATCGGTTTTTTTCATCGACCGTTCCTTGCGTATACGAAACGAGTTCCCACTCTTGTTCGGAAATCGGCGGATAAAACGTATCGCCGGAGAACGAGGCAAAAATTTTCGTCACATACAGCCGGCTGGCAAGCGGCAGCGTCGCCTGAAACAGTTCGGCCCCGCCGATAATGAACACTTCTTTGTCGCCGCGGCCGGCGATCCACTGTTTCACGTCATCAAGCGAGTGAAGCGTAAGACAGCCTTCCGGGCGAAACGAACGGTTGCGTGTCACGACGATATTTTCCCGGCCGGGAAGCGGACGGCCGATCGCCTCAAACGTCTTCCGCCCCATCACGATGGCATGTCCCATTGTCACCCGTTTAAAATACGCCAAATCGGCCGGCAAATGCCACGGCAAACGGTTGTCCTTGCCGATCACCCGGTTTTCGTCCATCGCTACAATGTGCGAAATCATCGCATCCTCCCCTTCACACCGCCACCGGCGCTTTAATCGCCGGATGCGGGTCGTAGCCGACGATTTCAAAATCGTCGTATTCATAGTCAAAAATGGACGGTGGCTTCCGTTTCATGACGAGCTTTGGCAACGGGCGCGGCTCGCGCGTCAGCTGCAGTTTCGCTTGTTCCAGATGATTTTTGTACAAATGGACGTCCCCGCCGGTGAAAATCAGTTCACCGACGTCCAAATCGCACTGTTGGGCGATCATATGCGTCAAAAGCGCATAGCTGGCAATGTTAAACGGCAGCCCTAAAAACGTGTCAACGGAGCGCTGCTGCCACATGCATGACAACCGTCCATTCGCGACGTAAAACTGGAAAGCGTAATGGCACGGCGGCAGCTTCATCTTATCCAATTCCGCCACGTTCCAGGCGCTGACAAGCAGCCGGCGCGAGTTCGGGTTGCGCTTGATTTCATCGACGACCGACGCAATTTGGTCGACCGTTTTCCCGTCAGCTCCTTTCCATGACCGCCATTGCGCGCCGTAGATCGGGCCGAGATCGCCGTTTTCATCGGCCCACTCATCCCAAATCGTCACGCCGTTTTCCTGTAAATAACGGACATTGGTGTCGCCTTTTAAAAACCAAAGCAGTTCATAAACGATCGAGCGAATATGTAACTTTTTCGTCGTCACAAGCGGGAAGCCGTCCTGCAAGTCAAAGCGGAGCTGGCGGCCGAACACGGACAAGGTGCCGACGCCGGTGCGGTCTTCTTTTTCCACACCGTTTTCCAAAATATCTTCTAAAAGCTGCAAGTATTGCCGCAATGTCCTCACCTCACGCTTATCATATCATAAAGCACCGCCCTCATCACGAAAAAAAAGAGCCTTCTATGAGGCCCGTTCCGCCAACTGGCGAATAAATCCGTATGTGTCCGGGGCCGCCGTCTGCAGCGTTTCCCGTGTCTTGTCGCTCGCATAATAATAGGCGAACGATTCAGCAAAATACTCTTCTGGATATGTCAAAAAATAATACTCGCCTGGAAACAGCCGTGGCGCTTCTTCCCGCCAAATCGTCTGAAACTCATCCGTTTCGTGAATTTCGTCAAACACGATATAATCAAGCGAATGGGCAAATTCATGCAGTTCTAAATTGACCGAGCCGTGTCCTTTCCCTTTTTCGCTATGGCCGAGGCGGACGAGCACTAAATGCGATCCCCCGATGCCCGGCACTTCATCCCACGTTTTGGACCCCGGCACGTAGCCGCGCGGTGTTTTCCCGCGCAAATGGCGGACTGTCGGTTCATCAGTAATTTTTCCGGTCAACAACTGAATGTAAATATGATGGTTCGCCGCTTGTTCCAAAATGCTTCGGTCAATGCGGGCGATTGTTCGAATCGTCTCGTTTGCTTCCTCAAGCGAAAAGTCCGTTTCCGGTACGATGATGATGCGGCCTAACACATCGTGCGACGGGATTGCCTGAATATCAAGGCCGCTTCCTTGAAGCAGCACGCCGTGCGCAGCCGGGTACGGCGAAAGCGACAGAAGCGGAACGGCGAACAGCGCCGCTAGTAAACTAGTGAACCATCGTTTCATTCGCATTCCCCCGCTTCTTTTATTCTATGAAAATGATATCATAGAACGAAGCGGGGAAAAACGCGCAAAATAAGGAAGAACCCACCGGTCGCTACGTCCGCCAGTTTGGCGGCGTATTTTTTGACCAGTAAATTTTCCCTAATTCATGATGATCTTGAAATCCGTCATCATAAATGTGATAGTGAAACTGAAACCAGTACCCGTCTTGCGGCGGATGCTCGCGGCGGACGTGAAAGCGAACAAGATCTTCCCCTGTGTCCATGCGATACAAATGGAAAATGCGTTCTCCTTGCCCACCAGACGGATTTTCGGATACGGCCAAATAACGGAGCTCTTCTTCCGGACAGCGTTCAGCCAGCTCGGCGATCACTTCTTCGATGCGCGGCAAGATGACAGCGTGAAACTCATCCTCGATGACCGGGGCGATTTTGCGGCCGAACTTTTCGTATGACTGCGCCACCGCCTTTTCCATCGTCCCCTCGATAAATTGTTCACGGGTTAACAAAACAGCTTCCGCTGCAGAGCGCGCTGAGCTGTGCTGCCAATCCGAAGACGAGGCGTCGTCCGGAGGCGGCTCTTTGGCCGCGAGCAACGAAGCAGGCGGCGCCACAAACCCAAACGTACAGACGGTAATCGCAGCAACGAGCGTTTTTCGAAGCCATGCCGGCAGCCTCATCGCGTCCACCTCCGCGATGGTTGGTCAGCGGTCAACTGCTTGAACAAGCCGCTCTCGTTAAGCTTTTCAACCGCGCGGCGCAACACCGCTTCCGGCTGAACGAGAGCGATGCGCACATAGCCTTCACCGCTCGGCCCGAACGCATGCCCAGGCGTTACGACGACGCCGGCTTGATCGATCAACGCTTTCGTGAACGAAAGCGATGTCCAGCCATCGGGAATTTTGGCCCACACAAACATGCCCGCCGGCGGACGATCAACCGCCCAACCGATGTCGGTCAATCCGGCAACAAGCGCATCGCGCCGCGCCTGATACATCGTGCGGCTTTCGGCGCAAAAGTCGGCCCCATGACGCAACACGTCCGCCGCCGCTTTTTGAATTGGCCAAAAAATGCCGTAATCCAAATTGGACTTGAACTCGGCAAACGCACGAACCACGTCAGCATTGCCACATAAATAGCCGATCCGGCAGCCGGCCATATTGTAGCTTTTGGACAACGAGTTGATCTCAACACCGACATCTTTCGCCCCCGGGACGGACAAGAAGCTCACCGGTTTGTTTCCGTCATAGTACAGCTCACCGTAGGCAAAATCGGAAACAACGAGAATATCGTACCGTTTGGCAAACGCAACGACATCGCGATAAAACGATTCCGGAGCCAACGTCGGCACCGGGTTGCCGGGAAAGTTTAAAAAGAGGATGGCCGCCCGTTTGGCGACATCTTCCGGAATGGCGGCCAAATCGGGCAAAAAGCCGTTTTCTTTCCGAAGCGGCAGAAAATACGGCTCCGCTTCGGCCATCGCTACGCCGGCCGCATACGCCGGATATCCGGGGTCGGGCAGTAAAATAATATCACCCGGGTCGGCGAACACCATCGGCAAATGGACCAATCCGTCTTGCGACCCGATGACATACGTGATGTCTGTTTCCGGATCAAGCGCCACACCGTGCGCCGTCCGGTAATAATGCGCAACCGCCTCCTGAAACTCGCGAATGCCTTTTAACGTGTAGCCGTATGCATTCGGCTCCTTCGCATAGCGGGCGATCGCCTCGCGCACAAACGGCGCCGGCGGCAAATCCGGGCTGCCGACGCTTAAATCGATCCACTCGTCGTGAAGATGGCGCCGCTGTTGGCGGTACGCCGCCAATTCGGCAAAAATGGATGCGGAAAATGCGTTCATTCGTTTCGCTTTTTTCATCGTCTTTCCTCTCCCCTGCCAAAGCAAAAACCGCTTTTCCTTTTCGCTTCTATTGGTATATACTATGGTTACATGAATAGTGTATCATATGTTCAAGGGGAAAACATAGACAGAAAGGCGGGAAAACGGAGATGACAACCATCTTTTTTGCGGCCAGCCTCATCACGTTGTTGTATTTCATTTACAGCTGCATCGCCAACGCTTAACAGCGGCAGCGAAAACGGAGCTCCTGATGCGGAGCTCCGTTTTCAGTCGATTTTCGTTTTTTTGCGCGCAGAATCAAGTCCGTAGGCGCCCGTTTCCGTTTGTGTCGTTCCTTGCCCTCTCACATCAGGGGCGCTGACACCCGTTTTCGAACGATCTTTTTTCCGCTTCGGCACGCCGATCACCTCCGCCCTTATCGTTCCCCGGCACCGGCAGCGGTATGCAAGATCGGGGCCGGCATAAGGCATCAGCCGCAGTATTTGTCAAACGCAGCCAAAATATTTTCCATTACGTCCTCCATCGAATGGAACTCGATGTCTTCGCGCGGGATAAAATGGACGACTTCTTTTCCTTTTAAGAGCGCCATCGACGGTGAGGACGGGGCATAGCCGACAAAGTGCTCGCGCATTTTCGCTGTTGCCTCTTTATCTTGCCCAGCAAACACGGTTACTAGATGATCCGGCTTCTTCTCGCTCCGCAGCACCGCCTGCGTCGCGGCCGGACGCGCCAGTCCGGCGGCACAGCCGCACACCGAATTGACGAACACAAATGTCGTCCCTTCCGCTTGCTCCATAAACTGTTCGACTTCCTCACTTGTACGCAACTCGCGAAAACCGGCGCGGACAAGTTCATCGCGCATCGGCTGCACAAGCTGGCGCATATACTCTTCGTACGCCATCGACATAGCTATCATCCCTCCATATGATGATCGTTGTGCTATCAGCATACTATACTTCGAACACAAAAAGCAACGGAGATAGCTGCCGGCGGCAGCGAAAACGAGAATATCCCCTTTCAACGTCGTCAGTGGAACAAATGTCCCCCGCACTCCTGCCCGTTTGCTATCTGAAACGGGCGATTTCTTTTTTTCCTTCTAGCAATCGCCGCGGCCACCGGTCGCCCTCGAACATATAATAAGTCATCGAATGGAGGGAAACGAAAGGGGGCGCAGTCGATGGGGTACATTGAAGAGTTGCGAAAAATTGTCGGAACCCGACCGCTCATTTTAGCCGGTGTCGGTGTCGCGATCATCGATGACTATGGACGGGTTTTGCTGCAAAAGCGCCGCGACGGGCTGTGGGGAGTCCCCGGCGGCTTGTTGGAGCTCGGCGAGTCAACCGAGGAAGCGGCACGGCGGGAAGTGTTGGAAGAAACGGGGTTGGAGATCGGTGAACTCGAACTCATCGATGTGTTTTCCGGCCAAAAATATTTTGTTCGGCTGCCAAACGGCGACCAATATTATTCGGTTACCGTTGTGTACCGCACCCACGATATTCGCGGCGGGGAACTGAGGGAAGACGGGGAAGAATCGCTCGAGGTAAAATTTTTCTTTCTTCATGAATTGCCAAACGAGCTTTCTCCGCTCTTTCAAGATCTTGTTGAGCATTATTTCGGCAGTTGACGGACAAAGCCTTGGGGGAACCAACTCCAAGGCTTTGTTGCGGTCAGTGACTGCAGCGCGAAACAGTTAGAAGCCGATTTTCATTGTAATAAATTGGAGAATAATCGGCGCCCCTTTCGGCGGCGGTTCGGCTGTTTTCAATGTCAGCTTCCCCTTTTCCACCTCGTACAACTTTTCCGGTTGCAGCACTCCGTTGATAAATAAGTTGATCCAAGACACATGTTTCGGGTCTAAAATGCCGCGATCGCCGTACTCTTTCAGTTCATCGCTGTCTGTATAGACGGTCTTCACCCCGTCCGATATGGCGTTGTACTGGTATGTTTCCGCCGCCAAAACGCGTGGGGGAAAAAGGAGCGCAATATGGAGAGGAACGGTCAGTACAGCATGAGTCCAATCATATACTTTCGGAACAGCAATAACATGTTTTCTTGATGAAGATCCCCGTTTCACTGATCTCATCACCCAACCAAACGTATTGTCCCACTATCATTTGATTCCACAACGTATTCAGCACCATCATATTCAACATTCTCTATAAGGTGAATGACAAATAGGACGACAAGACAACCGACGCACGATAAAATCACTATATGACATTCACCTTCATCCGCAATAGCAAACGACAAACAGACTAGCAACCCACCTAAAAACAGTATAAAAGACAGATGAAAGGCAGATTGATGCACGGATCGAATATAGTCCGAAATGATCATTTTCCCCTTACCATGACAGCCGCCGGGCCGGTGGTTCTAGTCCGTTCATACAAATAGAACGAACGTATGACGCCGACCGGTTGCCAACAAACATCCCTAAATGCTAGGAGGACTAGGCGATGGATGGGGTGGCTTCGGGTCAGCGGCAACCTTCACGATCACATTGAGAAGGAGGATGGCTGTATGGCTTTACAACTAATCAAACTATTTGTCGCTGCAACTACCACAACAGAAGTTGCGCCAAACGACACAAGGTTTTTCTATATTACGACAGCGGAAACGGCGGAAGGGGCAACGTTGACAATTGATGCGGCCAGCTTTTTCCAAGACGACGGCAGCCAAGCGACGGAATTGCCGGCACTGGCAACCAACAACAGCTACTTTAATGTGTATGTCAACGGCGTTTTACAAATGGAGGGAATTTCCACCTATACCCCTGGCGCGACTGGTGTCGGATCACTAGCCATTACCGTTCCGACCGGCAGCGGTTCCATTCCGGCCAATACCCCTATTGTACTTGAAATTGTCCAGTTCGCTCCGACCTCAAGCACAACCGTGACGACTTAACAAGAAGCGCTTTTTTGACCAAGGAAAGAGGCGCGCCGACCGGCGCGCCTCTTTTTATTTCTCCGACTTGTTCTCTTTTTTTCGGCTTTCCGTCATTTGCTTCCAGACGGAACCTTTCGCCTCTTCGCCGCCCTCAATCCGCTCGATCGCCATTTTCACTTGCAAGCTCACTTCAAACTCCGGATCGTTTTCTGCCGCTTTTAATGCCGGCAAGGCCGATTCATCGCCCACCTCGTATAAAAACATAGCCGCCCGCCAACGAACGAGCTTGCTTTCGTCGTTTAATGCTTCGATCATCGCCGGAATGGCATCCGGGTCGCCAATGTCGGACAAACAGTCGCCGGCGGTGCGGCGCACAGCGACAGCCGGGTCTTTTAGCGCTTCGTACAAGTACGGAAGCACCTTTTTGCCGCCGATCATGCCAAGGTATGCCGTCGCCAGGCGGCGAACAGCCATTTTTTCATCTTTCAACGCTTTGGCCAGCACCGGAATGTCGTCTTCGGTCGGCTCGGCCATTTGTTCGAGCGCGGCGTACCGTTTGCGCCAATCCGGGTCATCGAGCATCTCGCTTGTCACTTTGACGCCCGGCCGTTTTTGCGCCGTTTTTTCCAGCTCGCCGCGGCGGAACATGTTGACAATTCGCTCGAGCCGCTCCGGCGGATAGGCGGCCGATAGCTCGTCGACGATTTCATGGCCGATTTCTTCAAACGTGCCATAACGCACCCCTTTTTCGACCCATTTGCGCTCTAAGACGATGTTGCCGGCGTATTTTTGCGCCTCAATAACGGCATCCACAAACGGCTTCGGCAGCCCGACGCGATGTTCGCGCTCGCCGTCGATCAGCTTCACTTGCATCGGCAGCCCATATAACATTTGCACGAACACTTTCACTTCGCCAAAATGTTCATTCACCGTCGGCTTTCCTTCTTCCGTTTCATCCACCTCTTCGCCGAACACTTCGCGCACTTTTGCCAAAATGTCGCGCCAATCGTACTTCGGATGGCGTTCGACGGCCAGAAAATCGGCGACATGGTAAATGCCTTTCACCCCGTCAATGCGCATGAGCGCTTGGATGATCGGCGGCGCGGCGGCGACGTTATCCGGCTTATAATTATGGCTCGTGCCAAACGGCAGCTCTTCATCAAGCAGCACTTTCATCGTATTCGGGCTTGGTGTCGGTTCAATCGCTTTAATGCGCAAGCGCAATCCCCTCCTTTGTCTATCCCGCTGTCTTACAGCAATTTTTCAATGTCTTCTTTTAGCTCGCTCGGCTTTGTTTGCGGGGCGAAGCGGGCGACGACGCGGCCGTGGCGGTCGACTAAAAACTTTGTGAAATTCCATTTGATCGCCTTTGTCCCCAATGCCCCCGGCGCTTGTTCTTTCAGATATTGAAACAACGGGTGGGCGTTGTCGCCGTTGACATCGACTTTGGAAAACATCGGGAACGTTACGCCGTAATTCAACTGACAAAACTGCTCGATATCCGCTTCCGTCCCCGGCTCTTGGCCGCCGAACTGATTGCACGGAAATCCGAGCACGACCAGCCCGCGATCCCGGTATTCGTCATACAGCTCCTGCAGTTCTTTATACTGCGGAGTGAAGCCGCAACGGCTTGCTGTATTGACGATCAACAGCACCTTGCCTTCATAGGCGGATAACGGCTGCTCTTCCCCTCGAATCGTTGTCGCGCTAAATTCGTATACGCTCATCGTTCTCACCTCACCCCCATCATAGCGGATTTTCCCGTTCGTTTCCACTTTTTGCACCGTTACTCGCCGGCGAATGGCTGCAGCTGTTCGAGCGAGGAAATCATATACGGCACCATTTCCGGCAAATCGGCCGCGTTTTCCTCGTAGATGAGCCGGCCAAATTCGACCGTTGCCTCATTGTGATACGGGCCGTGTTCGTGCGGAAACTCCCAACGCAACATTTGCCGGACGACCCGTTCCTCTCCCCAAATCGTTCGCAGCGTCCCCTCAATAAGCGCACAGGCGGACAAGCGGCGAACCGGCAAGGCGAACGAGACCGCAAGCCGGCAGCCGGCCCGGCCGTAATGGAGCCGTTCATTCACCAGTTCGGCAAAATCGATCGCAAGCCGCGCCGTGCAGATGACCGGCGGTTCAGGCGCACCGGCCTGTTGAAAGGAAATGGCGTACTCGCGCGACAGGCGGGCCAAATCGGCGAGATCGCGGCGGTCGATGACGGCAATGCGCCCTTGCAAGTCGGCGTCATAGACGGCTCCTTCCAACACCGTTTTCAAATTGTCAAACGCCGTCGGATCCATGCATTTTCCCTCCTTTCCTCACTGTGTCCGCTCAATTTCCTTGAACGGAAAAAAATGAATTGAAGAAAGTCAATAAAGTTTTTATAATGGAATTATTTAAAAAACGAGAACGAAACGGAGGGGACATCGTTGCCAATCAACATCCCAAAAGATTTGCCAGCGAAAGAAATTCTCGAACAAGAAAACATTTTCGTCATGGACGAAGAACGAGCGTATTCGCAAGATATCCGTCCACTCAATATCGTCATTTTAAACTTAATGCCGGAAAAAGAAAAAGCGGAAACGCAGCTGCTTCGCCTGCTCGGCAACTCACCGCTGCAGGTGAACATCACCTTTTTGCGCCCGGAAACCCATGAGCCGAAAACGACGAGCAAACATCATTTGGATCAATTTTACACGATTTTTCCGCACATCCGCCATCGGAAGTTCGATGGGATGATCATCACCGGAGCACCGGTCGAGCAAATGCCGTTTGAAGACGTCACGTACTGGGATGAGCTGACCGACATTATGGAATGGACGAAAACGAACGTCACCTCAACGTTACACATTTGTTGGGGTGCACAAGCCGGCTTGTATTATCATTACGGCATCCCAAAATATCCGTTGCCGGAAAAGTGCTTCGGCGTGTTCAACCATACGCTCGAAGTGAAAAATGTCAAACTGTTGCGCGGGTTTGACGATGTGTTTCGCATGCCCCACTCCCGCCATACAGATGTTAAACGCGAAGACATTGAAAGCGTGCCGGAGCTGACGATTTTGTCGACCGCCGACAAAGCCGGCGTTTCCCTCGTCGCTTCGAACGACGGGCGGCAAATTTTCTTGACCGGTCATCCGGAATATGACGCGACGACGTTAAAAGACGAGTATGAACGCGACTTGGCGAAAGGGCTGTCGATTCAAATTCCGGAATCGTACTTTCCGAACGACGACCCGAGCCGGCCGCCGCTCAATACGTGGCGCTCGCATGCGAACTTGTTGTTTGTCAACTGGCTGAACTACTATGTCTATCAAGAAACGCCTTACATTTGGGAATGAAGGGAAACTATTTCCAACAAAAACGCCTTTCGCTCTCTCGGCAAGGCGTTTTTCTTATTTTGTCATTTTTCGACAATTATCCTATTCCTTCGTACAACGATCAGCATATCTTATAGTAGATTTCTCAGGGAGGTGAACGGGATGGGCGCTTGGCATGGCAATGGTTTTGCGTTGATCGTTGTCTTGTTTATTTTGCTCATTATTGTCGGGGCTGCGTTCGGCGGCTACGTTTACTAAGCCGTCATCCCCTTCTCCGGCCGCCGTGTTTGCCAGCACCCGGCCGTCATGTCCGCGGGAGAGCGCCGGAAAGGCGTTCCCCGCGTTTTTTCATGTTGCGGCGGAATAAAAAGGGTTCGTCGGTCTATGCTAATGGTATGGTCAGCGCGCCTAAAGGAGGTGTGACGTATGACGAAACGGCCAAACAACGGAAGCCGAAACCAAAACGCGCCGACACAGGACCCGATGGCATTGCTTCACGGTCCAATAGCCGGCGACAACAGCAAAGGACGGCGGCAGCATAAAGAGCAAAACGACAAAACGGATGCGGATAAATAAAAGGAAAAAGGTGTCTCAAAAAGCAACGAGACACCTTTTTTCACTGCTTATATAATCGAGCCGATTCGTCATTTTATATCTTGTCTTTCCCCGAAGGACAGGCGGTCTTTTAAGTCAGCCTTTTTGCCGCTAAAATTCGATTCCTTTCATGGCCTTTGTCCCTTGTTCATAATCATGCTTAATGAGCGCCATCTCGGTCACGATATCGGCGGCGGCAATCAGCTCCAGGCGGGCGCTGCGCCCGGTAATGACAAGATGGAGCGCCGGCGGACGCGTCCGGATGACCTCGAGCACCTCCTCGACCGAGACAATGTCGTGAATCGGAAACCGATCGATAGCAAGGGCATTGTTCAATTCGTCAAGCACGATAAGGTCATACCGGCCGGAATGAATATACTGTTTCGCTAGCGCCCACGCGTGTCTCAGCGCTTCGCGGTGGATGTCCGGTGTTTTCGTCCATGTAAACCCGGCGCCGAGTTGGCGCACCTCGACGCCGAGGCGGCGAAGGGCGAGCTGCTCGCCGTACGTGCGCTCCGGCGATTTCACAAACTGCAAAATGGCGACGTTCATCCCGCGGCCGACCGCGCGCAGCGCCAGGCCAAACGCCGCTGTCGTTTTCCCTTTGCCATCGCCGGTGTAGACGATGACCCGCCCGTTACGACGAGGCGTTGACATCGACCATGCCCCCTTGCCGCTCCGGAAACCATTGCAATGTCTCCCGCAAACGGACGACATCGCCGATGACAATGATCGCCGGGTGGGAAATGCCGGCTTTTGCCGCCTCAGCCGGCAGCGTCGCGATTGTAGCCGCCACCGTGCGCTGCCGCTCGGTCGTTCCCCATTCAATGGCGGCCGCCGGCGTATCATCCGGTTTGCCGGCGGCGGCGAGCCGGCGGCAAATATCCGGTAGGTTGGCCGCTCCCATGTAGACGACGATCGTATCACATCCGCGGGCGAGCGCCTCCCAGTCGACCGCTTCGCTTCGATGCCCGGTGACGATCGCCACGGAAGCGGCGTGTTCGCGATGAGTGACCGGAATGCCGGCATACGCTGGAGCGGCAATGCCGGACGTCACCCCGGGGACGATTTCAAACGGAATGCCGGCTTTTGCCAACCGTTCCGCTTCCTCACCGGCGCGGCCAAAGACACACGGGTCGCCGCCTTTTAAGCGGACGACCGTTTTTCCTTGGCGCGCCTGCTCGAGCAACAGTTCATGAATTTGTTCTTGAACGGTATCGTGCTTTCCCGGCTCTTTGCCGTAGTAAAGAAGTTCAGCTTCTCGTTTCGCATACCGAAGCAACTTCCGGTTGACAAGCCGGTCGTAAATGATAACATCTGCCTGTTCCAAACATTCGCGGCCGTAGACCGTAATCAACTTTTCATCACCCGGACCGGCGCCGACTAAATACACTTTGCCGACGGTCATCGTTCCTTCCCCCCTTTCGTTTCTCTGTCCGAAATGTCCGCTGAAGAAAACGTCGCCATTTCGTTCACCATCGCCGTTGCAGACAGCAGCAACGGAAACGCTACCGCCGCGCCGCTCCCTTCACCAAGACGCATGCCGAGATCCAACAGTGGCTCCTTCCCTAGCAAGCGAAGGGCGATCCTGTGCCCTGGCTCTTGTGAACGATGTCCGGCAATCATATAATCTATGACATTCGCAGCAAACTGGCGGGCTACAAGGGCCGCGACCGTGCAAATCAACCCATCGAGCAAAATCGGAATGCGCCGCTCAGCAGCAGCGAGCATCGCGCCGGCCATTGCCGCAATCTCCAATCCGCCGATTTTGGAAAGCCATTCAAGCGGCTTTGACGGATCCGGTTGGTGAAGCAAAAGCGCCCGGCGGATGACGGCGCGCTTATGCGCCAACTGTTCCTCGTCAACGCCCGTGCCTTTGCCGACCATCTGCTCGAGCGGTTCGCTAGTCAAGGTCGCCAACAAAGCGCTGGCAGTCGTTGTGTTGCCAATCCCCATTTCACCGATAATGAACGCGCGTACACCTTGTCCTACCATGAATACTGCCTGCTCATAACCGATATGAAGCGCCTGTTCAGCTTCCTGCAACGTCATCGCCTCGGCTTGGGTGAAATTGTTTGTTCCGGGGCGGACCTTTTTCTGAATGACGCGCTCATCCATGACCGGCACGGCCACCCCGACATCAACGATCCGGAGCAGCGCACCGATTTGCCGGCTAAACACATTAATCGCCGCTCCACCGTTGGCAAAGTTTTGCACCATTTGCGCCGTCACTTCGGCCGGATAAGCGGATACACCCTCCGCAGTCACGCCATGATCGGCCGCAAACACAAGCACTCCGGGCGGAGTAACACGCGGGAACAGTTCCCCGGTCATGCCGGCAAGCGTTGCCGCCACTTCTTCAAGCCGGCCTAGGCTGCCGGGGGGCTTCGTCAATTGATTGATATAATCACGCGCTTGTTCAATCATCTCACGGTGGATCGGTGGAATCGAAACATGCATGATAGACACGCGATATCCCCTATTCATCGGGAATAGGCGTTTCCTCCTTTCTCATCTGAAAGAGCTGTTTTCCTTCGCCATCCCTTGCCGCGGGAAGACGTCATCTGCTTGGCAATGTCTCTAGCAAGGCGGTGATGCCCTAACCATCATGCAAAAAAGAATCCATGTTGAACATTCCCCACCGGGTGAGCGTTTCCATGACGATTACGGTTGCTGAAATTGACGCATCATCTGTTCGATCCGCCCGACGTCGACATGCTCGCGGACATGAGTGGCAAGCCGGTCAAACGCCGCTTCTTTGCGGGTGAGAAACGATACAGCGCCGCGCAACGGGATTCCCTTTTCGCGGCGAATGGCGTTCAAAAAAGCGGTGCGGAACGCATCGTTATGAAACAAGTCATGCATGTATGTGCCTAACACTTGCTCATCCCCCTGTTTCGCCCCTTCATATCGGTCTTCTGCTTCAATCAATGGCGCATAGCCGGAAAGCGGCGCCGAGCGGCCCATATGAATTTCATAGCCGCTCACCCGAAACCGCTCGCCATTCCACGCAAGCACCCCGTTTGAACGGACCGTCATTTTCGTCCGTTCGAGCGTCGTCTCGACCGGCAGCAACCCAAGCCCTTTGACTTCCAAAAGCGGCGTCTCGACTCCATACGGATCGCGGATGACGGCGCCAAGCATTTGGTAGCCGCCGCATAAGCCGACGACCCTCGCTTTTCCTTCATTGACAAGCGACACAATGCGGGAAGCGAGTCCTCTTTTCTTCATATAAATCAAGTCTTCGATCGTGTTTTTGCTTCCCGGCAATACGATCACATCCGGGTTGCCAAGGTCATCAGCATGCGTCACCAAGCGGACGCGGCAATCCGGCTCGGCCAAAAGCGGGTCGATATCGGTGAAATTGGCGATTTTCGGACAGCGGATGACGGCGATGTCAATCGCTTCCTCTCCCCCGACAGATGAAGCAAACCGCTCAAGCGACAGCGAATCTTCCGCATCGATCGTCAAATCCGGCAAATAGGGGACAACGCCGAGCACCGGCACGCCGGTGTGCTGCTCAAACCAATCAAGCCCCGGTTTAAGCAGTGACACATCGCCGCGAAACTTGTTAATGATGACGCCGATGACCCGCTTTCGGTCCTCAGGCTCAAGCAGCGACAGCGTTCCGACGAGGCTCGCGAACACCCCGCCCCGCTCAATATCGCCGATCAACACGACCGGAGCGTTGGCGAGACGGGCGATACGCATGTTGACGAGCTCGCGGTCGTTTAAATTCACTTCGGCCGGGCTTCCCGCCCCTTCAATGACGATCCGATCATACTCGTTCATCAGCGTTTCAAGCGACTGGCGAATGACAGCCAGCCCTTGGTCGAAAAACTCGTTCCGGTAGGCGAACGCCTGCATCGTGCCGTACGGTTTGCCAAGCACGACGATTTGCGATTCATGGGTGCGGCTTGGCTTAATCAAAATCGGATTCATCTCGGCACGGGCCGCCACTCCGGCTGCCTCCGCCTGAATGCCTTGCGCTCGGCCGATTTCTTTCCCGTCCGGCGTCACGTACGAGTTTAACGACATGTTTTGCGACTTAAACGGCGCCGTCTTCCAGCCGTCTTGGGCGAAAATGCGGCAAAAGGCGGTCGCGATGACGCTTTTGCCGGCGTCGGAGTGAGTGCCTTGAAACATGATCGGCAGCGCTCTAGCCATCCCGTTTCACCCGCTCGCATGCGGCGAGCCACCGTTCGGCCATCGCCGGGGCGGACGCGAAATGGAAATGGACGTAGCCGGCGACAAGCCGGTGCACTAGACAACCGTCCGGCTTTGTTCCTTTCCGGCCGCTCGTGTCATAGGCAAACGGCATCTCGCCCCGCGGTTCGTACACCGAATAATGGAATTCATGTCCGCGCGCCACTTCCCCTTTTGGCAACAGAAAGTTCCCGTCCCGCCCATACACTTCGCGATAGCCGAGCGCCGCCAGCGTCCGCTGCATGACGACCCGCCCCGGGATGACGCCGACCATGTCGTACGCAGCCCCACTTGTCGTGACAAGCTGTTCGGTAAGAAACATAAACCCGCCGCATTCGGCAAGTGTCGGCAAGCCGGCTTCGACCGCTGTGCGGATCGATTGCTTCACCGCCGTCTGCCGCGCCAGCTCAGCGGCAAACTCTTCCGGAAAGCCGCCGCCGATATACAGCCCGTCAGCGCCTTCCGGAAGCGGCTCGCCGGCGAGCGGGGAGAAATAAACAAGCTCAGCGCCATAGGCGGCCAACATTTCCAAATTTTCCGGGTAGTAAAAGTGGAAGGCGGCATCTTTCGCCACCGCGATGCGCACCGGATACGTCCGGCTTGGTTGGACAAGCGGGGCAGGCGCCGCTAGCGGCGGAGCGGACTCGGCGATCCGAAGCAGCGCCTCCCAATCGACTGTTTCCGCTACTTTTTCCCCAAGGGCGGCAAAAAAATCAGCCAACTCACCGCGCTCCACCGACGGCACGAGTCCTAAATGCCGCTCTGGCAACGCCAACGCCTCGTCTTTTGGCAAATAGCCGACCGTCGGGATGCCGCACATTTGCTCGATGGCTGCCTGAATCAGCCGGAAATGCCCTTCGCTGCCAACGCGGTTCGCAAACACGCCGGCAATGCGGACATCCGGGTGAAACGTTTGAAATCCGCGGACGATGGCAGCAGCGCTGCGAGCCATGCCAGCGGCGTCAATGACAAGCAGCACCGGGCTTTCCGTCAATACCGCAATATCGGCTGTCGATCCTTCATTAGACAGCGGCTGCTTGCCGTCAAACAGCCCCATCACTCCTTCGATGATGGCGATATCCGCCCCTTGGCAGCCGTTCGCCAACATTTGACGCACGTTCGCGCGGCCAGCCATCCAGCTGTCCAAGTTGCGTGCTGGCCGGCCGGTGACCGCCGTATGGTACGTCGGATCGATGTAATCTGGTCCGCATTTCAATCCTTGCACCGTCAAACCTCTCTGCCTGAGCGCCGCCATCAAGCCGAGCGTCACGGTCGTTTTGCCGGCGCCGCTTCCCGGCGCGGCGATGACCAATCGTCGCATGCCCCATTCTCCTTTCGTCCATGGCGGATGAGCGCCACGGAAATCGTCACGTTGCCCGATTTCTTTTTCACGAGCGCCATTTGATCGGCCCCGCTGTACAATTTCGCCGCCGGCTCGCTCACCCCGTAGGCGCCGGTGTAGCGGAACACCGTCTCCGACGGCGCTTCCATCGGTACGGCGTTTAACTCCTCTGGTGGGTAGGTGACAAACTCCCAGCCGTATTGGGCCGCCACCGCCAAAAGCCCCGGCTCATCCTTTTTCAAGTCAATCGTGCATATCGCTTTGACGCTTTTGAGCGAAAAACGAAGTTCATGGAGCGTCTCGCGGATGACCGTTTCAATTTCCCCGGCTGTGGTGCCGCGGTTGCACCCGATGCCAAGGGCGATCACTTTCGGGCGATACAAAACGCCGTTTTGCAAAATCGCTTCTTCTTCCGGCCCAAGCAGCCGGTGAGTGACCACAAGCGCCGCCGCCGGGCGGGCGGCCAGCGCCTCCGCGATCGAGCCGTACACGGTGAGGTTTTTCGGCAGCGGGCGGTCCGCCGGCCACCAATTTGGCTCTCCCGACTCTTGCACAATGGCGACCGGTTCTTCATTGACAACAGCCGCGCTCACCGGCGTCAAGTTGTCATCGGATTCCCATGCCCAGCCAAATTCGCGGCCGAATAGATCAACGGCGATCGTCTGCTGCACGTCGGAAGCGGTCGTAATGACCGGGCGGGCGCCCAATATGGCGGCCGCACGCCGCGTCAATTCGTTGGCGCCGCCTAGGTGTCCGGATAATACGCTAATGACATGTTCTCCTTTATCATCAATGACGACAACCGCCGGATCGGTCTTTTTATCTTTCAACAATGGGGCGATCATCCGGACGACCGCGCCGAGCGAAATGATGCAAATGAGCCCGTCGTAACGGGCGAACAGCTCCGGCAGCAGCGTCTTAACGTTGCCGGAAAACAGGCGGATGCCATGCTCTTCTTCGTCGCCGCGGGCGAACTTCTCCGTATAATACACGTCCGCCCCATCCAGTTGGCGGCCAAGCGTTCGGGCAATCTCCACTCCGTGTTTCGTAATGGCCACGACCGCATAGACGCCGTGCCTTTCGTTGTTTATGGCAGCAGCCCCCACCTTACACCTCCCCCTTTCGATATCCGTGCGTAAACGTCCGGTCATACAGCTTCGAACGGTAGCCTTGTTCATGAATATGCGGATCAAGCGACCAGCCGGCCAATATAATGGCGTGCTTCGTCACGCCGTGGCGCCGCATATCCTCAGCCAATGTCGCCACCGTTGAGCGAATTATGATCTCGTCCGGCCATGTCGCCTTATAGACGACCGCCACCGGCGCATCACCCCTCCAGCCGGCATCAAGCAGCGCCGCACTCACTTTTTTCGCCAAGGTCGCGCTTAAAAAAAGGACGAGGGTGCAATGGTGGCGGGCGAGTTCCTGCAGTTTCTCACGCGGCGGCACCGGCGTCCGCCCCTCGGCGCGGGTGAAAATAACCGTCTGCGTCAATTCCGGGACGGTGAGCTCGGCCTGCACAGCGGCCGCGGCCGCAAACGCCGAGCTGACGCCAGGGACGATTTCCACATCGATCCCTTCTCGTTTTAACAAAGCCATTTGTTCGAGCGTCGCCCCGTAAATTGCCGGGTCGCCGGTATGGACGCGGACGACGAGCCGGCCTTGCCTCACCTTGTCGGCCATCATCGCCACCATTTGTTCCAAATGCATGCCAGCCGTATGAAACACCTCCGCCTCCGGCTTCCGGTAGCGCTCAATCAACTGGTCGCTCACCAACGAATCGGTGTAAAAAATGGCGTCCGCCGCGGCCAACAGCTCAGCGCCGCGAACGGTGATCAAATCCGGCGCCCCCGGCCCCGCTCCGACAATGTACAGTTTCACTTTCTCACCACCAGCAATGTCAAATATTCGAGCTCTGCCCCTTCGAGCCGCTCAACGTCCCAAATGACTTCTTCACTTGACGTCACTTTCGTCACCACTGCCGCCCGATGAAGCAAATCGAGCTCGCGAAGGAGGCGGATCATCAAGTCGATCACTTTCGCTACTTTAAAAAAGATGACACAATCATGTGCAAGAAGCGCGGCTTTCATTGCCTCATCGTCGTCACGTGCCGGCACGATCGCCACTTGCTCATCGCCGTCCGCAAGCGGCAGGCGAAGCCGAGCGGCGGCGGCGTTCGCCGAGCTGATGCCGGGGACGACTTCGATCGGCGCGTCCGGATAGCGTCGCTCCATCACATGCATCAAATGGATGAACGTGCTGTACAAAAGCGGATCGCCTTCGGTGACAAACGCCACATCGCGCCCGGCTGACAGTTCCGTCCAAATGGCGTCCGCTGCTTCGTTCCATTTCGGCTCCAGCACAGCCGGGTCTTTTGTCATCGGAAAATGGAGCCCAAGCCGTCGCTTTTCATCCGGGGCAAAGTACGCGTCGATAATTTGTTCCGCATAGCTTTTGGCTTGCCGCCCTTTTTTTGGATAGGCGATCACCTCCGCCTCTTTTAGGCGGCGGTACGCCTTTACAGTCATCAGCTCCGGGTCTCCGGGGCCGACGCCGATGCCATATAATGTTCCCGTCATTCCTCTCCCTCCCGCTTCGCGGCTATGATGTACACCGGATTGAGCGCCTCAAAGCGCGTCAAATCTAAAATTGGCTTGCTTCGCGACACGTGGGCGAGCGTCACATCGACCTGAAACCCGCGCGCCCGCAAGCCATGGCACGCTTCGGCGAGCGTCTCGATCGTCGCCGCATTGATGACGATGCGCCCGTTTCGTTTCAGCCGCCGGCAGCACACATCCAGCAATGGCGCCATCGCGCCGGATGTGCCGCCGATAAAAATGGCGTCCGGGTCGGCAAACGCATCAAGCCCGTCTGGCGCTTTGCCGTGCACAAGCGTGATGTCGACGCGGAACTTGCGCAAGTTTTGCCGGCAACGTTCGATGTCCTGTTCGTTTTTTTCAATCGCAAACACGGCGCCGTCGCGGGCGATTTTCGCCGCTTCAATCGCCACCGAGCCGGTACATGCGCCAATGTCCCAAACAACGCTGTCCGGCCGCAAACGCAAGGCGCTTAGACTTAGGACCCGGATTTCTTTTTTCGTAATCAATCCTTTGTCCGGCTTGCGCTGGCAAAACTCGTCATCATCAATGCCAAGCGGCCAAACCGGGCTTGGCGCTATTTGCCGCAAAATGACTATATTTAATGGAAGAAACTCGGTTTCGGCCATCTCTTCTAACGAAAGCAGGCGGCAACGCTCGTTCGGGCCACCGAGTTCCTCGCCGACAAACGCCTCGTACTCGGTCATGCCATATGCCAACAAATAGCGGGCAATAGCCGCCGGCGAATTCGCCTCATCCGTTAACACCGCGACTTTGCGCCGCCCGTCGATTCGTTGCGCCAAGCCTGTTAACGGACGGCCATGGACGCTGACAAACGCCGCATCTTGCCACGCCTCGCCTAGTTTCGCAAACGCCCATTGCACCGAGCTGACCGCCGGGTAGACGTCAATCGGCAATTTGCCGGCCAAATAGCTGCCGATACCGTAAAAGAGCGGGTCGCCAGACGCCAACACGACCGCATTGCGCGTCTCGTTGCGCAGCCGCTCGACAAGCTCGGCCAACCCGCGGCGGATGACCATTGTTTCTCCTTTGTATTCCGGAAACATCGCAAGCTGGCGTTCGCCGCCGACAAGCAGGTCGCTTTCCATGATCCATCGCTTGTACAAATCGGGAAGACTCGCCGGCCCGTCAGCCCCCACGCCGATCAGTTTCATCGTCCCCATCTGCTTGCACCGCCTTTCCTAATCGTTGTCCGCTCATCGTGTAAATCGATGTCGCCACTACCAGTCCGCCCCCGATTTCCCGAAGGGCGGCCCGGCAGCACGCCTCGCAGAGCAGCTCAAAAAATTTCGTACAACCGGCTTCTTGCATCATGTCGCCGACTTGCGCCGCCGTGTTCGCTTCACGCACCGCCGCCACCAGCTCGGAAGAAGCGCCGGCCTGCTCGGCAAGGGCCGCCAAAAAACCAAAATCGATCGGCGCGCTTTTGGCGTGCACCATCATCACTCCTTGAGCGACTTTCGAAAATTTCCCCATCATGCCGACCATCGACACTCTCCCCATGCCGAGCCGTTTGCATTGTTTCAGCGTAAAGCCAACAAAATCGCCCATTTCGATAAACGCTTCCTCCGGCAGATAGGGGTATTCCTTCATGGCATACTTTTCGCTCCGCCCGCCGGTCGTAATGACGACATGGCGGCAGCCGTTCGCTTTGGCCACTTCGAGCGCCTGCACAATGCTCGCCCGGTAGGCAGCGGTCGAGAACGGAACGACGATGCCTCGCGTCCCTAAAATCGAAATGCCGCCGATAATGCCAAGGCGCGCGTTTAACGTTTTTTTCGCGATCTCCTCGCCGCCCGGCACGGAAATGACGACGTTCACCCCGCGGTCGAGGCCGTATTGTTCGAGCACTTCCTTGATCGTTTCGCGAATCATTTGGCGCGGCACCGGATTAATGGCCGCTTCGCCGACCGGCACCGGCAGCCCCGGTTTCGTCACGCGCCCGACTCCTTCGCCGCCATCAATATGGACGCCGGAATCGAGCGCCCATGAGACCGTGGAGACGATCGTCGCTCCGTGCGTTGCATCCGGGTCGTCCCCCCCGTCTTTAATGACCGAGGCTGTCGCCGATGATCCGCCGACTGTGCACGACGCCATGGCAAACGTCACCACCCGCCCGATCGGCAGACGGATCGTCGCTTCCGTCTGGGCCTTGCCGGTGATGAGTGCGGTGAGCGCCGCTTTTGCTGCCGCTGTCGCGCACGATCCGGTCGTATACCCTTCACGCAACGCTTTTTTTGTTTCCATGGCGTTTTACCCTCGCTCGGCGAGCAGCGATAAGGCGTTTACGGCGGCGACAGTCACCGTGCTTCCCCCTTTGCGGCCGCGGTTCGTAATAAATGGCACATCGAGTTTCGCCAATTCGTCTTTTGACTCCGCTGCCGAGACAAACCCGACCGGCAGGCCGATCACAAGCCCCGGCCGCGCTTCCCCTTCCTTGATTAGGCGAATGAGTTCGAGCAGAGCCGTCGGGGCATTGCCGATCGCGAAAATGCCCCCTTCCGCCTCTTTGACCGCCTTGCGCATGGCGACGATCGCCCGCGTCGTATTCAGCCGTTTCGCCTCGGCAATGACGTCGTCATCAGAAATATAGACGTGCACCGAACTGCCAAATTTGGCAAGGCGCGTCCGATTGACGCCGACTTGCACCATTTGCACATCGGCGACAATAGGCTTGCCGCTGCGGATGGCAGCAATGCCGGCGCGCACCGCATCGGGATGGAACAGAAGGCTTTGGCCAAGTTCAAAATCAGCGGACGCGTGAATGACGCGCTGGACAATCGGATACTGTTCAGCGGTAAACGAATGGTCGCCGATTTCTTCATCAATGATTTGAAAGCTGCGCGCTTCAATTTGTTCCGGTTGGACGGTGACCGGGCGGAAAGTCGTATGGAACTCCATTCTCTGTTCTCCCCTCTCTTTGTTGTTTGGCTAGAACGAGCTCGAAACATCTCGCTTCATCGAACGTATAAGTCCGAACCCGTTTTTCTCTTTGTTCCTCTCGATCTTTTGCTTTACGCGAGCGGAAGCGGTGCATGTTGCTTCAACGCCGCCAGCACGCCGGCAAAATCGTGATGCACAATGCCGTATGACAACCGTGGGCGGCGGATGACGATGACGTCGATGCCGAGCTCCTCGGCGGCGGCGATTTTCTCATCGACAAACCCGACCTTGCCGCTTTCTTTCGTGACGACGACCGTAACGCCGAAATGACGGTACAGCGCCCGGTCGAGCTCTTTTGTGAACGGCCCTTGCATCATGACGATCTGCTCTTGCGAAAACCCGAGCCGCTCGCATTTGTCGAAATTGTCCTTCCGCGGCAGCATCCGGGCGATCACCTTCACGTTTGGGCGTCCGAGAAGCCGGGCGGCGAAAATGTCGAGCGTTTTGCTGCCGGTCGTCAGCATCACAACGCCGCCTTTTTCCGCCGCCAGATCAGCCGCTTCTCCATAGCTGTCGACAAATGTCACCTTATCGGACGCAATGGCTGACGATTGCCGCTCATAGCGAATGTACGGCAATCCGCTGTCCGCTGCCGCTTGCATGGCGTTTTTTGACGCCTCTTCGGCAAACGGGTGGCTCGCATCGACAATCGCTTTCGCCCCTTCGGCTTTCGCGAGTTCAGCAAGCCGGGATGCAGCCAAACGGCCGACATAAGTGCGAATGCCGGCCGACCGGAGCTGTTCGGCCGCATGGTCGGTGACGACTGTCGCGGTTACGCGATAACCAGCTTGCCGGATCATCATCGCCAATTCGCGGGCGTCACTTGTTCCGGCTAACATCAAAATCATCGACGCTTTCCCCCTTTAATGATGATGATGGTGATGATGATGGTGGTGGGCGGCGTGCAGACGATATTGACAAGTGTCGCAGTTCATCGCCACCGCCTGGCCGAGCACCTCGTGGAGGCGGTCAAGCACGATCGCCTCAAGCTTCGGATGAAAGCCGAAATAGCCAGCAAGCGCAAATGAGATATGCGAGTACTCAGCTTGGTATTGTGCCACTTGCCGCTCAAGCCGCTTCATGAGCACGCCGGTGAACAGAAAATACGGCAAGACGACGATCCGTTTCGCGCCAAGCGCCAAACAGCGGCGGACGGCGTCATCGAGCGACGGCGTCGTCACCCCCATAAACGCTGGTTCAATGAGTGCATACCCAGTCTGTTCCCAAAACAGGCGGGCGATCTTGTACAAATCGCTGTTCGCATCCGGGTCGCTCCCCCCGCGGCCAAGCAAAATGACCGCCGTTTCGCTGTCCGGATGTTCCGGCTGTTCGCCGATTTCTCGCAATCTCTCTTTTAAAATTTCAAACGTCTCTTCGTGAACGCCGATCGGCCGCCCGTATTGAAACGCGATATGCGGGTAGCGTTTTTTCGCCTCATCAATTTCCGCCGGAATGTGCAGTTTGGAATGCCCGGCCGGCAATAAAATGAGCGGGACGACGGCCACTTCCGTTGCGCCGGCTTCCGCGCAGCGTTCGATTCCTTCGCTGATTGACGGACGGCCAAACTCAAGAAAACACGTTTCAACGTGAAAGGAAGAGGCAAGGCGCGGCCGCAGCTGTTCGACAAACTCCCGCACTTGCTCGTTTCCTTCCGGGTCGCGGCTTCCATGGCCGACAAACAAAATGGCCCTCATGTTCATTCCCCTCTCTTTCGTGTCGCTCAACCTGGCGGTTAGTCGCCGCATGCGGGTGCTTCGATCATGACCGCCGTCTTCGCCTCTTCGTGCGAAAAGCGGCCGATTTGTTTCACGCGAGCGAAAAACTTATGAAACCGCTCGTTCGGATAGGCGTGTTCTTTGTACTGCTCAATGATGTCCGTCACAACCGCCACCATCTCCTCCGGCGGAATGCCTTCCGCAACGAGCCGCCCCGGATGGGCGTTGCGGCCGACCGTTTTTCCGCCCAAAAACAAGTCAAATTTCCCTTTCCGGTACACAAGCCCGATGTCTTCGCGCACCGCCCCGTAGCACGCCATCCCGCAGCCGTTGATGCCAAGCTTCAATTCTTTTGGCAACGCCATGCCGCCTAACCGCCGCGCCAATTCTTCGGCGTACGGAATGGCGTCTTTTTTCTCCCCGTCACAAAAATCACACGCCTTCACCGTCAACACATCGCCGACCGGCGTGACGGTCAGCCCGACGGCCTTGAGCCGGGCGATCAGTCCATCTGGATCTTCCGTCAGCCGTTCGATCTGTATGTAATGATCCGGGGTGTACGTGATTTTTCCATCCGTTCCCGCCACTTCCGCAATCACGATCAACTGTTCCGGGGTGAACTGTTTATTGGCCACCCCCGGGCTCACCGCTGCTTCCAACAGCACGGACGTCGTCTTTCTTGTTCTCCGTCTCTCGAAAGCGGCGAGCGCGTCTTCGGCCGTTTCTTTCACCCGTTTTGGCTGGGCGGTCGGCTGCTGTCCCGCTTTGTTGGCAGGCGGTATGGAAAGCTGTGTCAAACCGGAAGCCGGCGGCATTGGCTCGGCCTCCTTCGCCACCGCGGTGGCCAAGGCGGTGAACGAGTGATCTTTCTGATTGTTTTCAGCGAAGACAGCCGCTTCGGACGATCCTAACACCCCCGGCATCTCTTTTGGCGGCTTCGTCTGATCGAGCGCCCATGGCTCCGCTTCTTTGCGCAGCCGCTCATGCGGCTTGAGCGGCTGGATGGCGGCGGTGAGTTGATACTTGCGCTGGTAGCCGCGCGGGGTAATCATCAGTCCGTCATGAACGAACGTCGTCGAGTTGCCGATGATGACCGTCGTCAACATGCCGATCTCATGGTCAAGCATATGCGCCAAGTCGGTGAGGACGATATGTTGGCGTTCGCGGTACGCGCTTTTTACGAGTCCAACAGGGGTCGTCGGCGCCCGATGACGAAGCAAGATGCGCTGCGCTTCCGCGATCTGCCGAGTGCGCCGCCCGCTTTTCGGATTGTACAACGCAATGACAAAATCGGCCGCCGCCGCAGCTTCGAGCCGCTTTTCAATCAGCTCCCACGGCGTCAAATGGTCGCTCAAGCTGATCGTGCACGCATCGTGCATAATCGGCGCCCCAAGCAGCGCGGCGCACGAATGAATGGCGGAAACGCCGGGGATGACTTCGACTTCAATCGAACTGTCCTTCGTCCACCCTTTTTCAATCAACACTTCATACACGAGCCCGGCCATGCCGTACAACCCGGCGTCCCCGCTTGAAATGACGGCGACCGTTTTACCGCGCTCGGCCCATTTCACCGCCGCCTGGGCGCGGCTCACTTCTTCAGTCATGCCGGTGCTGATGATTTCCTTTCCAGCAATAAGATCGCGCACCAGCTCAATATATGTTTTGTAGCCGATGATGACGTCGCTTTCTTCAATCGCCTCGCGAGCCCGTTTCGTCATATGGTCGGCGCTTCCCGGGCCAAAGCCAATAATGAGCAGTTTGCCGTTCATCATCATTCCCTCCTTTGCCGGTTGAAACAAAACGTTTACTGCAGTTGTCGTGTGCCAACTACCCACCACCTACACTTCGCTTAGAGGTGGGGGCTTCAAGCGACTTGTGTGTTCGCCGAACGGTAAGCCACACACAAGAACCCTTTACGCTTCCCTTCGTTCCGAAGTTGTCCGTTCTAGCCATATTCCACCCTATTCGTTGTCTAACGCCAACCGACATTCATCTCCCACTTTCCCTTCGCTTAGAAGTGGAAGACTTCTTTCGGAAAAATGTTAAAATCTTCTGCGACGGTGTCAGCAACGCTCTCTCTTCTATTGCACAAGGCGCCGAGGCACCTGTTTTTCCTCCGGTCGCCACGCTTGCCAAAGCCGCACAAACAGCGGAACATCCAAACGAACATCCAAAAGCCGTTGGCGGTCAGCAAACACGTCTTCCGGCGTCCCTTGCATCACGATTCGCCCTTCATGCATGACAGCGACAACATCCGCCCACTGCCAGACAAAATCCATATCATGCGTGGTAATTAACACGGTCGTCCCCGCCCGATGAATCGTCTCGATTTGCTCGAGAAATCGTTTTGTCTGGTGTTGATCCAAGTAGGCAGTCGGCTCGTCAAGCACAAGCAAATCCGGCTTCGTCGCCATGGTGCAGCAAAGCGTCAGCCATTTTTTCTGTCCGAGGCTCAATTGATGGGTTGGACGGTCCAACCAAGAATCGATCTTATATTCTTCTACAATAGAGACAAGCATCTCTTCGATATTTTCCATGTCCATCCCGGCATGAGCGAGGCTGATGGCCAACTCATCGCGCACGAGCGGCGCAAGAATTTGATGTTCCGGGTTTTGGAAGACAATGCCGACTTCACGCCGCCATTGGGCCCAATCAGCGCCGCGTTCATACATGTTCCGGCCTTTCCAATACACGATTCCCTCTTGCGCCCGCAATAGCCCATTCAAATGGAGAAACAGCGTCGTTTTTCCGCATCCGTTCGGTCCAATAAGCGCATATTTTTTCTGCTCCGCAATCTCCCAATCAATTCCATTAAGCACATCGCGCGTCGAATCATAGGCATATCGCACTCGTTCCATTCGCAACAACAAATCCCCCTCATCCTCCCCACCATTCCAAACCGAGCAACACCACCATTACGACGCCGGCTGCGATGTCGGCAAGGTGCATATTCGTTTTCGGCGGTTGAGATGTATACACAATGGAAGCCATTCCCCCGCGGGCAGCAAGCGAACGACTGAACGCCTCATACGACTGCCACGCTTTCATCCACAATTGATACATGAGCATCCCTCCGTGCCGCCAATGCCTTCCCCCATTGCGGGCACGCAACGCCAACATCAGCTCAGCCGCCGCCTGTTCCAACAAAAAGATGAAGCGATACATGAGGACACAAAGTTCAACCAATGCTGTTGGGAGCCCCATCCCCCGCAACACAGCAAACAACTCCGGCACCGGAGTCGTAACCAGGAGAAAAAACAAGCACGACCAAGCGGCAAGTGAACGGATAGCAAGCTCAGCTGCTGGCTGCAACTGGCTGTCAACGATCGACAACCGAAAGGGGAAGGACACCGATACGACCAACGTCAACAAGCTAATCCCTAAAAAGGCGCTGGCAGCCAACATGGCTTTTCCATACAAAGAAAACGGCACCCGTGCACGCCCCATAGTCCAATATGCCATTCCAACAAGAACAAGCCATTGCTCTCGCCAGTCCCCGATCATGGCAAAGAAAAGCATGGCGAACGTCAGCAGCAATTTCCATTCTGCCCGCCATGTGCGAAGCCGGTTGTCATACGCCCAACGGTCAAACTCGCGAATCATGACTGCTCTTCCGCTCCGACCTCCCTTTGTACACCCCGATGACATAGCCGATCACGCCAGCACCAAGCGCGGCTTGCAGTGAGAACAACAATGTTTCGACTTCCCCCCCGGGTGGAGTGAAAATCGATTCAAACCATGGGCGGTAATGGGGATGGAGCAACTGAATTGCTTTTTCCGCTTGATCGTCTGTTCCCCCAAACTCCGATCCGCGTGCCCACCAAAGCGGCACCATAATCAGCAAAACAGCTAACAACAATAACAAACGATTTTTTTTCATCCTTTCACACCTCCTTTTCTTTTTGGAACAACGGAGAAGCTTGGTACGAAGCAAGCCAGTTCCAGACAACCACCGTTACAATGCCTTCAGTTATCGCCAACGGTACTTGGGTGATCGCGAAAATACCAGCAAATTTCAAAAGCGAAACGATGATCCCACCCTCTGGAGCAGGAAATGCCAAAGCGAGCTGCAATGAAGTCGTCACATACGTCGCCAAATCAGACAAGCAGGCCGCCAAAAACAATGCGGCACGATTGGACATTTTCCCTTTTCGGCACAATTGATACACTCCGTACGCAACGAACGGACCGATGATCGCCATCGACATAGCATTTGCACCGAGCGTCGTCAACCCTCCATGAGCGAGAAGCATTGCTTGGAAAAGAAGGACGACCGTCCCGATCACCACCATCACCCATGGTCCAAACAAAACGGAACCAAATCCGATTCCAGTCGGATGTGAACTGCTTCCTGTGACGGACGGAATTTTCAACGCTGATAGCACAAACGTAAACGCACCCGCAAGCGCCATCAGAAGCTTTTGTTCCGGATGTTGCTTTAAGGTGTGAACAAGCCGGCGCAAACCAAGCACGAAAAACGGTAAAAACAATAACCACCAAAATAACGCCCATTTGATGGGCAAAAAGCCTTCCATAATATGCATGGCATACGCTTCCTGTTCGCTGGTCATCCAAAAATACACCGCGAGTAAAGTGGCGACCGCGCTCCATCGAATGATCCTTTTCATTTATCTGCTCCTTTCTGGCCATGTTCCGTTTTTCGTTTTCCGCTTGGCGCCTCTCGTTCACCGGCTGGCGTCAACACCAATCCGCTTTCGTATTCATACGTCGCCCACTCCCGCAACGGAACCCCCTCGCCCAAATGGGCGCGCACGACTTCCTTCGCCCGCTCGGGAGTCATGAGCCGGTACCAGACGCCATCCGGGTAGACGATCATGACACACGCGTCTTGACAGCGGCCGTTGCAGCGCGTTCGTGTCGTATGGACAACGTCATCGAGCCCGAGGCGGGTGATTTCCTCGCGGACCGCAATTGTCACGCCGTCCCCGCCATGACGGAGGCACGTCCCTCCGTTGCAGATGAACACATGGTGTTTCATCCCTGTTAAGTCCCATGTCGCCATCGAATCCCCCCTTTTGGCTAGAATAATAGAATTCAGATGCAGACAGACGGGCAGGTTTCAGGCAAAAGAAAAAGCACCTCCATCGCAGAGGTGCAGAAAAATGTATACGAAAGCCATAAACGGCCCCAAACAGGCCTGATGCAGCCATCATTCTCCCGCACGTCTGCCTATAGTCCCGTAGGCATCCGTCCGATCGAAACAAGGCAGGTCTCCTGACTTAGGATCATCGCTTGGCGGCGCCTTCCCGAAGCATCCTTCAGTGACTTGTTGCCGCAAAGCTCCCCATCACAGTGGCGGGTACCGTGCCGGATTTTCACCGGTCTTCCCTTTTCACCCAAGCCTTTCCGCAGGCTTAGGCACCTTGTTCGTTCTTCGCCATATGTACACTGTCATGGAACAAGCATCCTTTTTCATCGTAGTACAACTTGATGGCGGCCGTCAACCGTTTTTTGCCGACAAATCTTCACGGGCAACGACAACGCCGTCCGCATCGGCGTACACGTATGCGCCCGGCTCCCAGCGGACGCCGCCAAACTCGAGCACAACATCGCGAGCGCCTTTTCCCTCTTTTTTGCTTTTCACCGGGCACGTGCCGATCGCCATAACGCCAAGCGGCATGCGGCCGATTTCCGCTGAATCGCGGATGCAGCCGTGGATGATGACGCCGGCAAGCCCCCGGTCGCAGGCGATTTGCGCCAACCGGTCGCCTAATAGCGCCACGCGGCGCGAGCCTTTTCCATCGACCACAAGCACCGTCCCCGGCGGCACCGTCTCGAGCGCTTCACGGACAAGAACGTTGTCTTCAAACACGTCGACCGTCGCGATCGGCCCGGAAAACATCCGTTTTCCGCCGTACGATTGAAACGGCAACTCACAGACTTGCAACTCATCTAAAAATTGATCGCATAAATCAGCTGTTTTCATGATCCTCTCCCCTTTCGTTTTTTTCATTCGTCATCATTCGTCAAAATCCTGCCGACTCCACATTTTTTTGTGGCGCTGTTTCTGCTCGGGAATCGGATGCGTGTCGTTGCGGGACCGCTGAACGACAAAAGGATTCGCTCGCCGTCGCTTTCCGGCGAACGAAAAAAACGGCCCCGCACGACATGGCGGAAGCCGTTTTGGCCGTCGGGACGAACGAGCCCCGTCCGGCGATTCAGCTGGGCTAGCTGGATTCGAACCAGCGCATCACGGAGTCAAAGTCCGTTGCCTTACCGCTTGGCTATAGCCCAACGTTTTGTTGTCATTTACAGTATGCGGCATGATGGCGCACTTTATGCATCAAACTGAATATCCTTTTGCCTGGTGTGCGAAACTATCGATACAAACGTCCTTTTCCTACCATATATCATTTCGTTTTTCCCTCGCACTCGTTTTCCCAGTATGATACATTGAATTTGGAAAGGGAGAGATGGACATGCGCCGGATCACGGTTTTTCGCTTCTATCTTTGCGCATTGTTTTTGTTATCGCTGCCGATCGTCTTAGCGGCCTCGGCTGCTTGGCAGCCACCCAGCCAGCCGAAAACCGCCGTCATCGCCCACCGCGGCGCGTCCGGACACGCGCCGGAGCATACGCTCGCGTCCTATCGCCTCTCTGCCCGCATGAATGCCGATTATATCGAAGTCGATGTGCGGTCAACTAAAGACGGGAAGCTCGTTGCCCTGCATGATGCAACACTCGCCCGGACGACAAATGTCGAAACGGTTTACCCGCACCGGTCGCCATGGCGGGTCAGCGATTTTTCATTGCATGAGCTCAAAAAGTTGGATGCCGGATCGTGGTTCGATCCACGCTTTGCCGGCGAACGCGTTCCGACGCTTGATGAGGTGGTTCGGATGCTGAAAGCGGAACGTGTAAACGTTCCGTTGTACATCGAAACGAAACAGCCCGGCATCGAACAAGAGGTCGCCCGCCTATTGCAAAAACACGGCGTTCTCCAGCGCGGAAGCGTCATGTTTCAATCGTTCCATCCAGAAAGTTTGCAGGCGCTCCGTCCGCTTATTCCGCGCGGCATCCCGCTCATTCAATTGATCGGCGAAAAGGAAGCACGAAGCAGCCGGGATGCCCTGTTGCAACAAATTGCCGTCTATGCCGATGGCATCGGCTTGCCGTTTTCAGTCGTCACTGAAAAGTCGGTGCGCGCCGCCCATCGCCGCGGGCTTATTGTTCACGTCTATACCGTCAACGCTCCACACGATCTAGAACACTTATGCGCGATGGGCGTGGACGGCGTGTTTACCGACTACCCTGACCGCCCAGCCCGCATCGCTTCGTGCCGCCGACCGCCCCGTCATTGACCGCCCTTTAGGGGGTATTTACATAATATAATTATGGTTTATACATTTTCGTTTGGCTCCATTCATTCTTCAAAAAAAGGGGAGGACAAGATCATGTGGACGATCGCCGACTACCAAAACGGACCGTTTACCGTAACGACGGACCGCCGCCGCGTTCAGCTTGAGCGCGTGGTTTACTTCCTCGCCCGTTCGTACTGGGCGAACGGGCGCAGCCGCGAAACGATTGTCAAATCGCTCGACCATTCGCTTTGCTTCTCCCTTTTTCACGGTGAAAGGCAGATCGGCATGGCGCGCGTCATCACCGACGGAGCAACATTTGCCTACCTTTGCGACGTCTTTATCGACGAAGCGTACCGCGGGCAAGGGCTCGGAAAATGGCTGCTATCGTGCGTGCTCGCCCATCCCGGCGTCGCCGCCGTCCGCAAGGTGATGCTTGCAACGAAAGACGCGCACGGACTGTACGAACAATTCGGCTTCACCGCGCCGGGCGAGCCGGAGTGGTTGATGGAGCGGATTCAAGAGCCGCGAACGGAGTAAACGGCAAAAAGGCGGTCCGCATCGGCCCGCCTTTTCGTCACCGCTTCGGAAATTGAAACGACAACTTCTTCTCATTCCCGTCCCAGACAAGCGCAGCGTCAAACGTTTTCGCACCTTTCTTGAATCCTTTGATGACATTCGTCTTTCCTTGCGAAAGCAGTTTTTTCACATTGGCCGTCGAAATCGATTTGCCGAGAATGCGTTTGGAAATCGTAAACGGGCATTTTGTTTTCGCGTACTGGTCGCAGCCGTACAACGTTCCTTTATCCACAACCGTCCCGCCGCAAAGCGGACATGTTCCGACCTTTTCACCTGCCGTTTTTTTCGCCTTCCCCCGCTGAATCGAAGCGGTATCGAGTCCGCTGAATTTCCAGTTTGGCGCGGCGGCGATGGCGTCGGCGACCACTTTTTGCGCCAGCTTTTTCGCCTGTTCCATAAAGGCGGCTGATGAGGCGCTCCCTTCGCCGATTTCCTTTAAGCGCTGCTCCCATTTCGCCGTCATTTCCGGCGAGGCGAGAATCGTGCCGCCGAGCGCCTCGATCAACACTTTCGCCTTGTCAGTCGCGTACACGAGGTTCTTTTTCACTTCAATGTACTTCCGCTCTTTCAGCATTGTAATGATGGCCGCCCTTGTCGCTTCCGTGCCGAGCCCTTCCGTTTTGGCCAGCACTTTTTCCAATTCCTCATCGTCCAAAAATTTTCCCGCCGTTTTCATCAAGGTGATGAGTTCACCCTCCGTATACCGTTTCGGCGGCTCGGTTTTCCCTGCTTTCACCTTTACAGCGGCCACCTTCCCCGCCTCGCCCTGCTCGAGCGGAGGCAGCACCGCATCTTTTTCCTCCTCATGCGGACGGATGACGGCGCGCCACCCCTCCTCGACGACCCGCCTTCCTTTCGAAACAAAGCGGGCCCGGCCATCAACGAGCGTTGCGACGGTCGTATAATCGATGACCGCCGCCTGGTGGTGGGCGGCGATCAGGCGGCGGACGACCAAATCGTACACCTTCCGCTCGTCGGCCGACAGCTTTTCTGGATCCGCTACTTGCTCAGTCGGGATAATGGCGTAATGGTCCGTTACCTTCTTCTCGTTAACATAACGTTTATTATGTAAAATCGATGGCCGCGGCAACGGAAAATAAGAAGCGTACGCCGGAAACGCGGACAACTTTTGCAAAATCGCCGGGAACGTTTCCGCTTCCCCTTTCGTCACATGCATCGAATCAGAGCGCGGATACGAAACGATCCCTTTTTGGTAGAGCGATTGCAGCACATCAAGCGTCTTTTTCGGTGAAAAGCGGTACAGCTTGTTCGCCGTCGCCTGCAATGTCGATAAGTTGAACAACAGCGGCGGCTGGAACGTTTTCCGTTCCGTGCGGACGTCGGCCACCTCCGCCGGTTTTTCTTGGCAAAAGGCAGCGATCCTTTTCGCCGTCTCCTCGTCCTTGAGACGCGTTTGACCGTTTTCGTCCGTCCATGTTCCCTCATAGCGCTTATCGCCGATGACAAACGAGGCGACGACTTCCCAAAACGGTTCAGGGCGAAACTGCTCAATTTCCCGCTCGCGCCGGACGATCAAGGCCAATGTCGGCGTTTGCACGCGCCCGACGGAAAAGACGTCGTTCATCCCGCGTTCTTTCAGCAAGAGGCTGTACACGCGCGAGGCGTTCATGCCGACAAGCCAGTCGGCGCAGGCGCGGGCGTACGCTTCTTCATAGAGCGGCCGCGTCGTCTGCTCATCGAGCAGGCGGCGAAACCCTTCTTCAATCGCCTTCGGAGTCAACGATGACAGCCAAAGCCGCCTGATCGGCTTGCGGACGCCGCTCATCCGGATGATGTTGCGCACAATGAGCTCCCCTTCGCGCCCGGCGTCGCCGGCATGGATGATTTCCGTCACTTCCGGTTTTCGCAACAGTTCTTTGACCACATGAAACTGTTTCGCTTTTGCCTTCTCGATCTCATACTCGAACCGTTCCGGGATGATCGGCAGCGTGCTGAGCGTCCATCGCTTCCACTCCGACCGATACCGCTCAGGCGGGGCGAGCTGGAACAAATGCCCGATCGCCCATGTCATATACGCCCCGTCGGGAAACAAGTCATTCGGCAAAATTTCGATATAGCCTTGCCGTTTTTTCGTCCGAAAAATCGAGGCGAGCGTCGCCCCTTGGTCCGGTTTTTCCGCAATAATGACTTTCATCGGCTTCTCCCCTTACGGCACATCATGCCCCATAGAGCTTTGCAAAATGGCGAACCATTGCGCGCGGGAAAGCGGGAGAGACAGCGCCCGCACCGCCCGCTCGATGCGTTCCCGTTTCCCCGAGCCGACAATCGGCATCATCCGCGCCGGATGAACGAGAAGCCACGCGTACAGCACTTCGTCGATCGTCCCGGCACCGAGTTCCTCTTGCACTTGCTCAAGCGTCCCGCGCAGACGCACCGCCCGGTCATCGTCAGCGGAAAAAATCGCTCCACCGGCGAGCGGCGACCATACCATCGGCGGAACACGCTTCTCAAGACAAAGGTCAACGGTGCCGTCTTCGAGATTTTCAAGGCGGTACGCCGATACTTCGATTTGGTTTGTCACAAGCGGGAACGGCAAATACGACTGAAACATTTCCCACTGCGAACATTTAAAGTTCGAGACGCCGAAATAGCGCACTTTTCCGTCCTGTTTCAGCTTCAAAAACGCCTCGGCCACTTCTTCCGGGTTCATGAACGGATCCGGGCGATGAATAAGCAAGACGTCGATATAATCGGTGCGGAAATGGGCGAGCGACTGCTCGACGGAGGCGATGATATGGTCTTTGCTTGTATCGTACGATTTCATCCCGTACTTCGATGGCAGCTTAATGCCGCATTTTGTGACAAGTTCGATTTGCCCGCGCAAGCTCGGCTTTAACGCCAACGCTTCGCCGAAGCGCGATTCGCACGTGTAGTTGCCATAAATATCGGCATGGTCAAACGTCGTAATGCCGCGCTCAAGACAAAATTCAATGAGCGACAGCAGCTGCTCGCGCGAGTATCCCCAATCCGCAAGCCGCCAACAGCCGTGAATGAGACGGGAAAACGTCAAATCGTCTGCCAACTGAATTCGTTCCATGATCGTCTTCCTTTCTTTTTTGGCTAAAATCGTCCCGTTTGCGCATACTACCGACAAGAGGAAAAAAACGGAAAGGACGTGATCATATGAAACGCTGGCTTCTTTCGTTCGCCGCTGTACTCCTTTTGGCCTCCCCCTGGCCGGCGGCAGCCGCCGAAACGGCATACGAATGGAACCTGGCCGACATTTATCCATCCGAAGCCGAGTGGATGCGCGACTACAAGGCAGTGCAAAACGCGCTGCCGAAACTGGCGGCGTTTGAAAGTACACTTGACGATGCCAAAACGATCGCCAAACTGTTCGCCCTAAACGAACAAACGGCCCGCAAGCTTGAAAAACTGTCGCTTTATGCCCATTTAAAACGCGATCTGAACATTGAAGACGAGGCGGCGGCCCGGCTCGGGGCGAAAGTGGAAGCGCTCGCCGCCCAATACGCGGCAAAAACAGCGTACATCGAGCCGGAACTGCTCGCCCTTCCGGAGCGGACGCTCGCCAAGCTGCAAAAAAGCAAGCTGCTCAAGCCGTATCGCTATTATTTCACCGAACTGCGGGAACAAAAGCCGCATACGCTCACGAAACGCGAAGAACGGCTGCTCGCGAAACTATCGCCGGCGCTTAGCGAGGCGGAAAACATTTACGACCACGCCTCGCGCGGCGATTACGAGCCGCCGTCCGTCCGTATGCCGGACGGAAAAACGGTGACACTAACCGACGGCAACTACGCCGCCGCGCTCCAACATCCGGACCGCCGTTACCGGAAAGCGGCGTTTGAAGCGAAAGCGAAAAGCTACGAGGCACTCGAACATACCGCCGCCGCGACGCTGTACGCATCCGTGAAAGCGGACGAACTGTACGCGAACGTGCGCCGCTATCCGTCCGGCCTCGCCGCCGCCCTTGCCGCCGACGATGTCCCAGAAGAAGTGTTCGACAACTTAATCGCCACCACCCGCCGCCACTTGCCGGCACTCCACCGCTATATCGAACTGCGGCGGCGCGCGCTCGGGCTTGACCGCGTCCACAGCTATGACATGTACGTGCCGCTTGGCGGCAAAACGGCGAAATCGATCCCGGTTGAAACAGCCAAAACATGGATATTAGAAGGACTGACACCGCTCGGCGCCGACTACATTAAACACGTGGAGCAAGCGTTTCAAGAGCGATGGCTCGATGTCTACCCGCGCCCGAAAAAATATACCGGCGGCTACAACACGAGCGCGTATGACACCCATCCGTTCATCTTGCTCAATTACAACGGGTCGCTCGATAGCGTGTTGACGATGGCGCATGAGCTCGGGCACGCTATGCACTCTGTATACACAAACCGCGCGCAGCCGTACCATTATGCCGGCCATTCGATTTTTACGGCGGAAGTCGCCTCGACCGCGAACGAATGGCTGATGCTCGATTACTTGTATGCGCAAGCCAAAACAAAAGAGGAAAAGCTCCGCCTGCTCATTGAACAAATCGAGCAAATTCGTGGCACGTTGTACACGCAAGTGATGTACTCCGAATTTGAACGGATGATTCATGACAAAGTGCGCCGGGGCGGCAGCCTGACGGCGGACGAACTGAACCGCCTTTGGCTTGACTTGCTGAAAACGTATTACGGCCCGGCGTACGCCGCCGATCCAGGAGCGGCGCGCGGCTGGCTGCGCATCCCGCATTTTTACGACGCCTTTTACGTGTACAAATACGCAACATCGCTGGCCGCCTCCTACGCCATCGTGAGCGATATCAAGGACGACCAAAGCGGCGAAGCGTTGAAACGGTACAAACAGTTTTTGCGCTCCGGCACGTCCGATGACCCGATTCGCCTGCTCAAACGGGCCGGCGTCGATATGACAAGCCCGGAGCCGGTCGAACGCGTTTTGCGCCATTTCGCTGCGCTTGTTGACGAGCTTGATAAACAGCTGGCCAACAAGCAGGCCTAGCCATGCAGAGAAAGGTGTCCCGTTGGATGGGACACCTTTTATTCGCAGCCACCGGCTTCATCTGTTTCCTCTTTGGCGGCACGGCGGCCTTTTCTGCATTGTGCCCGGCCGCTTCGCTTTCTAAGCCTGTCTATGCTCCGGATGCGGCGCTCAGTCGTTCGCGGACATATGCGCGATCGCTTCTTTCACTTTGCGGATGTTTTCCATTTTATTATCCCAGCACGCTTGGCTCAAATCGACGGGATATTGCTCCGGGTTGAGCGTCCGTTTATACTCCTCCCAAAAGAGACGCAAACTTTCCTTTGCATACGCCTGAATGTCCTGAAGCGGCGGCGACGTGTATACGAGCCGGCCGTTGTCAAACACCGTCACATGCAAATCGCGCGCCTCAAAATTGGTGACGAATTTGCTGATGAACGTGTACACCGGATGAAACATTTTCAGCCGCTCTTCTTGCTGTGGGTTTTCACTTTCCAACGCGATATAATCCCCTTCCGCTTTATGGTTGATTTTGTTGACGATGCGATACACCCGCTTTAATCCCGGCGTTGTCACTTTTTCCGGGTTGCCGCTGATTTTGATCGTGTCGACCATCTCGCCGTTTTCATTTTCAATCGCCACCATTTTGTACACGGCGCCGAGCGCCGGCTGATCGTACGCGGTAATGAGCTTTGTGCCGATTCCCCAGACATCAATTTTCGCCCCTTGCGATTTCAAATTTAAAATTGTATCTTCGTCCAAATCGTTAGAGGCGAAAATTTTCGCGTTTGGGAATCCCGCTTCATCAAGCATTTTCCGCGCTTCTTTTGACAAATAGGCCAAATCGCCGCTGTCGATGCGGATGCCGATAAAGTTGATTTGGTCGCCAAGTTCTTTGGCGACACGGATGGCGTTAGGCACCCCCGACTTCAACGTATCATACGTATCAACTAAAAATACGCAGTCTTTATGGCGGCGTGCATATTTATGAAACGCTACGTATTCGTCTTGATACGCCTGAATCATCGAATGGGCGTGCGTGCCGGCGACCGGAATGCCAAACAGCTTCCCGGCCCGCACGTTCGATGTCGCCTCAATCCCGCCGATATAAGCCGCGCGCGCGCCCCAGAGCGCGGCATCCATCTCTTGCGCCCGCCGGCTGCCAAACTCTAGGGCCGGCTCCGTTCCCAAGATATGTTTAATGCGCGACGCTTTCGTGGCGATGAGCGTCTGGAAATTGATGATATTTAAAATGGCTGTTTCGATCAGCTGCGCTTCGGCAAGCGGCGCCTCGATGCGCATGATCGGCTCGTTCGCAAACACGATTTCCCCTTCGCGCATCGAACGGACCGTACCCGTAAAGCGAAGCGTCCGCAAATAGTCCAAAAAATCATCGCGGTAGCCAAGTTCTTTGCGTAAATAGTCGATGTCGCTGTCGGAAAAACGGAACCGCTGCAAAAACTGAATGACCCGCTCAAGCCCGGCAAATACCGCATAGCCGTTGCCAAACGGCAGCTTGCGGAAAAATACTTCGAAGACGGCCCGGCGCTCGTGAAGGCCGTCTTCCCAGTACGTCTCGACCATATTGATTTGATATAAGTCCGTATGGAGCATTAAACTATCATCCGCATATTTTTCGCTCATGTTTGCAACCTCCAACACACGAATGCATGCGCCGCCGAGTAAAACAATGTTCACCGTCTATTCTATCACGTTTTCCCCATTATTCCACTATTTCTGCGCCTAACGTATGGCGAAAAGCAAGCAGAAGATGGCATAAGAAAGCGATTCGATGATGCAAAACTCGCCTTCCATCGCTCAGTGGAAAAGCGCTTCCTTTCTGACGAATGGTCTTTACGAATAGTTGCCATCATCATTGTATAGCCATAGCCTGAAACAAAAAGCATCCCCTGCCTGCTCTCTTGTTTGGAAAGCAGACAGGGGACATTTATCATGGTGTTAGTTGTTTTCCGCCGCTTTCGCCGCCTTCAGCTGGCTGCGCAAAATGAGCGACTGGATGATCGAGAAGCAGCCGCCGACAACCCAGTAAAGCGACAGCGCCGATGGGACGGAGCTGGCGCCGATAAAAATCATGACCGGCATGATGTACGACATCATCGCTAGTTGCGGCAGTTGTTCTTCGGTCATTGACGGCGAGAGGCGAAGTGAAATGAACGTCGTCAGCGCCGCCAAAACGGGCAAAATGAAATACGGATCGCGATGGCCGAGCTCGACCCATAAGAACGAATGCGTTTTAATTTCCTGCGTCCGCGAAATCGCGTAATAAAGCGCCATAAAAATCGGCATTTGAATGAGCACCGGCAGGCAGCCGCTCGCCGGGTTGACGCCGTGCTTTTGATACAGCTGCATCATTTCCTGCTGGAGCTTGCGCTGCGTTTCCGGGTCTTTGCTTTTATACTTTTCTTGCAGCTTCAACAGTTCCGGGCGCAGTTTTTGCATGGCGAACGATGCGCGAAACTGCTTCAAAATGAGCGGCAGCAAGCAAAACCGGACGATCAGCGTCAACACAATAATGGCAATGCCGTAGTTGTCGCCGAACCAGTGTCCAAGCGCCAAAAGGAGCTTCGACATCGGATAAACAAAATAATGGTTCCAAATCCCTTGGCTATGTTCGTCAATCGGTTCATTGCGGTTGCAGCCGGAAAGAAGCAGCGCTGCACCAAGCAGAACAAACAACCATTTTTTCATGAAAAGCCCTCCTTCATCATCTAGCAAAAGTGCGTTACGTTGATGAAGACGAAGGCCTTCCATCCTCATCCGTCCGGTTTGCCCGTTCCCGGACCGGAATTTTCCGCCGCTGCGGCAAAAACAAGGGGCGCGATGGAAGAGCCGCTCGTTTGACGCCTCCTGCCGCCTCCCGCTCACGAACCGAGGCTAACGTTGGCTCATAAAACAATGATTTCGTCGCCCGGTGCACGCCCATATATCCTTTCATGATGATCCACAGCGCACCGACAAGCGACATATAGGCAAGCAAATCAATAGGCGCTTCCATGCGTCCACCTCTCTTTCGCCTTTCGATTGTTCCCTTTCCTACGATAGCAAACTTTCAACGAAAAGAAAAGCAACAATTGGTTCATATCCGCTCTAAGCGTTGAAACGCCGGCTCGTCGGCCGCCAAGACGGCCAGCTCCCCGCTTTCATCGGCCGCCAGCGCCGCCCGAAGCTCTTGCCCCGCCTCGTCAAGGCGGCCAAGCAGCGCGAGATAGCGGGCTCGTTCATAGCGAAGTCGAGCATCTTTAGCCGCGTGAACGCATCGTTCAATTGCCGCGAGCGCCTGATCGATGCGGCTCACTGCTTCATAAGCAGCCGCCAGGTGCATGTGAAATTCTTCGTCCTCAGGGTACCAATCAGCGCAGCGCTCCCAAAGCGCCGCTGCTTCTTGATCGCGGTCTGTTTCCATATAATGCTCGCCAAGCAATATGAGCGCCTCACGGGCGAGCGGTTCTTCCGCCACGATCGCCTGCAGCTCCCGCTCAGCTTTTTCGTGTTGCCCTTCTTGAAGCCAAACGACCGCCTGCAACACGCGCAGTTCGACATCGTCCGGGTCATCAGCTGCCAGCCGGTCAAGCCACCGCTTGGCTTCTTGGCGCTTCTTCTCATCGTCGTCCTTCAACAAGTGTTCGACGAATTCACGCGCCAATGAAGAATCCCACACGCGGGCGAGCGCTTTGCGCCACGTGTTGATGGCATCATCCTCCAGCTCGATCGCCGCATAAAAGCGAGCGAGCTGCCCGTACACTTCCACATGGCGTCGATTGAGGCGGATCGCGTCTTCGTACAAGTCGGTCACGATAGAAAACAAGGTAACCGTCCCGATCCATCTCTTCGCTTTTGTCCACCACCGCACCGGCTCGTCGTTTTCGTTCTGTTCCTCTTCCAAATACGGAAGGAGGGCGGCGGCCGCGTTCCGATACATAACGCTTTTCACCTCACGGCTTGTCTTTAGCCGCTCCAACCGATGGCGAAGCTTCCCTAAGCCGCGCATCGTTTTCGGAAACAGAGCGACGTACGCCGAATACAACGATTCATCGTCAGGATGGCGCACCATCAACTGTTCGAGCAGTTTGACCGCCTCTTTTTGGCGCCCTTCCCTCATGAGCACCATCGCCAAATGGCGGAGCACTTCATGATGATCCGGCGCAAGGGCAAGCGCCTTCTCGACCGCCGCCTTTTCTTGATCGCGGCGCCCGAGCGCTCCATACACGTATCCGATGCTGTCATAGTACCACGCATCCCCCGCGTGCGGACGGGCGTCAGCCAACGCCTGAAGCAGCGCCTGGGGGTCGATGATCGCTGCCAGCTGTTCAATATTTGCGCGCAACGGGGCAAGGCGAACCGCCTGAAGCAAATGCGCGCGCTGCCGTTCTTCATTTCCCTCTGCCTCATTGAGCGCAGCCAAACGAAAATGGCAGAGAGCAAGCGACGGGTCGGCCGCCAGGCACGTTTCATAATGGCGTTTCGCCTCTTCGTATCGGCCGAGCGAGGCGCACAGTTCCGCCAGCCGAAAGAGAGAAGACGCATGGCCCATGGCGGCAGCTTCGCGGTACAAAGCCATGGCTTTCGACGGCCGTCCTTGCCGCTCATAAAGGACGCCGAGAGCGGAATGGGCTGAAGCGAGTTTTGGGCGAGCCGAGACAAGTTGTGCCAAAAACGCCTGGCCGCGCTTCACAAGGGCGGGTGTTGTTAACTGCTCGATATAAAATTCGTACGCTTCCTCGGCGTCAAACTCGGCGAGGCGCAGCCCCTCCTCCAACCATGACAATGCGGTTTCCCGTTCTGTTTTCTCATCGGCGAACCCGTGAGCGATCAGCCATCTTCCCGCGTTCAGCCAATATTCGCTGTTGGCGGCAAACCGGGTGCGCTGCTCGATCACATATCGGCGCGCCTCATCCATATCCCCGCGTTCTGCAAGGGCGGCCGCCAAACCGAGATGCGCGAACACGTCCTCACCATCATGGCGGATCGCCTCCCGGTAGCACGAAACCGCTTGTTCCGTCTCGCCTTCCTCTAAATAAAGATCGCCAAGGCGGACGTATAGCGGGGTCAATCGTTCCGCGGCGGAAAGCGCTTCTTCAAGCATGGCCTTCGCCTTTTGGCGTTCGCCAAGGTCGGCATATAAGTCGGCAAGCGCCAAGTACGGGTGCGGTTCGCGCGGGTCGAGCGCTTTCGCCGCCTGAAAGCCGCGCTCTGCCTTGCGCCGGCGGCCGAGCTCCCGGTCGCAGCGGGCCCGCTCATACCAAAGATACGCATCACGCCGCTCGCGGCGCACGAGGCGGTCAAACCAGTCGCGCGCTTCCACAAATCGCTTCGCATGAAACAACAGCACACCGTGATTCGTTTCGATAAACACATCACCTGGGTACAAACGGACTGCCGTGCGCGACCCGAGCAGCCCCTTTTCGATCTGACCGGCATACGCCAGCGCGAGTCCAAAATAGCTCCACACTTCCGGCTGGTCGGGATCAAGCTGGAGCGAAGTCCGGAAATAGCGGGCCGCCTCTTCGTAACGGCTGGCAAAAAAGGCGATGCGGCCGCGCAAATAGTGGTACAACGAACTTTGCGCCTTTCCTTTCACCCGCTCGAGCACCTCTTCCGCCCGCTCTATTTCTTGGGCATGCATGTAGGCTTTCGCCGCCATCAGCAGCAAATCGTTATGCCCGGGGTATTCCGTTAGAACACGATTCGTACACTCCAATACAAGCGGCTTCGCCTCATCGCTGCCAAAATGCTTCATCACATACAGCCATGTGTACGGGATGTGCTCATGCTTGCGCAAAAAGGCGACGAATGCATCAAAATGCGCCTGTTCATCCTCATCCATTTTTTCCGCCAACGCGTGCAACCCGCGGAAATAGCGGTCTTCCTCTTCCGGGAGCGCGGCGGCAAGCGCCGCTTTTTCCCGGGGAAGCGCAACAATCGACAAATAATGTGTTCCGGCATACCACGTTTCGAGCTCCTCTTCTGGGACGACAAACGGGTCAAAGAAGTTCGGATCTTGAACGTAAAACGACTGCATTCGTTCGTCGTAGCCGAACAGCACTTGCACATGGGACGACTGCTCGTAATCGACGCTGAGCAGCACGGGCACGCCTTCGTCAATAAGCCGCTTCCAACGCGGCGGCGAGCCGGTGAAAAAGCGGCAAACAAACCCGAGTTGTTCCAAATAATGAACGGTCGTTGACAACTTTGAGCCGCGCACATCAAAAATATGCTCGGCCACCTCATCTTGCGTCCGCGGAGCGCCGAGCAAGCGAAGCATCATTTCCAAACTCGCCGGCACGCAATAGTTATGCTTTTGCACGACCGGCACAAGCGGCAGCGCGACCGCCCGCTCGTCTCGCCGCCTAAGGGCGCGGGCATACGGCGTTTTTTCCAATGGCGGCTCTTCTCTCACAAGCGATTGAAGCTTCTCCCATTCGCCAAGCCGGTAGTACAACTCGGCGCGCATATGAGCAAAATAGCGGCGGTGCATATGAAACGGGTTCACCCGGTCCAACTCCTCCATCGCCATAAGCGCCTCCCGGTAAGCGCGCACATCGCGCAGGCGGCGCACGCGCTCAGCGTCAAACGCCAACACTTGCGGAAACCGCCGCTTTCCTTCTTCCAACGCCGCCAGCGCTTCGTCGTGGCGGCCGTCAAGCGCGTACAAATCAGCGAGAAGCAAATAGCACATATCGCCGCGCTCCGGATCGTTCAGTCCGGCGCGGAGAACGTGTTCCGCCTGTTTCCGGTCGCCCGTTTCCATATAAAAATAGCCCCATTTATCGTTCATTGGTACAACTTCATAACGGGCGACCACCTCCATCCATTTGCGCGCCTCGTCGATCCGCTGCATATCGAGCAAAGCGCGCACCAACGCAAACGCCGCTCGGGCGATCGATTCATCGGACTCGTCCTTCTTGTCTTCGAGCGCGGCCGAAAGCCGCGGCATGAGCGCGTCCTCGACATCAAGCGGCCGGCGTTGATCGAGCCACTCGTCACACATCCAAGCGAGCGTCTGCAGCGTGTTGAACTTGCGATGGGCATACCGGGCGACAAGTCCGCTATGGCGGTACATGAGCGCATAATCGAACAAGCGGATGAGCGCCTGAAACGGTTCCACATTGTCCCATGCCCCGAGCAGCGACCGCCAATGAAACGGCCCGGTCGTTTCAAGATATGGCCGCACCTCAGCGAGGGCGTCGATGATTCGTTTTTCTTTCACAAGCGATGCGATCGTTTCTATTTTCATATAACGAAACTCCTTCGTTTCATCTGTCTAAGCTTCTTGCTACCTACTAAAGTTTAGAACAATCTTTCGGAAACAGCCATCCATTTTTTTGAGAAACATAACGACCAATGAAAAAGAAATGACCCATCCCGTTTTGGCCAGGATGGGCGCAAAATCGACCCGGTTATCCCGAGTGCTTGGCGAAAAATTGGAGCGACCGCTCGATTATGAACAGTTGATCGTAATCAAGCGTCGCGACATGATAGCTGTTTTCGAGCCGAACGATCTCTTTGTCTGACGATTGAATGCCGCGAAAAATGATATCGGCGTTCTCAGGGGGCACGACATGGTCCTCGTCCGAGACGAAAATCAACGCCGGGCATGCCACGCGTTCCAGCTCGCTTTTCACCAGCTCCATCAGCCCATCCAACTGCACGAGCGAAGCGGTCGGCGTTTCCTCGTACGACAACTCTTTTGCCTCCGGATCTTTCAAATCGGAGCCGATTGAGTCCAAATATCGCGGCACTTCGCCTTCGGCCGCCATCCCGGTGCGGATGGCCGGAATGTCAATCGCCGCGTTAATGAGCACGATGCCGCGGATGGACGAATACCGTTCCGCCATGTAAAGCGTCAGCGTCCCGCCCATCGACAGCCCGGTGACAAAAATCGTCCCGCACCGTTCTTTCAGCCATTCATATCCTTCCTCAACCGAATCAATCCAATCATGGAACGTCGTCTGCTCCATCTCTTTGTAATGCGTTCCATGCCCTTTCAAGCGCGGCAGGCAAACCGTATACCCCGCCTTCGCATACGCCTGAGCGAGCGGACGCATGCTGTGGGGCGTGCCCGTGAATCCGTGTACGAGCAACACCCCGACCGGCCCATGTTCGGCATAAAACGGCTCGGCGCCGGGAAGCACCGGATATTGTTCGCGCATCTTCCTCTCTCCCCCGTCTCTTTTGTCCCTTCGTTATACGTATTCGCCGCCGTCCCTTCTATTTCCTCTTTTTCCCCACTATAACCGAACTTACCAACCGAACAGCAGCGACCGCCACCATTCCCGGAACAAGCCGTTGACGCCAAAGTATACGAATCCGGCTAATGCCATGTACACAAGCGCTTTTTCCATCCCTTTTCCTGTCCGATAGAGCGGCACTTTCCACCGCTTCGATGAAAACGGCCAAAACAGCGGCACTCCTTGGACGGAAAAAAAGTCTTCCACAATATGAAACAAGTAGCCGAGCACAAGCCCCGCGGCAAACGGCGACGCCGAGTCGCGCCAGACGAGCGCGGCGAGCCCCCCCCAGACGATGAGCGAATGGGTCATGCCGCGATGGCCGAACGCTTCTTTCACTTTGCCTGAAATGCCAAACGAACGGCGTCCGACATAGGAAGACGGCTCATCAATATCCGGAAGCAAGCTGCCGATGGCAAGCCCCGCCGTATAAGCAGCGGTAAACGGCAGCGCCGTATGCGCTGCCGCTGCCGCGCCGAGACATAACGAAGCAATGACATGACTTGAATATCGCACAAAAATCCCCTCAAACCTCCCTCGTTTTCCCCATTATACCACACGAAAGAATATTTGTTCGTTTCTTTGACGAATTTGTGACAATGCCGCGAAGTGTGACAAAGTTAACATCGCGTTATTGACATCATGGCTATAGTTAAAAGTACAAAACGCAAATAAGGAGTGAACGAAATGAAACGAAAACGATCCCCGCTCACCAACCGTTTCAAATATATTCGGCCGGTTGAGCGCCAAGCCGACGGCCACAGTGAGACAACTTACGGCGACCGCGCCTGGGAAGACGCATACCGCCGCCGCTGGCAGCACGACAAAGTCGTCCGCTCGACCCATGGCGTCAACTGCACCGGGTCATGCAGCTGGAACATTTATGTTAAAAACGGCATCGTCACATGGGAAGGGCAGCAGCTCGACTACCCGTCGACCGGGCCGGATATGCCGGACTTTGAACCGCGCGGCTGCCCGCGCGGCGCGAGCTTCTCGTGGTATATGTACAGCCCGCTGCGCGTCAAATATCCGTACGTGCGCGGCGTGTTGATCGACATGTGGCGCGAGGCGCTCGCAGCTCATCCGAACAACCCGCTTGAAGCGTGGAAAAGCATCGTCGAAGACCGCGAAAAAGCAAAACGCTACAAACAGGCGCGCGGAAAAGGCGGGTTTGTCCGCATCAGCTGGGATGAAGCGTTGACACTGGTTGCCGCTTCCTTGTTGTACACGGTTGTGAAATATGGACCGGACCGCAACGTCGGCTTCTCGCCGATTCCGGCGATGTCGATGGTCAGCCATGCCGCCGGGTCGCGGTTTATGCAGCTGATGGGCGGACCGATGTTAAGCTTTTACGACTGGTATGCCGACTTGCCGCCGGCCTCGCCGCAAATTTGGGGCGATCAAACCGATGTGCCGGAGTCGAGCGACTGGTACAACGCCGGCTATATCATCACCTGGGGCTCGAACGTCCCGCTCACCCGGACGCCGGACGCCCACTTTTTGGCTGAGGTGCGCTACCGCGGCACAAAAGTTGTATCCGTCAGCCCGGACTACGCCGAGTCGACGAAATTCGCCGACGACTGGCTGTCGGTGAAGCAAGGAACGGACGGCGCCTTGGCAATGGCGATGGGGCACGTCATTTTAAACGAATATTATGTCAAACGAACCATTCCATATTTTGAACAATATGCGAAAACGTACACCGATTTTCCGTTCGTCGTCACCTTAAAACAAGACGGCGGCGCATGGACGGCCAGCCGCTTCCTCTTGGCGAAAGATCTTGGCAAACCAACCGGAAACGCTGAATGGAAACCGGTCGTCTACGATGAGAACACCGATTCGTTTGCCGTGCCGAACGGAACGATCGGCACGCGCTGGGAAGACAAAGGAAAATGGAACTTGCGCCTTGTCGATGAGGAAACGGGACAGCCGCTTGAGCCGCGCCTGTCGTTTTTAGGGTGCGAAGATGAGGTCATGTCCATCCAGCTCCCGTATTTCACTGATGAGGGCGGCAAAACGATCGAGCGCGCCGTTCCAGTCAAAAAAGTGCAAACCGAAACGGGCGACGTCTATGTCACAACTGTCTATGATTTAATTTTGGCCAACTACGGCATCGACCGCGGCATCGGCGGCACGGTCGCCCGCTCGTACGATGACAACGTTCCGTTCACTCCGGCGTGGCAAGAGGCCATCACCGGCGTCAAGCGCGAACTTGTCGTCAAAATCGCCCGCGAATTCGCTGACAACGCCATTGATACAAACGGCCGGTCGATGATTATCGTCGGCGCGGGAATCAACCATTGGTACAACTCCGATACGATTTACCGCGCTGTGTTGAACTTAGTGTTGTTCGTCGGCGCCCAAGGGGTGAACGGCGGCGGCTGGGCGCATTACGTCGGGCAGGAGAAGCTGCGGCCGGCGGAAGGATGGCAAACGATCGCCACCGCCCGCGACTGGGTCGGGCCGGCGAAACTGCAAAACGGCACATCGTTCTTCTACTTTGCGACCGACCAGTGGCGTTATGAACAGCAGCCCGTCGATGGGCTCGTCTCGCCATTGGCCAACAAATCGCGCTACTCGCATCCGGGCGATTACAACGTCTTGGCTGCGCGGCTCGGCTGGCTGCCGTCGTACCCAACGTTTAACAAAAACGGCATTGAATTGTATGAAGAAGCAGTGCGCCATGGAGCCCGCACGCCGGAAGAAATCGGCGCCTATGTCGCGAAACAGCTGAAAGAGCAAAAGCTGCAGTTTGCCATTGAAGATCCGGACGATGAGGCCAACTTCCCGCGCAACTTGATCGTCTGGCGCGCCAACTTAATTTCAAGCTCCGGCAAAGGGCACGAATATTTCTTAAAACATTTGCTCGGCACAACGAACGGCTTGTTAAACGACGACCGCGACAGCCTGCGCCCGGAAGAAATCCGTTGGCGCGACGAAGCGCCGGAAGGCAAGCTTGACTTGCTCGTCAACCTAGACTTCCGCATGGCCGGAACGGCGCTTTACTCGGACGTTGTCTTGCCGGCGGCGACTTGGTATGAAAAACACGACTTAAGCAGCACCGACATGCACCCGTTCGTCCATCCGTTCAACCCGGCCGTGCCTCCGCTTTGGGAAGCGCGCTCGGACTGGGATATTTTCAAATCGCTCGCCAAAGCGGTATCCGATGTGGCGAAACAAGCCGGCTTAAAGCCGATGAAAGAAGTCGTCGCCACCCCGCTGCTGCACGATACGGCGCAAGAGCTCGCGCAGCCGTTCGGTGAAGTGAAAGACTGGAGCAAGGGAGAAACCGAACCGATCCCGGGCAAAACGATGCCGAACATTCACGTCATCGAGCGCGACTATACGCTGATTTACGACCAGATGACCGCCTTAGGTCCGAACGTCGCCCGCCAACCGATCGGCACAAAAGGGATTTCTTGGTCGGCGAAAGACGAGTACGAACAATTGAAACGCCGGCTCGGCACCGTCCGGCGCGCTTCGATCGCCGATGGCTGCCCGGACATTAGCGAGGCGAAAAAAGCGGCGGAAGCGATTTTGACGCTGTCGTCGACCACCAACGGGAAAATGGCCGTCAAAGCGTGGGAAGCGCTCGAGAAAAAGACGGATCTAGAACTCGCCGATTTAGCGAAAGAGCGCGAAGAAGAATGCTTTACATTCGAACAAATCACCGCCCAGCCGAAAACGGTCATCACCTCGCCGGCGTTCAGCGGCTCGGAAAAAGGCGGGCGGCGCTACTCGCCGTTTACAACGAATGTCGAACGGCTCATTCCGTGGCGGACGTTAACCGGCCGGCAGTCGTATTACATCGACCACGAACTGATGCACGAGTTCGGCGAAGCGATGGCGACGTTCAAACCGGTGTTGCCGCACCGTCCGTTTTCAAACAAACACCCTGAAGAAAACGGCAAAGAAGTCGTCCTGAACTATTTGACGCCGCATAACAAATGGTCGGTCCACAGCATGTATTTCGATTCCTTGCCGATGTTGACGCTTTTCCGCGGCGGGCCGACCGTCTGGATGAACAAAGATGACGCGGCGGAAGCCGGCATCAGCGACAACGACTGGATCGAATGTTTCAACGAAAACGGCGTCGTCGTCGCCCGCGCTGTCGTCTCCCACCGGCTGCCGCGCGGCATGGCGTTCATGCATCACGCGCAAGACCGCCATATTAACGTGCCGGGCACGAAGCTGACGAACAACCGCGGCGGCACGCATAACAGCCCGACGCGCATTCATGTGAAACCGACGCACATGATCGGCGGGTATGCACAATTAAGCTACGGATTTAACTATTACGGACCGACGGGCAACCAACGCGACTTGTACGTCGTCATCCGCAAACTCGAGGAGGTTGATTGGCTTGAAGATTAAAGCGCAAGTCGGCATGGTGATGAATTTGGACAAATGCATCGGCTGCCACACATGCAGCGTCACATGCAAAAACACATGGACGAACCGCCCTGGTGCTGAATACATGTACTTTAACAACGTCGAAACGAAACCGGGAATCGGCTACCCGAAACAATGGGAAGACCAAGAGAAATATAGAGGCGGTTGGGAGTTGAAAAACGGCGAATTGCGGCTCAAGTCCGGCCCGAAGGCGACGCGGCTCGTCAACTTGTTCTACAACCCGTACCAGCCGACGATCGACGATTATTACGAGCCGTGGAACTACGACTATGAAACATTGACGAACAGCCCGCAAAAACAATACCAGCCGGTTGCCCGGCCGAAATCCAGCATCACCGGCGAATGGATGGAACTGTCATGGGGGCCGAACTGGGAAGACGACTTGGCCGGCGCCCACGTCACAGGGCTGCGCGACCCGAACGTCGTCAAAATGGAGGAGTCGATTCAGGCGGAATTTGAGGACGTCTTTATGATGTACTTGCCGCGCATTTGCGAACATTGCCTCAATCCGTCATGCGTATCAAGCTGCCCGTCAGGCGCCATGTACAAACGCGACGAGGACGGCATCGTCCTCGTCGACCAAAACGCCTGCCGCGCATGGCGGTATTGCGTGACAAGCTGCCCGTACAAAAAAGTGTATTTCAACTGGCAGACGAACAAAGCGGAAAAATGCACCCTCTGCTTCCCGCGCATCGAAGCCGGTTTGCCGACGATTTGTTCGGAAACGTGCGTCGGCCGCATCCGCTACATCGGCGTGATGTTGTATGACGCAGATAAAGTGAAAGAAGCGGCGAGCGTCGCAGATGAGAAACAGCTGTACCACGCCCAACTTGATATTTTCCTTGATCCGAACGATCCGGCCGTCATCGCCGCCGCGAAAGAAGCCGGCATTCCGGACGAATGGATCGCCGCCGCGCAGCGTTCGCCGATTTACAAAATGATCGTCGACTGGAAAATCGCCTTGCCGCTCCATCCGGAATACCGGACGCTGCCGATGGTGTGGTACATTCCGCCGCTTAGCCCGATCATGAATACGATCGAAGGAAAAGGAAGCAACGCCAGCGCCGATGACATTTTCCCGGCGATTGACAACATGCGCATTCCGATCGAATATTTGGCGAACTTGTTGACGGCGGGCGATACGGCGCATATCCGCACGACATTGAAAAAAATGGCGGCGATGCGTTCGTACATGCGGGCGATACAAACAAACAAACAACCGGACATTCGCCTCATCGAATCGCTCGGCTTAAGCCGCGAAGATATCGAAGAAATGTACCGCCTGCTTGCGATCGCCAAATACGAAGACCGCTTTGTTATCCCGGCGTCGCACCGCGAAGAAGTGGCCGACTTGTATGCGGAACAAGGCAGCTGCGGACTGGCATTCGCCGGCGGCCCGGGCGCTTGCGGCACGCTGTAGAGGGAGAAGGCGGGGCCCCGCCCCCTTTCCCCTTGAACAATAAAAATGGAGGATTTATGATGAACAGCGAACAACAACAAACGATCTTTTTGTGTGTGTCGTATTTGTTGTCTTATCCGGACGAACAGTGGGCCGAATCGCTCTCAGACTGCTTAGACGCCATCCGCTCGCTTGACGATGAGGCCGTTCGTACGCCGCTTTTGTCGTTTGCTGAACAAATCGCCGCCATCCCGGCCCGAAAGCGGATGGAGCGGTATGTGGACACGTTTGATTTCGGCAAAAAAACGAATTTGTACTTGACGTATATGACGAACGGCGAGCAGCGGGAGCGCGGGGTTGAACTCGTCGCCTTAAAAGCGCGCTACGAAGCGGCAGGATTCGCCATCCCCGATCACGAACTGCCCGACTACTTGCCGCTGATGCTCGAATGGATGGCGTATGCGGATCAGGAGCATGCCATCGCCTTGCTTGCCGACTATGCCAGCCACATCCGTGAAATCGGCGACCGGCTGGCCGCGGCGGGCAGCCCATATGCCCAGCTGTTTCAAGTGTTGAATCACACATTAACTCAACTCGGCGTGACGCCGATTCCGAAAGGAAGTGCAACGGCATGGTTAGCCAATTTCTCTGGGTGATTGTTCCGTATTTGGCGCTTGTCCTATTTGTCGCCGGCCATATTTGGCGCTACCAGCGCGACCAGTTTGGTTGGACGTCCAAATCGAGCGAGCTGTTGGAGAAAAAACAGCTGCGCCTTGGCAGCTTGCTCTTTCACTGGGGCATTTTGTTCGTGTTTGTCGGCCATGTGATGGGCATTCTCATTCCTGAGCCGTTTTATGAAGCGCTTGGCGTGACGGAGGAGACATACCACGTCATCGCCTTGGCGGGCGGCATTCCGGCTGGCTTGGCCGCGTTTGTTGGGTTGGTCATCTTATTCCGCCGCCGCCTGACGGTCAAGCGCGTGCGGGTGACAAGCAGCACCGGCGACTGGGTCGCGCTCGGATTTTTGCTCGCCGTGATCGCGAGCGGGTTATCATCGACGCTGCTGAACGTCAACTCACACGGCTTTGACTACCGGACGACGATCGGTCCATGGTTCCGCGGCCTTCTCACGTTCCGTCCGGATTCAGCCTACATGGAAACGGTGCCGCTTTGGTTCAAAATCCATATTCTGTCCGCGTTCGGCTTGTTCGCCGTCTGGCCGTTCACCCGTCTCGTTCACGTATTCAGTTTCCCGCTCCGCTACTTGCAGCGCAGCTACGTCGTCTACCGGAAGCGGGTGCCAAAATCCGTTGATTCGCTTGACCGCGCCCAGTAAGCGGGAAACAGCATGAAACCCACACCCGAGACCGTCATCACAGAAAACGGGATGCCGTTCATCCGCATCCCGTTCCTCTCCATCACGGTCCGGCGCCAAACTGATCAATCGGCGCGCCATGAAGAAAACGGGATGCTTCCTTATATGGAGCATCCCGTTTTTCGTTCCATCGTCACTCGTTAATGCGTGCCAACAACTCCTCTTTCTCCTCAGCCGATAACAGCCGCTCCGCCATCGGAAACAGCACATTTTCTTCCTTCATAAAATGCTCATCCAAAATATGATGCGCCTCAATGACCGCGCCGGCGAGCGTTAACGCCTGTTCGCTGTCCACCGTTTCCGGCAAATGGGTGGTTTTCTCCAAAAACATCGAAAGACGCGCTTTCGCCTGCTCGTGTTCGTATTCCATCACCGCGATCGGCCCGCTCGTCCGCCCGATGTATTCGGCCATCATCGGGAATAAGACGCCCTCTTCCCGCTCAGAGTGCGGATCCAACACCGCAACAAATGACGCTGTTTTTTTCCGCAGCTCAGCGAGCGGCTCACGCCAGTTACGGTCTGCCCCTTGGCCGATCGCTTCCGCTGTGGCGAGCAGCTGCTCCATTTGGGCGCGCAACGGGCCATGCTCCTGCTTTAGTTGCGCCAACCCGGCGCATAGTTTTACTCCTTCAGGTCCTCCCATATGGCAAAACGAATGCATCATCGACTCCTCCTTTTGCTCGGTTCGTTGCCTCCATTATACCGCGGGTGACGCCTTCGCCGTTGTGAGCGATATCACACACCTCGGCAAAAAAAGGGCACGCAACAAGCGTGCAACAAAAACAGCGAACCGCTGCTTCTTATAAATATGGATGCTCATGTTTCGCTTTTAAAATGCTCCATCTCCGCTCGACCTCTTGTTCTAACTCGTGTAGCAGACCCTCGTTTTCTTTCTGCAACAAATGTTTCGTTTTCCCCATGTACTTCAACCATTCACTTAACGGGACGCGGCGCCCTTTCGCTTCCGGGTCGTACGTGATCGTCGTTTTCCCCCGTTCCACTTCATACAGCGGGAAGAAACACGAATTCACAGCGGCCTCCAAAATTTTTTCCCCGTATCGCTCCTCCGATTTCCAGTTCAACGGGCAAGTGATGAGCAGCTTGCCGTACACTGTCCCTTCATGTTGGGCGTACCATTGCGCTTTCGCCGCCTTTTTCACCAAGTCTTGCGGAAACGCCTCCGTACCGGTGAAAACATAAGGGATATTCGTCGCCGCCATAATTTGCGGCGTATCTTTATGGTGGAACGATTTCCCGCGCTGCGTGTTCCCGACCCCGGTTGTGGTGGTCATGTGCCCCATCGGGGTGGAATACGACATTTGCGCCCCGGTGTTCATATAGCCTTCATTGTCATATTCAATGATGATAAGCTTATGGTTGCGCAGCGCCGCCCCGATGGCCGACCCCATGCCGATGTCCATTCCGCCGTCGCCCGTCACCATCACAAACGTTACATCGTCCGATACGTTCAGTTCCCCGCGCCGTTTCAGTTCAAAGAAGGCTTCAACCATCCCCGACAGCGTCGCCGCCCCGTTTTGGAACAAGTTGTGCACCATCGTCTGTTTGTGCGCGCTGTACGGATAAGCGGCGGAGACGACATACGCACACCCGGTTTGGAACAAGACGACGATATCGCCTTCAATTCCTTTGAAAAAGAGTTCAAGCCCTGGGAAAATGCCGCATCCCGGACATGCCCCATGCCCCGGGGCGAGCCGCTTCGGCTTGGCGGTCAGCGCCCTAAGCGGCGGAATTTTCACATTCAACCGTTTCGTTTTTTCATCCATTGCCACATGGATCAGCCCGGTGCGGAACGCATCGCCGTGGAGCGGCTCAAGCAGACGCTTCGGCTGCTGTTCAGGCTGTCCGGGCACATGGCCGAAATAGTCAAACGGCTTTTCGGCCCGGCCGTTTTCCATCACCTCGATGGCCATGCGGAACAACGCTTCCGCATCTTCGGTGTAAAAATCTTTGCCTCCAAGGCCGTAGACGCGGCTTACCACGATCGTCTCATTGTCGCGGTCTTCCTGCAGCGCCGCTTTCACTTCATGCGTCATGTTCGCCCCGTAAGCCCCGTACGAATCGGCCCGTTCGCCAATTAAGAGCACTTTCACGTGTTTCAGTGCCTGCCGGATTTCATCAGCCGGGAACGGACGAATGATGTTCGGGCTGACGACGCCCGCTTTCACTCCTTGTTTCCGCAAGCGGTCGGCGACATCTTTCGCCGTCTCAGCCGCCGAGTTCAACAAAAACAGCGCCACGTCGGCATCGTCCATCCGATACAAATCAAGCGGCTCATAGCGGCGCCCTGACCATTTTTCGTATTCGGCCGCCACCTGCCGGAACACGTCGCCGGCCCGGTATAAAGCGACCGATTGCTGATAATGGTTGTTGATCAAGTCATCGCCGCCCATATGCGCGCCGATCGTCACCGGCCGTTTCGGATCGGCCGCGGTCGGAAACCCTTCTTTGCGCGGGCCGATCAACGCCTGCACCGTTTCGCGGTCGCGGAAGTAATGAACTTTCCGTTTTTGGTGCGACGTAAAAAACCCGTCATAGGCGATGATGACCGGAAGGCGGACGTCTTCGTGTTCGGCGATTTTGAGCGCCATGACGTTCATATCGTAGACTGCTTGCGGCGTCCGGGCCAACAGCACGACCCAGCCGGTGTTGAGTGTAAAATACAAATCAGAATGGTCGCCGTGAATGTCAAGCGGGCCGCTGACCGAACGGGTGACGAGATTGAGCACCATCGGGAAGCGGGTGCCTGATTGCACCGGCAGCTGTTCAAGCATATACATGAGCCCGTTGGCGCTCGTCGCGTTCAGTACGCGCGCCCCCATCAGCGATGCGCCGTAACAAATCCCCGCCGAACCGTGCTCGCCGTCAGCGGGAATGAGTTTTGTATCGTGTTCCCCCCGCACCTTCATTTGATCGAGCAGTTGGGCGATTTCCGTAGATGGGGTAATCGGGAAGTACCCCATAATGTGATAGTTAATTTGGCTCGCCGCCAACGCCGCCATTTCATTGCCAGAAGCAAACGTCGTCTCCTGCACAGCGCGATTCGTCCGCTCGACCTCTTTTTCAATCATTGCCATGCTTCCGCTCCCCCTTTCCTAAACGAAAACGAATGTTTCAGCGAATGCGCTTCGGCAAACCCCGGCGTCTCCCGCTCGGCTGTTAAGGCGGCCGTCGGACACGCTTCGACGCATTTTAAACAAGCTTTGCAATATTGGTAGTCAAGACCGGCTAAAAACATTTGCTTCCGCCCTTTTTTGTCCACCCGTTCTTCCCAGACGAAACAAAGGTCGGGACAGACATTGTCACAGGCGACGCAATGAATGCATTTGTCCGCCTCCCAGCGCGGCAAAAACCCTTGCCGGGAACCGCTTACATTCTTCAACAAACTGTTCCCGCCGGCGACAATGACCCCGCCGATTAACTGGGTTTCATAGCCGAACCGGGGGAGCGGCCGAACGAACTTCTTCGCCTCCATGGAAGCGGCAGCAGTATGAAACCGCACTTCTTCGTAGCCGCGGCGAAACGCGCGAACGTTCGCTTCAATCAAGTGCGGCGCCTTCGTTGAAAACGTCCGGCGAATAACCGTTTCCATCGCTTCCGGTTCAATAAAGGAACAAACGCGCAACAACGCCCCTAACATCGGCGTATTGATTTTCACCCGTTCCTCGACAGCGATGCCAAGCGCATCGACGACGGCCAGCGTCCCATAAGGCAGGCGCAAATCGCGGCGAATCTCAGCGAACTCGCGCGTCGAGTTGACGACCGCCGTCCCGTCGGCGGCGAGGCCGCTCGTCACGTCCACCATCTTGGCGAGCGCTTCATGGAACACGCCGATCACATGTGGAGCCATAATCGGGCTATGATCGCGAATCTCAATATGCGGCTCACAAAAACGGATAAAGCTTTTCACCGGCGTTCCTTTTTTCTCGGAGCCATAGGAAGAAAAGTTCGACCCATTAAGCCCCGACCATAACACGCCCGCTTCGGCGAGCATCTTTCCCGCCAAGTTGGCCCCGAGTCCGCCGATTGACTCAAGGCGGATCTCAAAAAAGCCTTGTTCATTTGTCGTAGGCAGCATTGTCATCCCCCTCCCAATACAAAAAAATGCATCCCCCATTTTCATTATAAGTGAAAAAGGCTTGGAAAACTGTGACAAAAAATAAACAGTTTCAATTTTTTTATTAAACAGAGTAATATAACACGTTAAAATAAATAGTTTTTTTGTATAACAGGATCAACAAGTTATATAAAACAAAAAAAGCCCTCTAACGGGCTTAAGCATCAAAATAGCGGGCGAGCGTCACGATCATCGCTCCCATTCGCTCATGTTCCGGCGCGATGACGCGGCTGACCCCTTCTTCTTCGAGCGCTTCTTGCGTCACTTGGCCGACGGCGCAGGCGACAACATCGGTGCGAAACGCGTCAAGCAGCGGTTCGATCTCTTTTTTTTCACGGGCAAACGAAAAGAAAAAGCGGACTTGCATCGCCGATGTAAAACAGACGGCATCAACTTGGCGCCCGACGACCTCGTTGTACAACGCTTCAAGCGTTTCCTCATCCGGGGCGACGTGCCGGTATGGCAACAGTTCCGTATACGATGCGCCGCGCGCAAGGAAAAACTGCCGAAGCTTTGGCGCAGTGTCGCCGTACAGCTGGGCCACGACGTTTTTTCCGGCAACATCGTATGCAGCAAGGGCGCGGATCAGTCCTTTCGTCGTTCCGTCTTCACTTAATGCGGCCGGGGTGACGCCGATTTTTCTCAGCGCCGTCACCGTTTTATAGCCGCGGACGGCGATGTTGGCCCGTTCAACGGCCTGTCGCCATTCATCGGCGATCCCTTCCCGCCCGGCCGCTTCCCAAAGCGCCTCGACCCCGATTCCGGTCGTAAACACAATCCAATCGGGCCGCATGGCGATCACCGCCCGCATTTCCACGCCCAATTCTTCCCCTTTTCGAAACGTCGTTCCTTGCGCCGGGCGAATGACGGCCGTCCCCCCTTGCTTTTCGATCAGCGTCGCCATCTCGTCCAACTTGCGCGAGGCGCATAGCGCGATTCGCTTGCCGTGCATGTTCGTTCCTCCCTGTTGTCCGTTATTCGTCTCTTTCATTCTAAAAGACCGCTGCCCCTTACGCAACGAAAGCGTGTTTTTTCAGCCGATGGCGCTGACGGACAAAGCAGCCTGGGAAGCCGGCGTTTTAGGGAAAAGCCGTGACAAACGAGCCCGCTTAAGTTGAAAAACCTTGCAAACCCGGCTTTTTTCGTTGTCAGCCAAAGGGAATGAATTCGGCGGCATCAATCGTGTTTCACCGCCTTTCAGAGCCAGCACCCCGCCCCCACGCAGCAACAAAGGCGGACGCCGCTAGGCTCTTTCCTTGCGGCAACAGCCATCAAGCGGCCCAAAGCCGTTTCTTCCCTGAACATGGTCGCAAAAAACGGCATGTTATCGGCCAATACGAAAAGGTGCCCCGACCCGTTTCAGGACACCTTCCTGTCGTTTTAACGCGTATGTATCACGGCCTCTTCTCCGCGGCGGTCAAATGAACCGGTGATGCGCGTCGGCTCGACGGAAATGATCCGATCGAGCGGGATGTTCATCAGCCGCATTTGCCGATTGTAAACGAACAGTTTGCGCGCTTCTTGATACAGCTTGACTGGCAGCACGACCGTCTCCCCCTGCACCGTTTGCACACGTACCGGCTGCTTCTCCTCAATCCACGCCGAAAGCTGTTGGCACAATTCCTTCATTCACTCGCTCTCCCTTCTCATCTATTCCTACTTATGATTATAAAAGGAAAAGACGGAAAAAGGAGTGAAGAAAAATCAACAAATTCGACGAAAGGATGACAAAACGTGTCGATAAATCATTCGGCGCACGGAAGCGTTCCGTGCGCCAAATGATGTTGTCAGCGGTAAATCAACACGCGCGCCGCAGTGCGGTCGGCGCTTTCGCCGATGACGCGGATTTTCAACCCGTAGTTGGGCACGTTCCGCCCGGCATCTTCCACCCCTTTATTGTCATACGCCCGGCTGTCGTCAAACACCGGCGTCGGCGCTGTATCGTGGTCAATGAGCTGTGAGCCATCGATCGCCACGCGGAATGGAGCTCCTTTTTGCAGGCTGAACGCCGCATCATGCACTTGATAGCGGGTCGATGCTGTCGTGTTGCCCGACCATTTCAACGTATGCTGGTCGGCATCGACAACACCAAGGAACCCTTCGCCCGGATGGACGCCCGTCCAGTTGTTGTCATACCCTTCGTCCACATACCAGACGACGAGCCCCGGATCGTACGAAAGCAGCCGGTCGCCGCGCAAAATGTGGGCGAGCCCTTCATCGACGCCGCGGTGGTTGCGCCATTCCAGCAAATAGTAATGCTCGGAATACCGCTTGCCATCGCTCTTCTCAAAACCTTCCACTGCAAAGGCGCTGTCCCCTTCGGCGCCGTCGGCAAGCACGGTTGCCCCATCGGCCGCCACTTGAATGTTATCAATATACCAGCCGGCTTCCGACACCGCCACATCGGTGATGTAATGGAAACGGAGATCAATCGTTTGACCCGCATAGGCCGACAAGTCAAATTCCGCCTTCACCCAACCGTTTGACGCGCCGGTAATGCCGTTGCCGGGGTTTTGCCCGTACGGGTTGCCTGTCGTCGTGATATTTCCTTGAACCGTCGTCCATTCGCTGCTGCCATGCGGTTTCACTTCAACCGCTCCGTAATCCCAATCTTTCTCAATCGCATACCATGTGTCAAATGTCAGCGTCACCGTTGATGCCTCTGTCACATCGAGCGTCGTTGACATCGTATGATCCAGATTGTTCCCGCTTCCCGAGAAGTACGCATACGCACCGCTTGGCGGAGTGGTGACGACCGTTTCTTTCTCCGGCAAGTTGATGCGCACAGCGTCGTGGTTCGTCCCTTTCGTGCTCGCCTCGTCGAGCAATACGTCTACACCGTCTTTTGTAAGCTCATCCCATTCAACGGTCGCCCCGGTCAGCCAGTTGCTGCCTGGCATCGTCGATTGCAAAAACTGTTTCGCCCATGCGCTGAAGCCGGTCGGCTCGGTGCCTGGAATGCGCCCCGCCCAGCTTCCGCTCGACATGATGGACCAATAAGCGACCGGCTCGCCTAATCCGGAGTAAATCGTGTCGTATTCATCCGGCAATCCTAAATCGTGGCCGTATTCATGGGCGAACACCCCTGCCGCCCCGTCAGCCGGTTCGATTGTATAGTCATATGCTGCCAGCTGGCCGCGCCAATACGGCACATCGGCCGTTGTGTTCGGAATGGGATAGACCGATCCTAAATTCCAACGGTGCGACCAAATGGCATCTCCGCCGAGCGAACCGCCGCCCGCTTCTTCACCGACGCTCGAGTGAACAATCATTAAATGGTCGATCAAACCGTCCGGTTCACGGTAGTTGCCGTCGCCATCCAAATCGTACCGATCCTCTTGATCAAACTCGCGCAAATCAACAGTCGGATCTTTGGCTGCCGCCGCCAGCGCCTCGCGCACAAGCGCGCGTGGGTTGGCGTCATTCCCATCCGGCGCCGGCACATTGCCGCCGTAATAGTTAGCGGGATGTTGGGCTTTGTACCAGCCGGCCACTTTTCCCTCGATCGAATAGCTGCCGCCCGATTGCTCCTCATAATATTTTTTCACCGAAATGAGTTTTTCGCCGTTCGGCCCTTCGTAATAGCCGTCATCGCCGCCGAAAATCATGTCTTCATAATGTTCACGGGTATAATCTTTATAATACATATCCGTCTCATTCGGCTGGATGCTGTTATGCGGAAAATCTGGGTATTCAATGAGCAAAACGAGCACACGGTCAACCCGCTTGCCTCCGTTCCACGCCTCCGGCTTGACGGACGGAACGGAATGGTCTTTTGCTTGCCCAAGCTTTTTCCCTTTTCCGTTCAGAACGCCGTTTTTCTGTTGGTTCTCATGCAGCGCATCGGCCCGCTTTACCTCGTATTCGTACAGTTCCCCTTTTTCTTTCGAAGCGTGGGCCGCTTTTTGCTTTAAATAAGCGCGCACCGCCGCTTCCGCTTCAGCCGGGGTAGCATCGGCGCGAAGCTTGCCACTTTTTTTCAACATCTCAGCCAGCTTCTCTTCATTCGCCACTGCCAAATCAACCGGCCCGCCGTGCTTGGCCGTCAAAGGCGCTTCCGGATTGGCAGCCTGCGGGGCGGCCGCCGGCGCCGCCCATAGACCCATTCCAAGCGACAGCGCAGCAACAAGTGATGTGACCGACCGTTTCTTCAAAAACATCCCTCCATATCAAATAAAAGATTGATAGAAAATCTATACAATTAAAATATTATAGAATAATATGAAAAATGAAAGGGAATTTTTGACTAAGAACAAAAACAGTTCTTTGTACCTATGTTTGTCGAAAAAACGAGATTTATAGCAAAAAAAGACTATCAATTTCACCTTAACAGATCAGTGATGTTCCGGTTACAATGTAATATATTCGCAATTTTTGTAGAAATTCTAGTTATGCAGCTGACGATTGGAAAGAAGGTGCCGTGATGCTTAGTATTTTAAAAGACTTTTTGCTAAACTTGTTTTTTATTCTCCTGCCGGTGTTTCTTGTTCCGCTATGGACGGAACAAGAAAAAGGGCCGAAGCGTCTTCGCTTGTACTTGCCGACCGCTTGTTACGCGATTGTGATCATCTTATGCATCACCCTTCCGGTTAACGCGGGAAACGACTTTATTTTCGACTTGCGGCAAATTCCGCTTTGGGTCGGCAGCCTATACGGCGGGGCTGGGCCGGCCGCCTTGTTGGCGCTCGTGACGATCGTCTACCGCTCATTGTTTGGCGGAGCCGGCGTTTTGACTACTGTCGTTGTTTCCATCGCCATCGCTGCGGTCAGTAGTTTATGGACGAAACGGTTTGTGTCGCTGCCGTCCAAACAGCGCGTGCTGTTGGCGGTGTTGCTCAGCTTTGCATCCGGCCTATTGACGGTCACTATGGCAGAGTGGATCGTCGACAATCCGCCTCCGCTCCTTCTTTCACTTACATTTTTGCTCGTACAACCGGCAGGCATGCTCATCGTTTGCGCCGCCCGCGAGATGGTGCACCATAACATGGCACTGCGCAAGCGAATTATTCGCGCCGAGAAAATGGAAGCAGTCACCCATTTGGCGGCTTCCATCTCCCACGAAATCCGCAACCCGCTGACAGCGGCGCGCGGGTTCATCCAGCTGATTGAAGAGCAGCCGCTTGCCGCCGAGAAGCGCCGTCAGTACGCCCGCATCGCCATGGAAGAGCTCGACCGGGCTGAGGCGATCATTACCGATTATTTGACCTTCGCCAAACCGGCGCCGGAAACGCCGGAAAAACTGAACGTCAAGCTGGAAGTCGAACGGGTCATTGACATCATCCGCCCGCTTGCCAATATGCATTGCGTCGATATTCACACAACACTTGCCCCTTTTTCTGTTATCGGCGAGCGCGAAAAGTTTCGCCAATGTTTGCTCAATGTCATCAAAAATGCCATTGAAGCGATGCCAAACGGCGGAACGTTACACATACACGTCTCGATCGACAATGGGCGTGTGCTCATCCGCATTGCCGACACCGGTGTCGGCATGACGAAAGAACAACTTGAACGGCTTGGCGAGCCGTACTTTACGACAAAAGGGATCAAAGGCACCGGGCTTGGGATGATGGTTGCATATCGCATCATTGAATCCATGAACGGCACGATTCAAATCGAAAGCGAAATACATAAAGGAACGACGGTATCGATTTATTTGCCGCTCGCTCCGTCCCCATCTCCATCCACGATTTCCGATAAAGAAAAGCAGTTGTTTGCCGTCTTGTAAACGCCGGGGCAAGCCGGCGAAAGACGATAACCGACGGAACAAAGGATGCCTGTTCGGGCGTCCTTTTTCTTTGTCCTATATTCCCGCCAGTTTATCACCACTGGCGTTTTTGTTACAATACTATAGGATGGAAACATACCGAAGGAAAAGGAGACAGTTGCATGATTCACGTCAAAACGGAACGGGAAATTCAGTTGATGCGTGAGGCGGGGAAACTCTTGGCCGCCTGCCATCAAGAAATCGCCAAGCGCATCAAACCGGGGGTAACGACGATGGAAATCGACCGGTTTGTCGAAACGTTTTTGGCCAAATACGGCGCCAAGCCGGAACAAAAAGGATACCGCGGCTACCCATATGCCACGTGCGCCTCGGTGAACGACGAAATTTGCCACGGGTTTCCACGCAACGAGCCGCTTAAAGAAGGCGATATCGTCACGATCGATTTCGTGGTCAACTGGCGCGGAGCGCTCGCTGATTCGGCGTGGACGTACGCAGTTGGCGATGTCAGTGAAGATGTGCAAAAGCTGCTCCACGTCACGGAACAGTCGCTATACAAAGGCATCGAGCAGGCGGTCGTTGGAAACCGAATCGGCGACATCGGCCATGCCATTCAAACGTACGTCGAGCCGCACGGGTTTTCCATCGTCCGTGATTTCACCGGACACGGCATCGGGCCGACGATTCACGAAGAACCGTACGTTCCCCATTTTGGCGAAAAAGGAAAAGGGATGCGCTTAAAGGAAGGGATGGTCATTACGATCGAGCCGATGGTCAACATGGGGGCATGGCAAAGCAAAATGGACGCAAACGGTTGGACGGCGCGCACCGTCGATGGCTCTTATTCGGCGCAATATGAACATACGATCGCCATTACGAAAAACGGGCCGCTGATCTTAACGACGACGGCGTAATGATGCGAATGTTTCTTGTTCTCAACAGCTCGATTTTTTCGACATTCGAAAAACCCGGGTACACGCTTGCCCGGGTTTTTCGTCCTCTTCTCTCTATTCCCGTCAGACCGTGGCAGCCGCTCTGTTGCCATTACTTTCTCCTGTTCTTTTGTTTACATAACATAATTATGGTTACTATCCTTTAAAGATTTTCACGTAAAATGTCCGCTGACGCGGCCCATCGTATTCGCAAAAATAGATGCCTTGCCAGCGGCCAAGCAGCAGACGGCCTTCATGAATGATGACATGCTGCGATGCGCCGACCGTGCTCGCTTTCATATGGGCGGCGGTGTTTCCCTCCATATGGCGGTCAAGCGGATGCTCCCACGGGTACGTTTCATCAAACCGTCGCATCATATCGCGCTTCACATCAGGATCGGCGTTTTCGTTAATCGTGATGCCGGCTGTCGTGTGCGGGCAATACACGACCACCACCCCCTCTTCTACCCCGGACTGGCGCACCGCTTCTTCAACAAATGAAGTAATCTCCACCATTTCATCGCGTTTTGTCGTGCGAAGCGAAAAAGATTGAAGCATGTCTTTCACCCTCCCGAACAAACATTTTGTAGAACAAAGCAAAATTTGCTACTTTTTAATTATAGCGCATGGAGCAATCTCCCGCCTGACATCACCGCATGGAAATGGGAGTCTCCTCATAAAGATGATCGTGGAGGGAAAACTGCCGTGCCGAAACGATATACAAATCTTGACAACATCGTAACGCACAAAACATGGGCCGATTTTCGCCGCTGGCAGCGGGAGCGGAAACAAAAACAAAAAGATTTGTCATACATCGTCCCCCGTGTGGAGCCGCCGCAATCTGAGCGGCTTCACCATCCTGATGGGCGGCCGCAGCTTTGCTGGGTTGGCCATTCGACCTTTATCATGCAGCTGGCCGGCGTTACGATCGTCACCGACCCGGTTTGGGCGCAGCGGATGGGCACGGCCAAACGCTTGTCGGCTCCGGGCATCGCGCTTGAGGACATGCCGCCCGTTGATGCAGTGCTCATCTCTCACGGCCACTATGACCACTTGCATATCGGCAGCCTCCGCCGCTTGCCGGGCGACCCGCACGTGTTCGTGCCCGAGGGGCTCGGCCGCCTGCTCCGCCGCCGCGGCTTCCGCCATGTCACTGAGCTGTCGTGGTGGAAAACCGTTCCGTTCGGCAGCGTGTCGTTCACGTTCGTCCCGGCCCAACATTGGACGCGGCGGACGCTTTGGGATACGAACACCTCGCACTGGGGCGGATGGGTGATCGAGGCAGACGGCGCCCCCACCGTCTACTTCGCCGGCGACAGCGGTTACTTCCGCGGCTTTCGCGACATCGGCGAACGTTTTTCCATCGACTATGCGCTCTTGCCGATCGGCGCCTACGAGCCGGAATGGTTTATGGGACCGCAGCACACGACCCCGGAAGAGGCGGTACAGGCGTTTTTGGACTGCCGCGCCCGTTTGTTTGTCCCGATGCACTACGGCGCCTTCCGCTTGGCCGACGATACACCGAAAGAAGCGCTCGACCGCCTGCTCGCCGAATGGCGGCAACGCGAGTTGGATGACAGCCGCTTGCTTTGCTTGAAACTCGGCGAAGTGATCGATGCCGCTTCCCCACTAGCCGCCATGCAAAAAGAAAAAGGCGCCCGGCGGGGGTGAAAAAGCCGGCGGGCGCACCGAAAAGCGTTCCGGGTGTGCGGAACGCTTTTTCTCTTATTCTTGCACTTCTTTTTTCCACAGTCCAACCATCAATGCAGTCACAATAGAGCCGGCCAAAATCGCCAACATATAAAGCCATGCACTGCCTTTCACGATCGGGATGACGAACATGCCGCCATGCGGCGCCGGCAGCCCGATATGGAACAACATCGTCAACGCCCCGGCAACCGCCGAACCGACAATGATCGACGGAATGACCCGCACCGGGTCGGCGGCCGCAAACGGAATCGCTCCTTCGGTAATGAACGAAGCGCCCATCACATAGCACGTTTTCCCTGCTTCACGTTCGGCTTTTGTAAACTTTTTCTTAAACAGCGTCGTCGCCAGCGCCAATCCGAGCGGCGGCACCATCCCGCCGGCCATGATGGCGGCATGCGGCGCATAGTTGCCGGCGTCGATCATCGCAATCCCGAACGTAAACGCCGCCTTGTTGATCGGTCCGCCCATGTCAACGGCCATCATGCCGCCCAGCACGGCGCCAAGCAGCACTAAGTTCGCCGTTCCCATCCCGGAAAGCCAATGTTTCAGCCCTTCATTCAACGCTTTCACCGGATCGATGACGATATACATCATAATGATGCCGGTGAAGAAAATGCCGAACAGCGGATACAACAACACCGGTTTGATCCCTTCGAGCGACTGCGGCAAGCGACTGAACAGTTTCCGCAGCCCGACAACCAAATACCCAGCTAAAAAGCCGGCGATCAACCCGCCCAAGAACCCTGCACCGCCGTTGGCCGCCATAAAGCCGCCGACCATCCCCGGCGCAAATCCCGGCCGGTCGGCAATGCTCATCGCGATAAACGCGGCAAGCACCGGAATCATTAAGGCAAACGCGTTGCCGCCGCCAATGTCCATCAACGCTTTCGCAAACGGATGGTACGACGGGTCGTTCGGATCAAACGCCTTAATGCCAAACGTGAAGGAAAGGGCGATTAAAATCCCGCCGCCGACGACAAACGGCAACATGTTCGATACGCCGTTCATCAAATGTTTATAAAAACCGGTGCGCGGTTTGGCCGCCCCGCCGTCCCGCACCGCGCCGCTTGCCCGGTAAACCGGCGCCTCTTGGCGCAGCGCCTGCTCGATCAGCTTCTCCGGCTCGCGGATCGCCTGGGCGACCGGCACTTGAATGACATGTTTGCCGTCAAAGCGGTCCATGTCGACTTGTTTATCGGCTGCGACAATGATCGCCGCGGCTTCTTCAATCTCTTGGGCCGTGAGGGCGTTTTTCACTCCATCGGAACCGTTTGTCTCGACTTTGATCGATACACCCATTTCCGCCGCCTTTGCTTTCAAGGCATCAGCTGCCATATACGTATGGGCGATCCCGGTCGGGCACGCCGTAACCGCGAGCACTTTCCGCCCGCCCCCTGCCGGCGCGGCTGGCGATGGTGCTTCCCGCTCACTTTCTTTCGCCGCAAACAAACGGACAATCTCCTCCTCGCTTGAAGCGGTTTCAAGCTGAGTGCGGAACGATTCGTCCATTAACAGCGAGGACAGGCGGGCGAGCGCCTGCAAGTGCGTCTGTTCGCCGCCCTCCGGCGCCGCGATCATGAAAAACAAGCGGCTCGGCTTCCCGTCCAACGATTCATAGTCAATGCCAACCGCCGAACGGCCGAACGCCACCGCCGGGCGCTTGACCGCCGCTGTTTTGGCGTGCGGAATGGCGATGCCGTCGCCAACGCCGGTTGTGCTTTGTTGTTCGCGCGCCCAAATGGCTCGTTTGAACGCTTCCACATCGCTGACCGCCCCCGCCTCAGCGAGCTTGGACGCCAATTCGCCAATGACCTCGCTTTTTGTCTTCGCTTGAAGCTGAAGAATGATGGTTTCTTTCGTCAACAAATCAGTGATGTTCATTTGCACGGTCCCCCTTGATTTTCCGTTATAAACGCATGATGCGGACGCGTCTAGCAATCGTTTCCACTTCGTCTTTCGTGCATAAATCTTCGGAAAACGCGGTCGCGCTCCCGGCCGCCACGCTGCAGACAAACGCTTCCTCAACCGCTTTCCCGTCCGCGTGGGCGGCCAAAAAGCCAGCGACCATCGAATCGCCCGCTCCGACGGAATTTTTCACCGTTCCTTGCGGCGCCTCAGCAAACAGCGTCGCCTCTTCACTGAAGTAAAACGCCCCGTCACCAGCCATGGACACGATGACATGTTCAATGCCCATTTCGACTAGCCGGCGCCCATAGGTAACGATGTCTTCTCTTGTTGGTGTTGATACCCCAAACAACTCGGCCAGCTCGTGATGGTTCGGCTTGACAAGAAAGGGACGGTTGGCGAGCAAAGCCCGCAGCGCCGGGCCGCTCGTATCAACTGCCACTTTTCCTCCTTGCCGGCTCGCTTCCGCCGCAATTTGCCCGTATACATCCGGCGGCAATGATGAAGGTACGCTTCCCGCCAATACAAGCACATCGCCGACAGCCATTGTGCGGATTTTCGCCAGCAGCTGGATGATGTCCTCGTCGGCAATCGACGGCCCTTGGCCATTAATTTCCGTCTCGCGCCCTGCCTTTAGCTTGACATTAATGCGCGTCTGGCCGGAGACTCGAACAAAATCGGAAACGATCCCTTCTTTCCGGAGCTCGGCTTCAATAAACTCCCCGGTAAACCCGCCGACAAAGCCGAGCGCTACACTGTCGACACCGAGCCGCTTCAGCACGCGGGATACGTTAATCCCTTTCCCGCCCGGGAATGTCATCGTTTTCAATGCGCGGTTCAGTTCGCCGATGCGCAATTCATCGACATGGACAACGTAATCAACAGATGGATTGAACGTACAAGTGTAAATCATCGCGTCACAACCTCGACTGTCGTTTTTGCTTTGTATCGCTCTTGCCACTCCTCATCAAGCTCATCGGTGATCAAGACGGCTTCGTCCAAATCGGCAATTTTGGCAAACGCGCTTTCATTCAACTTGGAATGGTCGGCAAGCACATACGCCTGCTGCGCCAACTGCATCGCCGTATATTTGACGAGCGCCTCTTCTGGATCCGGCGTCGTGTACCCATGCTCATCATGAACGCCGTTCGCGCCGATAAAACATTGATCGAACCGATATTGCCGCAGCGATTCAATCGCGCCCCGCCCGATTAAGGCTTTCGTCTTCGGCTTCACCATGCCGCCAATGACATACGTCGTGATGCCATACTCGAGCAGCCGTTCCACATGCATGACGCCGTTCGTGACGACAACGACATCTTTTTCCGCCAGATGCGGAATCATTTCAAACGTCGTCGTCCCGGCATCCAAGTAAACGCAGTTGCCTTGTTGCACCAAACGGGCGGCATAGGCGGCGATCTGCCGTTTTTCTTCCATATATTTCAGCGATTTTTCCGACACGCTCAACTCTTCGCGTTTTTGCTGCAGCAAAGCTGCTCCGCCGTGAATGCGGCGCAGCTTTTTTTCTTTTTCCAACTGCGTCAAATCGCGGCGAATCGTCGATTCGGACGCCCCTGTCGCGTCAACAAGCTCTTGCAGCTTGACAACCCCTTTTTGCACCAATAAGTCCAAAATAAGGCGGTGGCGTTCTTCTGTCAGCACGTTTCCACCTCCGATAGTAGGCAATAGTGTCTATCTCTATCATAAGCGAAGGCAAGCAAAAAATCAATCATAATCATCCATTTTCATTCATTAATAACCAAAATAATATCAAAAACAATCACAAACGGTCGACAACAACAAAAAAAACATTGCCCTTCATGCTGATGGGGCAATGTTTCCCACTACAACCCGGAAAGATATAGCTGAATGTCCAACGAATCGATTTGCGAGACAAGCAATTCCTCATACTTCTTTTGTGCGAAGAAACGCACCTCCGTCTCCGCCATGCCCGGATGTTCGGTTTTGACTTGCTTCACCATGTCGTTCCACACGTTTTGCGCGAGCAACACAAGCCGGACATAATGCCGTTCTTGCTTCCAAAATGCCGTTTCCCCGTATTGGCGGATGAGCGTTTGCGCCGTTTTGCTTTCGCTGTATTGATTCTTTCGCTTTTCCATCTCGCGGTCAACCGCCTGCTGGCCGACTGAATACCCTTTTTCTTCCGCAAGCAGCGCCATCGAGTGCAGTTCGATGAGGTGAGTGAGAGCGGAACGGGGCTCAGCCGTCGCATTAAGTTGCCGCTCCCAATAGCTGAGCCGCTCGGTGAGCTCCGGGCCGCGCTCGTTCTGTTGGATCTCCTCCATAGCCGAGGAGATCTCAATTTTCCGTCGTGTTTGGTAAAACTTCACTTCCGCTGCCGTAATCGCTTGGCCGTTGATCATCGCGGCAACATCTTGCCGCTTGACCGTCAGTGTCACAAGCTTTTCCGTCATTTCGCTCCCGTCTTTCATTTGCAACAAAACATCCCATTCTCCTTCCATCGGCAGCTGCACTTGTCCCTCATAAAGGCCGGGTTCCCCTTCTTTCAACGCGGCAACGATTTGCCCGTGGTCCATGTTCGCCATCTCAAATATCGCCGTCACCTCAAGCCCGCTGGCCGGTTCCCCGTTCTTTTGAATGGCAACCGCAAACGTGGAAGCTGTTCCTTCCTTATAAAAAGGGGTGGTTTTCACCGACACAGTCCAATCGCTTCCTTGGCATCCGGCGAGCAACACCAAAAGTGCTGCCATAATCATCATCCATTGCCGCTTCACGTTATTCTCCTCCCATCATCGTATGAAGGGTAAACTGTTCAACCGGATATTTCGTCACTTTCCCATTTTCCAAATAGGCGACATGGGTGCAAAGCTGCCTGACTTCATCGAGGTGATGCGAAGAGATCAGCATCGTTTTGTCCGGCAGCGAGCGCAAAATCGAGAAAAAATCCGCCCGCCCTAACGGATCGAGCCCGCTTGTCGGCTCGTCTAAAATGAGCAGTTCGGCATCATCGTAAAGCATAATGGCAAGCCCGAGCCGCTGCAACATGCCTTTGGAATACTGTCTGCTTTTCATATGACGCGCCTCCCACAGGCGGACGGCGCGCAAAACGTGCTCAATCCGTCCTTCATCGACCGTCCCGTGCAATGAAGCGAAAAAGCGCACATTTTCCTCGCCGGTCAACTGGGGATAAAGCTGGAATTTTTCCGGCAAATAGGCGACTTTCGTTTTCCATTCATGCCGCCGATGGTCAATGCCGGCAATGGACACCGCCCCGCGCGCGGCCGGAAGCAAATTCAGCAAACTATGGATGAACGTCGATTTTCCGGCGCCGTTTCGCCCGACCAAGGCGCACCGCTCTCCTTTTTGAATGACGAGATGAACGTCATCCAACACTTTTTTGTTCCGATATGAAACGGTCAACCCGGCCACTTCGATCATCGTTCTTCCCCCTTTCGGCTCCACCCGATCGATGCCGCCAACGCTCCGACGCCCCAAACGGCGATATTCAGCAGCACAAACAGCTCAGGCGGAAACGAGAAAAACTTTTTCATCGTCCGCGACAAATAGTCAAGCGAAAACACCCCGAGCGCCGTCTCTAAATAAAAGCGAAGCGCGTGCAGCGGCTGCAAGAAATAAACAAATGAAAATAGACGGACGTTGTCATACGTAACCGACGGCAATATATAAAGCAACACGAAATCATACAAGTAAAGAAATACGAACAGCACAGCCAAATTGGCGCCGATCAGTTGAATTTTCGTTTTGCATATGAAACCAAGCAAAATGCCGAGCTGGTTAAACATGAACACGAGCGCCATCGTGGCAAGCAAAAAGTGAAGAAAAGGCGGTACATGAAAAACAAACCAAAACTTCACCGGCACGATCAAAATGAAATACCAGACGATCAACACCGCCATCGTCAAGAGCTGAATCGCCGCACTTTTTCTCCATAAAAACGACAAAGGCGAGCGGCTTTTGGCCACAATCATCACCATCGTCCGCTGCTCCTTCTCCTGCATGACCGAAAACGAAGCGAAAAACAAACAAAGAAGCGGCACGATATACACATTCATCTCAAACATCATTTGCAAAAACACAGGCAATCCGTGCTCAGCCGGCAGCGATTTGACGCTCGCCAACACGGAAAGCGAGGCGGCCGCCACCGGCAGAAACAAGAGCCAAAACGCCTTGCTCCGCGAAAGCTCGAGCCATTCTTTCCAAAGATAGCTCATTTTCGAAAACCCCTTTGCCATATCATCGTTCCCACTCCAAGAACAGCCAACCCCCATACCCAGTGGGCGGCTTTGCCCTTTTGCACCACCGGGGCGCGGTCGATTGCCATCACGTCGCCCGCTTGCTGCCATTCATGAATTTTTTCATAAACGTGCAAGCTTGGCGATGACAAAAACAAATACGCGAGTTCATTTTCTTCCGCCAGTTTATGAAACGAAGACGAGTAGCGAAAAGGCGAATCGCCCTTTCCATCCTGGTTCAAATCAAACAGCGCCGCTTCGTCTCCCCAATCGTTGCCGACACCATGAGCATCCCAACGGTTGCGATCTTCACCGCCAAGGCGCAAAACGGCAATCGTGTTTTTCCAAATCCGGTTTTTCGTAAACGTTTGGTGTTGCGAGCTCGCCCAAAGCTCAATGCCGATTTCGTTTTGCAAAAAAAGATTGTCTTGCAAAACGTTATCGTTCGATTGATCAACGTACAATCCCCGCCCGTTTTGGTAAAACGTGTTGGCGATGATTTGGTTGTCATTCGCCATTTGCAGCAGCAGTCCAAATGAACGCATTCCTTTGTTGAATACAAAGCGGTTGTTTTGAAGGACGATCCGGTTTGAGTTCATGATCGCCGCCCCGCCGTTATTAAGCATAAACGTGTTGTCGTAAAACGCATTGTCATCGGAATACATATAATGAAGCCCATAACGGGTGCGCGACACCTCGTTCCGTCGGGCGACATTATGGTTGGCATAGTCGAAAAAGATGCCGTCTCTCGTTCCGATGATGACGTTATCTTCCAATTCGTTAAAATTGGAGTAGTAAATATGCAGCCCATTTCCTTGTCCGGCGATATCCCCATTTTGTTCGCCGATCACCCGCACGTTGGCGATCCGATTATGATGCGCCTGGCTTAAATAAATGCCGTGAAACGACCGGGTCACCGTAATCTCTTCCAGCGTATTGCCGTCTGAGTACACTTTAATGCCGGCGTATTCCTCTTGCGTGCTGCGGCTTTTTCCGCTGTTTGTGACCGTTACACGTTTGATCACCACATGCGGCGCTTTGACGGAAATCACGTTGCCGCGCCCGCTCCCTTGAATGACGGTCCCTTTCGTGCCGATGATCACAAGCGGCTTATCGATCACAAGATCGCCCTTGTATGTTTTGTTTTCCAAACGAATCGTGCTGTGAGCCGGTGCGGCGTCAATCAGCTGCTGCAACGTTCCGTCGGCATCGACCTCGTTCGGAACATAGAAAGAGCAAAGAAAAAACAAGGAAATGAGCAGCCATCGCTTCATCTTTTTTTCCTCTCCTTCCAAAGCGGAACGAGCAGACACACAAACGCGGCACCGACAATGTACGCGCCAGAAGCAAAATAGCTGAATGTCGTGAAATTGGCAATCGTGTTTTCTCCAAAAATCGGCGGCACAAACGGCTCAATCTCGATCGGGGCATTGTCACTCAAATTCGTCCCAAAATCAGCGAGCCAGCGGTGAATATCGTAGATGCCGAGCGCCCCGCCAATCAGGAAGAGAACAATAAGCGCGTACAGCCCTTTTTGGCTTCTCACTAGCGCCACGAGAAAGGCCGCTATGGCCATAGCGATGACGAGATACGACAAATACCCGAGTTCCGGAAAGCTCTCTTCACTAAACGGCTTCATGCCGATATAGTGGTTGAGCCCGTTAATAATCTCGATATCGCCTTCGAGCCTATTTGGATAAACGATAATCTTCAATCCTTCCGGATATTGCGGAGCGATGAAATCCATCCCCCACCACGGAAACGAAAGAGAGAAAAGCAACAGCCCCCCGGACACACCGACAAACGCAGCCGACAGAGCTGATAGTTTCGTTGTCGCCATCGTTTGATACACCTCTTTGGACAGACAAGGGGGACAAAGCGTCCCCCTCGCTTTATTGTTTCGGCTTCACTAACAAATATCCGGTCATTTCCTGGTGCAGCGCCGAACAGAAATTGGTGCAATACAGCGGGTACGTCCCCGGCTTACCGGCGGTAAACTCAATCGTGTTCGTTTGCCCCGGCTGAATTTCCATGTTTAAGTCGTATTGGTTAATGGCAAAGCCGTGGGTAATATCTTCGTCAAAGTCCAAGTTTGTAATATGAACGATCACCTTGTCGCCTTCATTCACTTCAATCACATCCGGCCGTTTCGCTTTGGCATCAAAGATAAACTTCGAGCGCATCGCAATGCCGTACACGTGCACTTCGTTCCCTTTCCGAACGATGCGGGCGTCTTGTTGGCTGTAAACGGCATTCGGGTTGTTTTCCTCTTTCGGATACACTTCGATCGTTTTAATTTTGTCGGCCTTAATCATCTGCCCGTAGTGCGGCTCCGGGTCGACCGGCGACGATTGAATCACTTTCATTTTTTCACCGCTGATGTCAATGAGCTGCATCGACTCCGGATGGGACGGCCCGACCGATAAGTAGCTGTCTTTCGCGAGCTTGTTGAGCGACACTAAATACTTCCCGTCTGGAGAAACCGTATCCCCTTCGGCAGAAACAGCATGCCCTGGCGAGTATTGCACCGGAACGCGATCCAACACCTCTCCGGTTTCGGGATTCCATTTCACAATTTCAGACGAAATGAACATCGTCGTGTACGCCATGCCTTTATCGTCAAACTGTGTATGCAACGGCCCAAGCGCATTTTCCGGGTTGACTTCCCGCTCCATCACCGACTCATATTTTAAAATCGGAATACCGTTCCGTTCACCGGCAAACTCTTTCTTTTCAATCGCTTGAAACGCTTTTTCAAACGAGAACACCGTCAGCAGCGGGGCGAGCTTCCCGGAAGCGATAAAATACTTCCCGTCCGGCGTGACGTCAACACCATGCGGCGATTTGGCGACCGGCACTAAATAAATGCCGCCTTGATGCTTTTCCGGAAAAATCATTTTTTGGCCGCCGACGTTATCGTATTTTCCTTCCTTCACCATCTTCTCAAGCTCTTTCCAGTTGAACAACACGATAAAATCGCGGTCTTCTTGGGAGGCATTGATCTCTAAGTTTGTCGTTGCCTCTTCCGTGTTATAGGTCGTCAACACCGCCCAGTCTTTGGACACTTTTTTCCCGGCGTCCGACAAATCGTACGACCACGGCGGCAGCGCCACTTGATAAGCGATGTTCAGCTTTTGCGCTTTTTCGTCGAACGTGACGGCACTCATCACGCCGCGGTATTTAGTACTGTACTCATCGAGCGACGCATATTGATGGCCGATCGGGACGGAAAACCGCGTCGGCAAAAATAAATATTCCGTATTCTCCGTCACAAACGCGGCACAGTGCGGACCGCTTGTGTTCGGGACTTCGATAATGTCTTTAACCGTGAACGTTTTCAAATCCATCACCGCTGCCCGGCTGTTCGCCACATCGGTCGCAAACATGTACTTGCCGTCATATTCCCCGTTCGTTTCCGAAAAAGCCGGGTGATGCAAATCCCCCCATGTGTAGCCGCCAAGCATTTTTTTCGAGTGGGTATCCCAGCCGTAACCAGTCGCCGGATCAGGTGAAAAGACAGGGACAGTGCGAATGCGCCGCATCGACGGCACCCCGTAAATAAACATTTGCCCTGAATGACCGCCAGAGGCAAACAAGTAATATTCGTCCTTTTCACCAAACGGAACGTATACTTTTTCAGCATCGGTTTTGGCCGATGCCGTCGACACCGTATCCGGGGTGGAAAAGTTTCCGAAAAACACGGTCGATGCCAACACCCCGACGGCCAGTCCGGACAGTGCAGAAATCACTTTTTTCTTCATCAGCTTCCCTCCCATTGCCTATTTTTCCGACGCTTCTTTCAAAAGAGCGATGATGTCAGCCCGCTCTTCATCCGTCAGCGGATTGGACTTGATCACCCCGGACATCACAGCAGATGTCGGCGCTTTTAAAAACTCTTCAATCGGCTTCCCATGCTTGCCCTCAACCACTTGATACGCGTTCGACAAATCCGGGCCGGTCGTTCCGCCTTGCAAATTGAGCTTGGAAACAGAATGGCAAGAGAGGCAGCCCTTTTTCTGCAATATGTTTCCATCCTGTGTACTGGCGTTCGCCGTTTCCCCCTTCGCACTCTCTTTCCCGGCCGAAGCTGACGGCTCGGACACGCTCTCTCCCTCTTGTTTCGCCGTTTGCGCCGCATTCGTCCCCCCTTTTTCTCCTGGCTGAAAATACACATAACCGCCTGCTAAACCAATCAAGGCGCTAACGAGAAAAATGATGACCGTTTGCTTCATGTGCACCCTCCTTTCCTTTAGCCGAAAATCTGTTATCATTATAGCCACCGTTTCTTGGCTGCCCCTGTGCAAAAAGTCACTTCATTTCCAATATCCGTGAACACTATTTGGCAAAAACGTGGCAAAACGGTGAAAAAATAAAAAACACTTGCCACCGGCAAGTGCCCTCCCCTTTCTAGATCTCATTCAGTTGTTGCACCTTCGCGAGCGGCAAATAACGCTCCTTGACAAACTCAATAAACTTCGCCGCATAAATCGGATCAAACTGCGTCCCGGCACAACGGTTGATTTCTTCAACCGCCTCGTCAAACGTTTTCGTTCGCTGGTACGGCCGCTCCGTCGTCATGGCGTCAAACGAGTCGATAATACACAAAATGCGGGCCAGTTTCGGGATTTCCTCCCCTTTCAGCCCGTACGGATATCCTTTCCCGTCATAGCGCTCATGATGCAGCTCGATCAGCGGAAGCAAATCGTCAAACCGCTTCTCCGCCGCAATCAATTCCTTTCCCCATGTCACGTGCTTTTTGACGATTTCCCACTCGTGCTTTTCCAATTTCCCTTGCTTGTTTAAAATATCGCGCGGCACTTCAATTTTGCCAATATCATGAATCAGCGCCCCTAAAATGAGCGTCTGTCGTTCATGGTCGGTTAATTCGTTGAGGCGGCTGCCAAATTCAAGGGCGTATTTAAACACCCGCTTGCTATGGCGGTATGTATACACATCTTTGGAAAGAAAAAATTTCACTTGCTGCTCGAGCGCTTCCAAGTCTTGTTTGAACTTGATTTCATCAAAGCACATGTTGTGCTTATCATAAATTTGCACATTGTTTTTCCCTTGCGCCTTGGCATAATAAAGCGCCTGATCGGCACGGTGAATAAGTTCATCGCTTTCATACATGTCCTTTTCCATTTCGGCAATGCCGCAGGAAAACGACAGACAACGGTATGGAATGTGCTCGACGCCTTCAAAATATGTATCGTTCACGTTCTTGCGCAGCCGGTTTAAAAACGCGTACGCGTCTTCTTTCGTTGTACTCGGCATTAAAATGGCAAACTCTTCCCCACCGTAGCGGGCAACGATGAAATTGGTTCCTTCCACCGCTTTTTTCAACCGCGCACCGAAAAACGCCAGCAGCTTGTCCCCTTGCAAGTGGCCGTTTCGGTCGTTGTATTTTTTAAAATCGTCCAAGTCCAAAAACGCGAGCGTCAACGGCTTCTTCAACTTCTTGCAATCGGCAAACTGTTCTTTCAACGTTTCCTTGAAAAAGCCGTGGTTGTAGAGGCCAGTCAAGTGATCTCGATTCACTTGGTTAGACGTCTCTTGGTATAAATGAAGAAGCTTCCGGAAAGCCATGGACAGAAATAAAATCAAAATTGTAAATAAGAAGAGACCGAAATATTTTGTCTCTTGCAACAAAACTGACAAAGCAAGTGAAAGAATTAAAGTGATACAATAGGTCATTCCTACTTCTTTCAACAGTCCAAAATTAAGAACACCGTTAAACAAGCGTTGTGAGGAAACAATAAAATAGCAAGACAGTACCACGATATTTACTAAAAAATAAACAAACAAAGCGATTATATAAGGGAAAATATTGGTAGTATTTACAACTCCAATCATCCCACCAGATACAAGGAAAACGTAATATGCACTTACAAGCATCAAACAATACATAGAAAAATTAAATAAATGTTTCCATAATTCAATGCTTCTTTTATACAAAGCGTATATCAAACTAAATATTCCTAACACAAGCAGTGTGATATGCAAGTCAAAAACAAATAAACAAGCTAAATAAATAGACGAATCCATAGAAATAGAATTCCCTTTTGGCGGGAGATAAATCAAAAATCGATTTACTATGAGAACAGAAGCCGTTAATACATAAATTAAAACCCAATCTCGCAGGGAAGAGAATGAGACAGAAAAATGAAAAAAATAGACAAAAAGTCCAAACAAGGAAACTCCCAAAACATAAAATTTGGTACTGGTAAATTTACGGTCGTCCATTCACAATCACTCTCATTAATTAATAAAAAGCCAAGAGAGGCAATTTAGCCCCCCTTATCACTTTCAATCAATTCACCCCAAAAATTTAATCCTTATACGAGCTTCATACCAGATGTCAAAGCAACAATAACAGAACCAATGATCAGCAGGTTAATAAGAGTTTGTTTTAATTTCATAAATAAATTCCTCCCCTTATTTTTATTGATTCGCAGGAGCAGCCGCTGTCTCTTTCTCGTCTTGTCTCGGTGCGTTAAGCATGAGATGTTGGATGAACAGAAACGCTCCTACGTTCATCACGACGTCACCGATGCTGATGACTTGTTGGCGCGGGTACGGCGGGGACAGCGGGATGATGTCGCCAAGAAACGGCAAAAGCGTGTCGGACGTGATCGCCTGGTGCTTGCCGTACAAGCCGGCTTTCAACGCATCGATGTACTCGCGGCCGAGAAACTGGGCGGCTTCAACCGAGACGGGCATCCGTCCACCGTTGACAGCCATGACGATGAAGTTAAGCAACACGCCGGCGAAGATGACCGGGAATCCCGGCTGATGACGGTTGAGCCATAAAAACACGAGCCCGATGATGTAGACGAGAAGAAACACCCCGTTGCTCATCTTCGCGACCCACTCTACTTTCCCTTGCAGGAAAAAGACCGCAAACTGCACCGCAAGCAGCAACGGAAACAGCCAACCGCCGCGCAATTTCATATGGGCCAGCCCTTTGAAGTTCCCGCCGCGAAACCAGCCGACTAGCAGCGACAAAATGATCCCATCGTAAACCATAACGTTGTCCCCTTACAAAAACAGAATTTTCTCTCTTTTCTAAACCACCGTCTACATTTCTATTTTTACCGTTTTCTTCATGTTTTGTAAATAGTCCGTTCGCCCTAATCACCTTCAAATCTTTCCGTTTTTTTCTCTTTTTCCTCTACCCTCTATCTTTTTCGACCATATTTTTCTTCAAAATCCGCCATTCCCTCTGCGTTCGTCCTAGTACAAAAGCCGCTTTCTCCGCTGTTCGCAACACCTCCAGGGCGATGTTGCGCTTTTTCTCTCAATTAGAAGTTGAAGTTTTCTAAAAAATGTATATAATTTGGGATATATCTTTCACTCTACCACCAAGGAGGTTGTGCATCGTGAATGCAGTCGCCAAACTCAGCAATTTTGTCGGCAACACGTTCGCCATCTGGGTGCTTCTATTCGGGGCGCTCGCCTTTTTCGTTCCCAGCGCGTTTACATGGATCGCACCGTATATCGTGCCGCTGTTGGGCATCGTCATGTTTGGGATGGGGCTGACGCTGTCGGCGAACGACTTCAAAGAAGTGTTCAAACGTCCGCTTGACGTACTAATTGGTGTTATCGCCCAATTTTTGATTATGCCGCTTGTCGCCTTTTTGCTTGCCTATTTCTTGCCTGTTTCACGCGAAGTGGCGCTCGGCATCATTTTAGTCGGCTGCTGTCCGGGCGGAACGGCATCGAATGTGATGACGTATTTGGCGAAAGGGGACACGGCGCTGTCGGTGGCCGTCACCTCGGTTTCAACGATTTTGGCGCCGATTTTGACGCCTTCGCTCATCTTGCTTTTAGCCGGAAAATGGCTGTCCGTATCCGCCGCCGCCTTGTTTTGGTCGATTGTCAAAGTTGTGCTTATTCCGATTATATTAGGGCTCATCGCGCAGGCGCTGTTCCAAAAGCAGGTGAAAGCGTGCATCCCGGCGCTGCCGCTCGTTTCTGTCGTTGCCATTGTAGCCATCGTCGCTGCCGTTGTCGGGCAAAACCAAGCGGCCATTGCCAAAAGTGGGCTTCTCATTTTTCTCATTGTTGTCGTTCATAACGGATTAGGGCTGCTGCTTGGGTATTGGTTTGCCAAATTGCTCCGGATGTCGCCGCCGAAGCAAAAAGCCATCTCGATCGAAGTCGGCATGCAAAATTCCGGCCTCGGCGCCGCGCTGGCAACCGCCCATTTCTCGCCGCTCGCCGCCGTTCCGAGCGCCATTTTCAGCGTCTGGCACAACATTTCCGGCCCGATTGTCGCCACGTACTTCCGCAAACAGGCTGACCGTGAAGCGGCAGACGAAAAGATAATACCCGCCTAATGGAAACGCCGCCTCCCAAAACCATAAACGGCATTCGGGAGACGGCGTTGTTTGTTGCTTATCTTGTCGGCGCAATGTACGGTTCTATGGGCGCTGGGAAGAAGTCATCGTCTCGCTTCCGCACGCTCCTTGGCAGCGGTCAGCCGCATGGCATGACGCGCACGCCCCTTTGGCGCTTTTTTTCACATGCCGGACAAGCGCCCAGCCGGCGTAAGCGAAAATGGCTCCGCCGATTACGACATTCGCGATCATCGCTCATCCCCCTTTTCTTATTGATAGCCGAGCAGACGCCCGAGCTGGTAGACAGCCAACGAAATGATATACGCCACCGCCAATGCGCAGCCGACAGACAGCAACGTCCATTTTCTTGATCCCGTTTCTTTCCGGATCGTCGCCACCGTCGCTAGGCATGGCGTATATAACAGCACAAACACCATGAAGCTGAACGCCGACAACGGCGTGAACTGGGCGGCGATCACTTCCTTCAGCCCGCTTGCTTCATGAACGTGATAAATAATATTCATCGTCGACACCACAACTTCTTTTGCCAAAAAGCCGGTGATTAAGGCAGCGCCGGCCTGCCAGGCGCCAAACCCGAGCGGCGACAACAGCGGGGCGACAACGCCGCCGAGGGCGGCAAGCAAACTGTCGTCCATCGCAACGCCGACTCCGTGCGGGCCGACATACGTCAGCAGCCAAATGGCGACCGAACCGCCGAAAATAAACGTCCCTGCCTTGCGGATGAACCCTTTTCCTTTCTCCCATGTGCTGCGCCATAACGTCAGCGCCTGCGGCACGCGGTATGGCGGCAGTTCGATCACAAACAGCGAGCTTTCATTTTTCAATACCGTCGATGAAAACAGCTTCGCGAGCCCGAGCGCCACGACGATGCCGAGCACATAAAGCGAAAACACGACCAACGCCTGATCGCGAACGAAAAACGTGCCGGCAAACAAGGCGTACACCGGCAGGCGAGCCGAACACGACATAAACGGCAACACCAATATTGTCATGAGCCGCTCTTTCGGCTGCTCAATCGTCCGCGCTGCCATCACTCCGGGAACGTTGCAGCCAAACCCGATGATCATCGGGATGAACGCTTTTCCGTTTAGCCCGATCGCTTCCATCACCCGGTCCATGACCATCGCGACACGCGCCATATATCCGGAATCTTCAAGCAGCGAAATAAAAAAGAACAAAATGAAAATTTGCGGCACAAATACAAGCACGCCGCCGACTCCGGCCACGATGCCGTCCAAGACGAGCGCCTCGACAAACGGCGACGCCCCCGCCCAGTCGAGAAAACGGGACAACCCATCCGCAAGCGGGCCGGAGAAAAAAGCGTCAAGCTGATCGGCAAGCGGCGTCCCCAGCCAGTTAAACGTCAGCATAAACACGATGTACATCAACGCCAAAAAAATCGGCAAGCCGATATAACGGTTCGTCACGATGGCATCGATTTTCTCCGTCCATGTCAACGGCTTATGTTTGAACTCAATGGCCGAAGCGGCGATCACCTCAGCGATCCAACGGTCACGCGCCTCATAAATCTGCTTGGCGAGCGCGCCGCCAAGCGCCCGCTCCGTCTCCGCGCGAATCGCCGCGAGCGGCGAAAGGTCCATGCGATTATGCAAATACGCAGCCATGCGTTCATTTCCTTCAAGGAACTGCAGCGCCACCCACCGTTTGTCCCCCGGCACATCATCCGGCAGCTGTTCCACGATGCGGCAGATGGCGTTCTCCACCTCGATGCCGTAGTCAATCATCACCGAAGGGCGAGAGCTGTCTTTGGCCGCCAAAACAGCGCGGACTAATTCATTCGTTCCTTTTCCGGTCCGGGCGATGACAGGGACGACCGGGACGCCAAGATCGTTCGACAGCTTCGCCGCGTCCACTTTCACCCCTCGCTTTTCCGCCACATCGACCATGTTTAACGCGATGACGAGCGGGCGGCCAAATTCCAGCAGCTGAACGGTTAAATGCAAATTGCGATGCAGTTGGGACGCATCAATGATATTGACGATCGCCGAGCACGATTCCGTCAACAAAAAGTCCGTCGCCACTCCTTCGTCGCGCGACAGCGGGTGAAGCGAATAAATGCCGGGCAAATCAACAAGCGGCACGCCGTGCTGGCGAAGCACCCCCACCTTTTTCTCGACCGTCACGCCGCTCCAGTTGCCGACGTATTCATAAGAACCGGTTAAGCAGTTAAACAGCGACGTTTTGCCGGTGTTCGGGTTGCCCAATAAGGCGATGTAAGACATTTAGCCCACCTCGATCGACGACGCCTCTTTGCGCCGCAAGCCGATCGCCTGTCCGTCGACTTCGATCATCACCGGTCCGCCGAACGGCATCGCGGTTTTCAGCCGCACCGTTTTTCCTTCTTTCACCCCGAGGTGAAGAAGACGCTGCTTCACCGCTTCATGTTCAATCGCCAACCGGACAACGACCGCTGTTTCCCCTTTATGCAAATCGGTCAGCACCATCATGTGTCCCCTCCCGTTTACCGCCATGCTAGCAGAACAATAATGATTCTTTTTCTCAATTCCTGCTTCTAGCATAGCATATCGAACGAAAGAGGGAGTGATTTTTTTCACCATCTGGCCCCATTGTCACGATTTTTTCACAATTTTCCAGAACAGCAAAAAAGCTGTCTCCAAAGCGGATTACTCGCTTTCGGAGGCAGCTTTTTTATCATCATCACTTCGAAGGAACGTACCCCCATCATCCCTGTTTTTCAAACGAACGTCCTCCGCCTTCTCTTCACAACGCTCCATCAAACGGAAACACGATCCGCCTGGCAAGTTGTGGGAAATCAATGAACGGATTGCGGTTGCCTTGGATGAAGAAAATCGCACTGTTGCGATGATGTTCATACACCGTCGGCGGAAATTGCTCGTGCCAACGGACAAGAAGCGGGATATCGATTTTGCGCCGGAATGATTTCGCGATCGCTTTCGGATAGCGAAGCAAAAAGTACAACATCGCCCTTGCCGCCGTCCCTTTGCCGTATTCCGGCTCGAAATAGCCGTTATGGGCGACCCCACACCGATTTTGAACTTGCTCACCCGGCTCTTCCGGATTGTAAAAGGGGAAGTCGGCGTACGGGAAATTCGAGCGAAGCGTATTGCACTCCGGTTGGCAGACGAACAAATGATGCAAGTCGCCTTTCATCGGTTCACGGGCGCCAAACCATGACTGTGGGACAACATGTTCGGCGTTGAACTTCCATTGTTGTTCGATCGTTTTCACCCGCTCACGCACCTCGCCCGACACTTGTTTGGCTTTTTTCAGCAGCCGGCGGAATTCGTCATACCGCCGCTTCATAGTTTCCACGTCTTGGACGATTAACGTTTTCGGATCTTTCCGCTCGCCCGAATACAAACTGCGCACCGTCCCGTCCGGCTGCAAGTCAACCCATGTATACAAATATTCGTCCTTGCTGAAAAAATACGGCAGCCGCCGCTTATGGGTGCGCGCCACCAACTCGTGGTAGCGGACAAATAGCGCTAACCCATCTTCCGCCAGCGGCAGATGACGGTAATATCGTTCACGCGCCTGCTCATCTTCAGCCGCCTGGTAATACGCACCTTCAGCGGCGAGCCGTTCGTTCAGCTGCTCGAGCTGTGCGGTGGCATCGTCTGTTCGCCATTGGCCGAGCTCCTCAAACTGCCGTTCCGCCTCTCCCATCGTCGTTCCCTTCTTTCTTTTTTCTTTTAGTTTTCTTTTAGTGTATCATGGAAGGCGAAAGAGGGCGACCGCATCGTTAATGCAAAAGAAACGACGTCGCGCCGAACAAAACAGCGGCAATGCCGGCGGCGATCAAGGACGGAATCAACTTCGTGCGCGCGTATTCCATCACGGGCAGATCCAAAATGGTGCACAGCGTGACCGTATTGTCGCTAAGCGGCGACGCGAACGCCCCGAACGTCCCGCTCGCAAACACCGCGCCGATGACCGGCAAAATGTTCGCTCCTGACTCGCTCGCGAGCGTCACACCAAGCGGCATGAGCATCCCCCACGTTCCCCATGACGAACCGATGAAATAAGAAATTACAGCACCAAGCAAAAACAAAATCGGAGCGACAAAAAACGGCGGAATCCACCCTTGCACATGGCTTGTAATGTATTGGGAAAACCCTAAATCTTCCGCCGCCGCCGACAGCGCCCAAATGAGCGCCAACATGACAATGACCGACATCAGCTCATTGCCGCCTTTCACAAAATGGGTCAACAAATCATTCAATTTAAATCGTTGCCAAAGGAAAAAGGCGACAGCGATGATCACAGTAAACAGCAGCGCCTCCAACATCGCTCCGAGCGCATCGCTTTGCAAAAAAGCATCCCAAAACGTCCGCGCCCCGCGATGGCCGTCCCACCAGCTTAAAAACAACGTCAAAACAAGAACGACCGAAAGCGGAACGATCAAATTCCACGGTTTCACCGGCGTTTCTTTCTGATAGGCGCGCGGGCATGTTTGCATCGCGTTCCCTTCTTCCCCTTGCGCTTCGTTCGGCTCGCTGCCATCGGGCCGCTGCTCTTCCGCCATTTCAAACGCCAATCGCTCGTTCCAACGCCGAATCGGTTTCATTCCTTGCGCTTCGCTCACCGCCGCCCGCTTTCGGCGCGAATAAACGAAAAAACTATAGTAGAGCCCGACAGCGATAATCGCGTACGAGAAAAAGTTAAACGGAATGCTTCGGACATACACGACGTACGGCTCCGCGCCGATGCCGGCCGTATCAAGCGCTTTGTCGATAACCGACACCATATAGCCGACAAAGGCAGTAGCGATCGGAATCAAGGCAACGACCGGGTTGGAAGTCACCTCGATGGCAAACCCGATTTGCTGGGACGACAGCCCGAGCCGTTTGCGCAGCGCCTTCATGATCGGCGCGACAGTGACGATGCGAAAATCAGGGTCGCTGAATGTCACCATCGTTGAAATCCACGTCAGCAGCATGGCGGTTTTCGCCGACTTCACTTTTTTGCTGACGAGATGGACGAACCCTTTGATTCCGCCGGTGTATTTGATCATGCTGACAAGGCCGGCGAACACGTACAAGAAGATGATAATGCGGATGTTGTTCGTCTGCATTAAGTTGTCCACAACGTAATGAAGCATCGTTCGCAATCCGCCGAGCAAAGACGGCGTCATCAAATAGCTGCCGACCAAAAGTCCGACAAACAGCCCCGGGATCACTTGCCGCGTCCAAATTGAAATCGGGATGACTACTAAAAATGGCAACAGCGCCTTCCACGATGGTTCCATTGACAATTCGCCCCTTTCTTTAAAATTATGGCAGCTGTTCCCCTTTTCTATGCAAGATGTCACCCCTTTTCCTGCTCTTGGCATAAGGCCAAAACAAAGAAGCGATCTTGTGCGCCGCACGCATTCGAAACCGCTCACAAAAAAGTTCAAAAATAAAAAGCTGCCTCTTAGACAGCTTTGACTGTTTCGCTTTGCGTTACAGACGGCAGCGACAACAAGTGGAGCGTCACTTCCGGCTTCGAGCCGATTCGGATGTTCACCCCGGTTTGCCCGAGCCCTTCGTTAATGTAAAACGGTTTCCCGTCCCATTCGTGATAGCCTTTAATCATGTTTCGCTCGGTGAGTGTTTTGCTCATTTTCGCCAAATGATACGGCTTCGGCCAATGAATTTGTCCGCCGTGGAAGTGGCCGGACAACAAGTAGTCAAAATGGTAGTGTTTCATATGCGGCACAATATCCGGGTCGTGCGTCAACACGAGATTGAGGCCGTCTTTAACGCCCGCATACGCCTTTTCGATATCGCTGCGCCCTGTGTAAAAGTCATCGATGCCGATTACATTAACCGTTTGGCCGTTGACCGTAATCGTCTTCGTCTCGTTTTGCAAGACGACACAGCCATGTGCCTCCAGCGTCGCTTTTAGGCGCTCGAGCGGCTCGCCTTGCAGCACGTAGTCATGATTGCCAAACACCGCATACATTCCGTATGCCGGGTTGAGTTTTTGCAACGCCGTCAAATACGGACCGAGTTTGGCAATACTCTCCTCGCGGTCCAAAAAATCACCCGTCAAGGCGATCAAATCGATCGGCTCCCCTTTTAGCTTTTCATACACATCGTCCGGGGAAATGGACAACTTTTCCAAATGAAGATCAGACAGCTGCAAAATGCGGATGGCACCGATCCCATCCTCCGAGCTGCCGACCTGAACTTTATGCAAAACCGCTTCATACGTGTTGCGGTGTGCTTTTCGCAGACCGAAAGCTAACAACAAAAAGAATGATAGAATGATGAAAACAAACGTCATTGTCTTCTCTCCTCCCTCCATCACCATTATAGTAAAAAGGAGGAGAGAAGAAAGAGGGAGTTAGTGGATGAGATGGTAACCGTACAATGAAAACAATTTTTCCTTCGACATCAACAAATATTTCGGCGGACGGCTAAACGGTGACACGCAAGACTTTGCCACCGCCATGAGCGGCAGCAGCGAGGCTGTTTTGAACCAACGATATAGCGGATTGGAAATATCTACTATTTCAAATCCGAGCCGCTCACAGCCTTTGTTCAACATCGTAATGCCAATAATTCCTTTCATGCGCGCCGATTGTTCATGATGATAAAGATGGTAAGCAACATACGGCAGCCCGGTTTTCACTTGTTCGAAAATATACCGTCCTTTTTTAATGTCGCTCTTGTAATGAAGCAATTCCCGAACGAGGCGGACGTTGTGGAGATGAATTTTCAACAGCCAGTCGTTCGCTTCAATCATCGTTCCATCCGAAAGCCGAATGGTTTCTCCTTTATACTGAAGCGGACGAACACGAAAAATCGACCGGCGCCCGTCCGCCTCCTCGCCGGCATATTCCAGTCGCGAACAAGCGTAATAAATAGGATCGACAGCCCCCCACATCGCCAACAAACATTGTACCGCTTTCTCTTTCATCGTTTTTGGCAAGAGGCCCCCACTTCAACAGCCAAAGGGAGTATGAGCGGGGGGAGGAATCGCCTTCCCTCCTTTCTTTTCGTTAGTGCTATGCATTTACATTGTGAGACATTCGCCGGCGCATTATAAATGGGGAAAAAAGGAGGACCGCGCCGCCGCATAACCGACCGCAGGCCGCACATACTGAAATCGAACTCCAAATTTGGCCTAGGTTGTGATCGTCATGAAAACCGTGCTTTTTCTCCCGCTTCTTCAGCTTCCGTCCGGCCACCATCGGGCCGCTGAGGCGCTGGCGGAAGGGCTGCGGTCGATCGACCGCGCCGTGGCGTGCGAAAAAATCGAATTGCTTTCCTCGCGGCTCGGCGCCAAGGAACAGTGGGTGTCCCGCCTTTATTTGCGCTGCATTCGCCACGTGCCGCGGGCGTATAGCGTCCTGTATCACCGCTCCGTTTTGCGTCCAAGCCCAAAACCGCCGGCCTTCCCGCCTTACGAGTGGCTGTTTGCCGATCATCTGAAGCAGCTCATCCGCCGCCTTAAGCCGGCGCTCATCGTTTGTACACATGCGTTTCCATCGTATTTGCTCGATCTTCTGAAGCAGCGCGGAGACATCGACGTTCCGGTCGTCAACGTGTATACGGATTATGTTGTCCATAACTTATGGGGGAAAACCGCCATCGACGTTCATTTTGTCGGCCATCCGGCCATGAAGGCAGCCCTCGAGGAAAAAGGGGTTGCCGGCGAGCGAATCGCCGTCACCGGCATTCCCGTTCATCCGGCATTTGTCGCCCATCCATCGGCGCCGCCGGCTGCGCGCTCCCGGCCTGTCGGACTCATTAGCGGCGGCAGCCTGGGCCTTGGTGATTGGGAACGGCTCTTAAGCAAAATCGCGCCGGATGATCCGATCGACTATTATGTGTTATGCGGCACAAACAGACAGCTGTATGAGCGGTTAAAGAGGAAAAACCATCCGCGCCTTCTCCCGCTCCGTTATATTTCATCGCCCGCGGCAATGAGCCATCTTTATGACGAAGTCGATTTTGTGCTCACAAAACCGGGCGGCGTCACCTTAAGCGAATGCCTGCGCAAGCGAAAGCCGGCGTTCATTTATGCCATGCTGCCGGGGCAAGAGGAAATGAACTTCCGCCTTTTGCGCGCCGACGGGCTCGTTTTCGATTTTCGCCATTGGCGGTCGCTGCCGTCGCTGTCGGAAGCCATTCTCTCCATCCTCCGTTCGCCGGCGCTTGCCCGCTGCCTCGCCAAGATGGACGAATACCACCGCGCCCTTTCGCTCGCCGACCCGGCGCTTGCCCTGTACGAGCAGTTTTTAGCGGCCGTGCCGGTTCGTTGAGCGCCGGGGCAGCTTTTTAATTGAGGCGGCCGGTGGTTGGACGAAACATGTCGTTCAACATAGTCGTTCCAGTCATTGTGAAAAGATTGTACACTTCATCTTTGTCTCCACTTTCACCTATTAACATAATGTCTTTTAGGAACGCCTCCGAAAATGGGCGTTCATTTGCCCTTTTAACATCCGCTCGCGCAGCTCTTTTGTCATCTCTTGGCGGATTTCCCACGTCGATACCCCTTCCTCGCGCTGATTGGCGATTTTCATCAACTGCTCCACATCGGCGAACGAATATTTGCGAATGCCTTTCGAACGGTCAGGGAACACGAGCTTCCGTTCCTCGTAATAGCGGATTTGCCGCTGCGACAGCCCGGTCAGTTCGCTGACAACTCCGATCGAAATGACCTTTTTATGTTTATACTGATCTTCTGGCGGATGAGCAGTCATGCTCCTCACCTCCACACGTTATATTTTCTAACGTAATTATACAAAAAATCATGATATCCCGCTAATTTTTGTAAACAAAATTAACACACTTTTAAAATTTCCTGTAAACGCGCTTAACACATTTACTGTACACTGAAGGAAAAGGTGGTATCGTAGAGGAAAAAACAGGGAGGGAATCGAATGGGAACATGGATGCGAAATGCTGTACGGAAGAAAAAGCAATTTTACATCGAGCGTCTCGTGCAGTCCGGCCTCGCCGCCAACCGCGAGCAACTCGAAGGATGGACGATGGCCGAATTGCGCCGCGAATATGAGCAGTTCCATCCCGCCCGCACGACGGAAGGAGGGTCCCGATATGAACAAACAAGCGCTCGAACTGGCGAAACGCATCATTGAACTCGATCTTGAACGCGACGCTATGTTCGAACAACTGATTGCGCTCGTCGGCAACCGAGCGGACGAACTGCTTCGTTTTTTGCAAAATCGGTGATAAAGATTGGAAATTTAATACAATACGCAGTTAGGCAAGAACATCTCTCCAATCAAGAAACTCCATTTAACGGATTTCCGAAAGAAGTCGCAGCAGCCGCAAGGAAAGAGGGTGTCCTCCCGTTACGGGTGGACACCCTTTTTCATCCGGACTGTTCCGCCGCCTGCTGCTCACGGCGGACCGCAGACGCCGCCCGCATGTGCAAACGATGTGATGTCAACGCGGCGGCGCCAACGATGAGTGCGCACAGCCAAAATCCATACGCCGAAGAGCCGGTCCACTGCTTCATCATCCCGAGCACGTTCGGAAGCAAAAACCCGCCCAACCCGCCGGCCGCCCCGACGATGCCCGTCAACAAGCCGACCTCTTTCGGAAACCATGTTGGAACAACTTGAAACAACGCGCCATTTGCCGCGCCAAAACAAAGGAAGAGAACAAGCATCAAGCCAAACACGACAAAAAGAGGAGGCAGTGCGCCGATGCAAACGAGCAAAACCGCACCAGCAACAAACAACAAGGAAAGAAGCCGCATCCCCCCGATCCGGTCAGCGATATAGCCGCCGATCGGGCGGATGAAACTGCCCGCGAACACAACGGCGGTGACGAAATCGCCGGCTGTCACTTTGCTCACTTCGTATTCATCAAAAAAGAAAATGCCAAGGTAGCCCGTCAGTCCGACAAATCCGCCGAATGACAAGCTGTAGAAGAAACAAAACAACCATGCCTCCTTCCGACGGAGGACGACCCGGTATTCACGCAACGAAACAGGCTTCACCGCTGTCGGGCATTCCCGCGCCAGCCAGGCAAACAGAAGAAAGACAACCATAAGCGGTACGAGCGCCAACCCGAACACCGCGTTCCAACCATATATCTCCGCCAGGCGCGGACCAAACAGCGTCGCCAGCACTGTGCCGCTGTTGCCGGCCCCCGCGATCCCCATGGCGAGCCCTTGATATTCTTTCGGATACCAGCGGCTCGCGAGCGGCAGCGCAACCGCAAAGCTCGCCCCGCCCACTCCCAGTAAAAATCCAAGTGCATACACATCGGACATCTGGTCAGCGAACCGCCACCCCCATACAAGCGGCGCCGCCGTCACCGCCATGCCGAGCAGGCCGGCCCGCTTCCCGCCCCAGCGGTCGGCAAGCAGCCCCATCGGAACGCGAAGCAGCGCCCCGCCGAGCACCGGAATGGCGACCATCATCCCTTTTTCCGCCGGTGTGAGCGCAAACGACTCGGCGACAAATACACCAAGCGCGCCAAGCAAGTTCCAAATCATAAAGCTGATATCAAAGTACAAAAACGACGACAAAAGCGTCGGCGCATGCCCCACACGCCAAAACGATTTCTTCCTCATCTTCCCCCGATTCCCCCTTGGCATGGAAGTTCCCTTTATGCTACAATGGAAATGAAAGCAATTTCTCTACCTACTTCCCGCCGTATTGCCGGGAAGTTTTTTCTTATGCCGCTTTCCGTCCACGGACCCCGATGAACATCATTTCCCGCATGGCTGCGGAGATAGAAAGTTCTTTTCTGCGAAAATGCACGCGCCTTAATGAGTCATTTTCACACCTAGGTGGGGAGCAAATTGTTGCTTATAAGACTCCTCTGTGAAAGGAGCCGCACATGTCAATTTCTCCCCAAATCGACCACCGGCCGCACCCGAGCCGCACACCGCTTAAACGCCGGCATTCCGCAATGCGGATCCAGCTCATCGGATGTGACGTTGTTAATTTGTTGCAGGCCGCTCCAATGGAACGGGACAAAAATCGTATCCTCGCGAATTTGGTCGTTATAGCAGCTGCGGACGACCGCTGTCCCCCGCCGCGTTTCAACGCGCACAAGCATCCCTGGGCTGATCCCGTACCGCTTCGCCGTCCTCGGGTGGATCTCAACGATCGCCTCCGGCTGCCGCGCCGCCAGCGCCGGACTGCGCCGCGTCTGCGTTCCGCTCAAATAATGAGCGAGCACCCGCCCTGTCGTTAAGTAAAGCGGATACCATTCATCCGTCTCCTCTTTGTTTGGCTGAAACGGCAAAACCGCAAACCGCGCCTTCCCATCCGAATGGGCGAATCGGTCCGTAAATAACCTTGGGGTGCCGGGGTGCGAGACGTCTGGACACGGCCAGTAGAGGCGTTCGCGGCGCAGACGCTTATACGTCACGCCAGAATAGTCCGCTTTGCCGCCGCGGCTCGCCAACCGCAGTTCATTGAAAATCTCCTCGGCTGACGTGAACGGAAAGAAGCGGCCCTTGCCAAGCTTGCGGGCGATCTCACACAAAATTTCCCAATCATGCTTCACCTCCCCCGGACATTTCCGCGCCGCCGGCCGAAAACAGACCCGCCCTTCGACGTTTGTCACCGTGCCTTCATCTTCCAAATACGACGAAACAGGCAAGACGAGATCGGCCAGCTCGGCTGTTTCTGATACAAACATATCTGCCACGACAAGAAACTTCAGCTTCTGGAGCGCTCTGGCAGCAAACGCGGCGTTGGGGCTCGAGACGACAGGATTCGATCCCATGACAAACAGCCCGGTAATCTCGCTGGCATCGATTTTTTGCATCATTTCATATGCTGACACCCCCTTTCCCGGCAGCTCATCCGGCGCAACGCCCCATACGCTCGCCACATACCGGCGGTGTTCCGGATGCTCAATGTTTCGGTAGCCCGGGAGCTGATCAGCTTTTTGTCCATGCTCGCGTCCGCCTTGCCCGTTCCCTTGCCCGGTGATCGACCCAAACCCCGAACCGGGCCGGCCGATTTTGCCCGTCGCCAACACGACATTGATCCACTGCCTGACCGCCGCATAGCCGTCCGCTTGCTGCTCCAGGCCGCGTGCAGTGAGCACGATCGCTTCCGTTGCCTCCCCGTACTTTCGCGCCGCCAGGCGGATCGTCTCGGCCGGCACGTCGGTCACCCGGGCGATCTCGTCCATATCCACCGCTTCCATGTGCTGTTTCCATTCGGCAAACCCAATCGTCCGCTCGCGCACGAACGCTTCATCGATATACCCTTCTTCGAGCAACGCTTTTCCGATGCCGACGGCCAACGCCGCATCCGTTCCCGGTTTGAGCGGCAGATGCAGATCGGCCAACGCCGCCGTTTTCGTTTCGCGCGGATCGATCACAATCATAAAAGCCCCGTTTTTCTTCGCCTCGTAAACATACGGCATCAACGTCGGTTGGCATTCGGCGATATTGGTCCCAGCCAAAATGACCGTCTGAGCGAGCGGAATATCCGAGAGCGGATTCGTCAACCCGCGGTCAAGGCCGAACGCGTCGTTCATCGCGGCTGCGGCCGCCGACATGCAAAAGCGGCCGTTGTAGTCGATGTGCCGCGTCTTAAGCGCCACGCGGGCGAATTTGCCAAGCAAATACGCTTCCTCGTTCGTCAACGATCCGCCGCCGTAAACGGCAAACGCATCAATTCCCTTTTCCTGTTGAATGGAATGGATCTGTTCGGCAATGAGCGAAAGCGCGTCTTCCCAGCTGACCCGCACAAACCGGCCGCCCACTTTGGCAAGCGGAACCAACAGCCGCTCGGGATGCAAAGCGTGCTGGTGAGCGTTTATCCCCTTTAAACAAAGGCGGCCGTTGGACGTCGGGTTGTCGGTCGGAATCGCCTTGCAGCGGCGCCGTTCCACAATCCGCTCTTCCACCAGCTGAAGCGTGCACTGGACGCTGCAAAACGGACATTGCGTCGCGGCGGCCGTCTCCGACGCCCACTCTTTCTCCTTGGCCCGAAAGTAGCGCAACAACTCATCCGTCATCATCATTCACCCGCTTCTTACAGCTCAACATAGACCGAGCCGTCCTCCACCGCCACGCGGTACGTTTTGACGCACCCTTCATCCGGCGCCTGCGCCCGGCCGTCTTTTAAGCAAATTTTCCAATCGTGAAGCGGACAAAACACATACTCGCCGCTGACAATGCCTTGCGACAAATCACCACCTTTATGTGGACAGCGGTTTTCAACGGCATACACCCGGCCGTCGCCCGTCCGAAACAACGCAAGCTCGTGATTGCCGACGCGCACGCGCTTTCCAAGCCGTTTCGGCAGTTGATCGATTCGTCCGATTTCGACTTTTGCCATCGTTTTCTTCCTCCTTGACACCATCATAAAAGGTAGGCAAGGGCCGACAGCCTGTTCCACGCCGGCCGCATCGGCGATGCCGTTCACTGCCGGCGACGGTTCAACCTATGCTCCGCCCCTGCCGTTTCTTTCCCATCACTTCGCCGGCACCGGCTCTTTGTCGCCGATATCGCGGAACAACGTTTGTTGCAGTCTCTCGTTTTCGACGATTTCCCGCCACGGGTCTTTGGTCGCCGCAAGCGCTTTGTGAAGCCGTTCAAGCAGCGCGCGGCGCGTTTCCACGTCAAACAGCACTTCGCGGATATGCTCAAGCCCGACGCGTTCGACCCATTTGGACGTCCGTTCCAAATAATGCGCCGATTCGCGGTAATATTGCAAAAAAGCGCCGGTCATCTCGATCACTTCCTCTTCCGTCTTGACCGTGCAAAGCAAGTCGGCCGCACGCAAATGGGTGCCGCCGTTGCCGCCGACATAAATCTCCCAGCCGCCTTCGACACCGACAACCCCGACGTCTTTCATGCCCGATTCCGCGCAGTTGCGCGGGCAGGCGGACACAGCCATTTTCACTTTATGCGGCGTTTTCAGGCGCTCAAATGTTTGTTCCATCCGGATGCCAAGCGCGGTCGAATCTTGCGTGCCGAAACGGCAAAACTGTTTGCCGACGCACGTTTTCACCGTTCTGAGCGCCTTGGCGTAGGCGTAGCCGGACGGCATGCCGAGATCGGCCCAAATGCGCGGCAAATCTTCTTTTTTCACCCCAAGCAAGTCAATGCGCTGCCCGCCTGTGAGCTTGATCATCGGCACGTTGTATTTTTCGGCGACATCAGCGATGTTCCGCAGCTGCTCGGCCGTCGTCACCCCGCCGTACATGCGCGGCACAACGGAGTACGTGCCATCCGCCTGGATGTTGGCGTGCAGCCGCTCATTGACAAACAGCGATTCCGCTTCCTCTTCATATTCGCCCGGATACAACATACCCAAATAATAGTTGAGCGCCGGACGACACTTCGAACACCCTTCCTCGTTTTTCCATCCCAATACGCTCATGACTTCTTTGACCGTCATCAGCCGTTTTTCTTTAATGGCCTCGAGCACTTCCTCACGGCTTAAGTCCGTGCAGCCGCAAATCGTTTCCTTCACCGCATACCGATTCGCTTCTTCCCCGAGCATATGCTCGAGCAGCTCGGCGACAAGTCCTTTGCAGCCGCCGCACGAACGGGACGCGTTCGTATAGTCGCGCACCTCGGCGACCGTTTTCAGTCCATATTCGGCAATCGCTTGGCAAATCGCCCCTTTTGTCACCCCGTTGCAGCCGCAAACGACATCGGCATCGGCCATCGCCGCTACAAGGCTTCCTTTTCCTCCCGATGAAGCCGGCGCAAACAGCGACAGCGAGAGCGCTTCGAGCGAGTCGCCGCGCTCGATCATAGCCAGCAGTTTTCTTCCTTCCTTCGTATCGCCAAACAGCACTGCACCGACGATTTTCCCTTCGCGAACGACGACTTTCTTGTACACCGAGCGGGCTTCATCATACAACTTGATCGATTCCGTTCCCTCAACATCCATAAACTCACCGGCCGAAAACACATCGACGCCGGACACTTTCAGCTGGGTCGAGACAACCGACCCTTCATACGGCTTCCCTTTCCGGCCGCAAATCGCTTCTGCCAACACTTTCCCCTGCTCATAAAGCGGCGCGACGAGTCCGTACACAACCCCGCGATGTTCCGCGCATTCGCCGACCGCGTAAACGTGCGGCACGCTCGTTTCCAAGTAGTCATTGACAACGATCCCTCGATTCACCGCAATTCCGCTTCTCCGCGCTAAATCAACATTCGGACGAATGCCGACCGCCATCACCACCAAGTCGGCGGCGATTTCAGTTCCGTCTTTAAACCGAACCCCTTCCACGCGGCCGTCGCCGAACAGTTCGGCCGTCTCTTTCCGAAGCAAAAAGTTCATCCCTTGTTTCTCCAATTCCCGCTGCAGCAGCTTCGAAGCAGTCGGGTCCAGCTGACGCTCCATTAAATAGTCAAAAATGTGGATGACATCAACGTCCATCCCTAAGTTGAGCAGGCCGCGCGCCGCCTCTAAACCAAGCAAGCCGCCGCCGATGACCGCCGCTTTTTTGTACGCCTTCGCATATTCGATCATCCGCTCGCAATCTTGGATGTTGCGAAACGCCGTCACCCCGGGCAAATCCGCCCCCGGCACCGGCAAAATAAACGGGTTCGATCCAGTCGCCAAAATAAGTTCATCATATTCGACCACCCGCCCGCGGTCGGTCCGGACGACCCGCTCTTCGTGATCAATGTCCGTCACCGTTTCGCCGGCAAACAGCCGAATACCGTTTTGTTCGTACCATTCCCAACTGTTCAAGGTCATCTCCTCAATGGACGTATCCCCTTGCAGCACCGTTGACAACAAAATCCGGTTATAGTTCGGGTGCGGCTCGCTGCCAAAAATCGTAATCTCAAACGCCTCGCGGTCAAGTTTTACGATCTCTTCGATGCAACGAACTCCCGCCATGCCGTTGCCGACTAACACGAGTTTTCGTTTCATGTCGCCATCCCTCCATCTTCGTCCAATCTCAAACCTTCCTGCGGTCAACGGCGCAGCCATAGCCGGACCGTCATCACCATCAACTCCCACAGCCCGACCGCTCTTGCTCGCATCACCTTCGCATTCCCCCTTTGCCTTGGTTGTGCCTATCATATCACGTCGAAAATGGAGCCTGCACTCGTTTTGTTAATTGATATAACACGGTTTTAACAAAAAATATGAGCAAACAAGCCAAAACGAGGAACATCATATGTATTTATGTAACTTTTTATAACATCAGAATTTAGTAAAAAAGCGGCCTTCACCGATAGGGTCAAGACCGCTTCTCTCTGAGGATGACGGGTCGGAGGCTCGTCAGTGGATTGGGCGGGACGCAAGCAGCTCATCGATGATGCGCGCGTACTGGTCAATGCGCTTCTCCAGTTCATCCATTTGCTGCTCAAGGCGGGTGATGTATTGGCGGAAAGTCATCGGGGCGCCGTATCGCTGTTCAAGCCGCTTTTCGATTTTCTGCCGCTCGCCATGGACCGAAACGAAGATGCGCATGTTGCGGCCAAACACTTCGCGTACGGTTTCACTGATGAGTCCGCCATATCTTGTTTGCAGCCATTCGCATTGAATCTCATTTAGGCATTCGATGATGAGCCAATCCTCATCCACCGTCACCGCCGTCGACGCGAACCACGTGTCAAACGACGGGCCGGGCAGCTTTTGCGCAAGCTTCGTTTTCACTTGTCCCCACAGATGATGCTCCTTCACGCACTCACCTCCTTTCGTCTACTTCACCGGCTGCCATCGATGTTCGTTCAATTTCGCCCGAATGTCATCCGGAATCGGCTCGGGCCGCCCGGTGTCAAAGTTGAAATTCACATACACCGCCCGCCCTTTCGCGCAGACCACACCGTTTTGATGAATTTCTTCATAAATCGTAAGGCTCGTGTTGCCGATGCGTTCAATGCCCGTATACACGGTCACATCGTGTCCGTAATACATTTGGTTGACATAATCAACCTCCATGCGAATGATCACCATTCGCCAACGCTTAAATGACAAATCCGGGGTAAACAGTTTAAAAATCTCGTGCCGTCCCGCTTCAAACCAAACGGGCACGGTCGTATTGTTAATATGGCCGACGCCGTCGGTCTCCGACACGCGCGGTGTAATGACGGTCGTAAACATCCGTTCTCCTCCTCAACAGCCAGCGAATCGTTCGGCTCATCGCCGTTTTGGTTTTGTCGAATTTAGGCGACATCTGTATATGGATTCGCTTCAAAATGTGGAAATTCCTGCTTCGCCATCAAGAAAACGCGGGAAACGCTGCGTTTTAAGCGAAAAAAAGGATGGACGCGGCGCCGGCATCGGAAGTGGGCCATCCGTCCAACCACAAAGAACAAACAGGAGCGTAAAGCAGCCCCTGTTTGTTTCTCCTCACCCTTTATCCGGTTCGACGTTCGTCCCCATAAACGCCGCTTGGTAAATCGCGCGGATGTCCTCTTCCAACAGCGGCATCGGGCTGCGGGCAAGCAGCCGTTTTTGCTTGGTGGCGTCTTTCGTCAGGCTTTCCAGCGCGCTTTCCGGAATGCCAAAACCGCCAAGTGTCTTCGGAATGCCGACATCGGCGACAATGCGCTCGAGCTCCCCGACGCATCGGTACGACGCTTCTTCTTCCGATAAAAAGCTTGAGTTGCCGCCAAGCGCGTTTAATATGTCCGCCATTCGCTTTTGGCAGCTTTGACGGATGTAACCCATCACATACGGCAAGAGCACGGCGTTCGATTCGCCATGGGCGATATGAAACTGCCCGCCGAGCGGATACGCGAGCGCATGCACGCCGGCCACCCCGGCGTTGAAAAACGCCAACCCGGCCAGGTAGCTGCCGTTGGTCATATCGATGCGCGCCTGTTTGTCTGTTCCGTTTTCCACCGCTTTGCGCAATGAGCGGGCAATGAGACGCATCGCCTGAAGCGCCAAGCCGTCCGACGTCGGGCTTGCGTTGACCGACACATACGCCTCGACCGCATGGGTGAGCGCATCAATCCCGGTCGCCGCCGTCACCCGCGGCGGAACGGAAACGGTCAGCTGCGGATCGACGATCGCCACATCGGCCAACAAATAGTCATGCGTCACAACATCTTTCGTCGTGTCTAGCGACAAGACGGAGATGTTCGTCACTTCCGAGCCAGTGCCGGATGTTGTCGGAATTAAAATTTTCGGCAGCCCTTTTTTCTCAAGTGTTCTCGTTCCCGTCAAGTTTAAATAATCCGCGACCGGGCCTTCGTGCACGGCCAACACAGCGGCCAGCTTCGCCAAGTCCATCGCGCTGCCGCCGCCAACGCCGATGACAAGATCAAATTCTCCGTCGCGGGCAAACGCCACCGCCTTCTCCCCCGTCGCAAGCGGCGGCTCCGGCACGACATCGGTATACACATGCACACTGTACCCTTCTTGTCGGAGCGGAGATGCGACTTGCTCGACGAGGCCGATTTTCTCCAATGCCGGATCCGTGACGACTAAAATATGTTTCGCCCCAAATCGCTTCACTTCCGGAACCAAATGCCTAAGCGCCCCCCAGCCGACATAGCTGAGCGGCGGGAAGACAATGCGGGATGCAGTCATCGTTTTTCCTCTCCCCCTCATGCAATGGTTTTGGCCCTCATCGGCACAACATCAAGAGTCTTCTCCAGGTTCGCCCAAGCCATACAGCTGCCGTGCAGGCGTTTGCCAAGCTTCCTCGAGCTCCCGCTTCAGCTCTTTGACGAGCTCCGCGGCCGGAAGTTCCCGCGCCAGCCGGTACCCTTTCCCGGCCCAAAGCGACATTCCTTCCGGATCGCCTGCCTTGGCGGCTGCGGCGCGCAGCGGTTTCGTCATATGGTGCACATGCGGATACGCCGCCGGCGCCAGCGCGCGATATTCCGCCATAAACCGGTTCGCAAGCCCTCGCGCCCACCGTCCCGTAAACGCCCTTGTCACCTCCGTCCCCGTAAACCGCGGATCGGCAAGCGCCTGTTTATGGAGCGGATGCGCCCCGCTTTCCGGGCAGCGCAAAAACGCCGTCCCTAGCTGCACCGCGCTCGCCCCGGCTTTGAGCGCCGCCGCGATGCCGCGCCCATCCATGATCCCGCCCGCCGCCACGAGCGGAATCCGAACCGCTGCACGAACATCGGCCAACAGCGGGAACAACTCGGCAGCTCCATCGGCTTCCGGGCCGTTGCCAAACGACGCCCGATGTCCGCCCGCTTCCGCCCCTTGCACGCAAAGCGCGTCCGCCCCGGCTTCAGCGGCCATGCAGGCTTCTTCCCTTGATGTCACCGTCACCATGACAAACGACCCGGCTTTTTGCAAGGCAGCGATTACCGCTTTGTCCGGGCAGCCGAATGTAAAGCTGACGACCGGCACCCGTTCTTCAAGAAGCACATCAAGCTTTGCCTCCCAGTCGTCGTCATCCCATATCGGCTCGCCGACTGACGCCCCAAGCCGCCCGGCCTCGGCTTCGAGCACGGCGCGATAACGTTCGAGCGCCTCCTCATCTACCGTTTTGTCCCCCGGCACAAACACATTCACCCCAAACGGCCGGTCCGTCAGCGTCCGCAGCTCGTGAATTTCCTTCCTCATGGCCTCCGCCGTCTTGTACCCGCCGGCCAAAAACCCAAGCCCGCCGGCGTTCGCCACCGCCGCCGCCAGCACGGGCGTTGACACCCCGCCGGCCATCGGCGCCTGAATGATCGGGACGGGAAGTGTAGAGAACATGGCGGCCTCTCCTCCTTTCGGCTGACAACCCTTTGCCACTCTCCTATTCTTTCGCGCTTCGTGCAGGGATTTCCTTCCTTTTGGCAAATGAATCTTTGCGTCTGACGATACCGGCAGCTGCCCGGCCAGCATAGTCCGTTTCACATCTCAAATACTATTATCAAAAAACAGATGTTATTCGCCGTTCGATCAGTAGACGACACGAACGATGTCCAATCGCTGTCTCCTGGCGTCCAACAAACGGGCTGTTTGTTTATGCATTGGTCGCTTTACTCAACATCTTTTAACAAACGGTTGAGATGCTCGAATTCTGTTCGAATGTCTATGTTTCGCTTCCCTCCTGTTAAGTTCTTCTTTCAACAAGCGTGGCGGGTTATCCTGCCTCGTGGCCCGATCAAAAAAACTCCCCAAACCATCCATTGGTTTAGGGAGTTTGTCGTCACGGCCGAAACGCCTTTAACCGTTTCGCCAGCTCTTTTGTATGCGGATATACTTGGCGATAAATCGCAAACAGTTCTTTGTATTTCGCCGCCGCATCCGGCCGCGGTTCGACGACGGCTTCGACTTGTTTGAACACATCGGCGCACTGTTTGAGCGACTCGAACCAGCCGACGCCGCACGCGGCGATCATCGCGGCGCCCAGCCCTGGCCCTTGTTCGTTTTTCAGCTTCTCGACCGGGAGGCCGAAAATATCGGCTTGGATTTGCAGCCACTCGGCGCTTTTCGCCCCGCCGCCGATCGAGACGACCGAGTCGATCGTTTTGCCGCTCGCTTTGATGATCTCCACCGACTCGTTGAGCGAGAACGTAATCCCTTCCATAACCGCGCGGGCAAAATCCCATTTCGTCTGCCGCGAATCAACGCCGATAAACGACCCGCGAATATCGGCATCGGCATAAGGCGTCCGCTCGCCAACCAAATACGGGGTAAACAACAACCCGTTTGCGCCGACCGGCGATGCAGCGGCGCGCTGGACGATCTCGGCAAACGGCACATCTTCGGCGAACGTCCGCTTCCACCAGTCAAAGCTGTAGCCCGCTGCCAGCGTCACCCCCATAATGTAGTAGGCGTTCGGTTCAGCGTGGTTGAAGTAATGCACTTTTCCAGCGAAGTCTTTTTCCCCGCTTTGTTCATAGGCCAGCACGACGCCGGACGTGCCGATGCTTGACAACATGCGGCCTTCCGCCAAAATGCCGGCGCCAATTGCGCCGCACGCGTTGTCCGCCCCGCCGGCGAACACCTTCACCGATGCCGGCAGCCCGGTCTGCTCAGCCACCTCCGGACGGAGCGTCCCGACGCATGCCGTCGCCTCAACCAACGGCGGGCAAAGCGAAAGATCGACGCCAACCGCTTGGGCGATCGCCTCGCTCCACGTTTTCGTTTCAATATCAAGCAGCAGCGTCCCCGCCGCGTCAGACACATCCATGGCCATGTGTCCGGTCAAACGGAAGCGGACATAATCTTTCGGCAACAAAAACACCCGCGCCCGCTCGTACAGCTCCGGCTCGTGCCGTTTCACCCAAAGAAGCTTCGGCAAGGTGAACCCTTCAAGCGCTTCATTTTTGGCAATCGACAACAGCCGATCGCGGCCGACCTTTTCTTCAATGTCCCGGCACTCTTCCGTCGTGCGGGTGTCATTCCACAAAATCGCATTGCGCACCACATTTCCATCGCCATCAAGCAGCACGAGCCCGTGCATTTGTCCGGAAAAACTCAAGCCGACGATCGACTCCGGGGAAACGCCCGCCGTCTCCCACACGCGGCGCAGCGCGACGATCGTTTTCTCCACCCAATCGTCCGGGCGCTGCTCGCTATAGCCGGAATGCGGCTGGTAGAGGGGATAGGACTCGGTCCATTCCCCTCTCACCTCGCCGTATTGGTCGACAAGCAGCACTTTGACGGCACTCGTTCCTAAATCAACGCCAATGACGTATTCCAAAGTCATCCCTCTTTCACGAACGGGATACGCTCGGCACGCTGACTTCCAACAAATATTGGTTGAGCAGCGTTTTCAAGCGCTCAAGACGGCCGGACGTATTGCGAATTTCGCCGAGCTGCAAGGCATACTCCTCAAGCTTTTTGAAATCGGCCGTCCCTTCGACAATTTCGCGGCCAATGCCTTCCGTATAGCTTTTGTACCGCTCTTCGATGAACTGTTCAAACACGCGGTCTTCCAACAGGCGGTGCGCGACTTTCAATCCGATCGCAAAGCTGTCCATCCCGGCGATATGGGCGTAGAACAAATCTTCCGGTTCAAACGAGCCTCTCCGCACTTTCGCATCAAAGTTCAAGCCGCCGCGTCCAAGGCCGCCGTTTTGCAAAATTTCATACATCGCCAACGTCGTCGCATACAAATCCGTCGGGAACTCATCCGTATCCCAGCCAAGCAGCGTATCGCCCTGGTTGGCGTCAACCGAGCCAAGCATGCCGTGAATGCGGGCGACGCGCAGCTCATGTTCAAACGTATGCCCGGCCAATGTCGCATGGTTCGCTTCGATATTGAATTTGAAATGATCTTTCAACCCGTACGTCTGCAAAAATGCCAACGCCGTTGCAACATCAAAATCGTATTGATGCTTCGTCGGCTCTTTCGGCTTCGGCTCGATCAAAAACTGGCCGTCAAAGCCGATTTCTTTCGCATAATCAACCGCCATATGCAAGAAGCGGGCCAAGTTGTCAAGTTCGAGCTTCATATCCGTATTCAGGAGCGTCTCATAGCCTTCCCGGCCGCCCCAAAACACATAGTTTTCCGCCCCGAGCCGCTTGGCGATCTCCAATCCTTTTTTCACTTTCGCCGCCGCATAAGCGAACACATCGGCGTTGCACGACGTCGCCGCCCCATGAACGAAGCGCGGATGGCTGAACAAGTTCGCCGTATTCCACAGCAGCTTCGTTTTGCTTGTTTTCATGTACTCTTCAATCATATCAACAATTTCACCTAGGTTTTTGTACGTCTCGCTGAGCGTTTCCCCTTCCGGCGCAATGTCGACATCATGGAAGCAGAAAAATGGAACATTCAGCTTTTCAAACAGCTCAAATGCCGCCTCCACGCGCGCCTTGGCCAAGTCCATGCCGCTATATTTGTCCCACGGACGAATCATATTGCCGACGCCAAACGGATCCGACCCGTCCCCGGTAAACGTATGCCAATACGCCACCGAAAAGCGCAAATGCTCCTCCATCGTTTTGCCGCCGACTTTTTCATCCGGATTATAAAACTTAAACGCCAACGGATTGCGCGACTCCGGTCCTTCATATGGAATGGTGCCGATATTCGGGAAATATGCCATTTCAAGTCCCCCTTCATAAGCGAGAGTGATTTGCTTCAGTTTCATTATAACGCTTTCATGTTTGTTTGTCTATCATATAAACAAAGTTTCCTATAATTCTTTGTACAAAAAATAGTCAAAGTCCGCGTAGTTGTTTTGCCCTGAACCGTCCCGGCAATGCATGCCGACAAAGGCGCCAGTAAACGCAGCGCGGCTTCTGATATAGTCGTCTGATAGTTTATATGATTCGAAAGTGACGGGAAGATCAATCCAATCAATTCCATCGAAAGAATAAGAATATCTGTATGTTGTCGCTTGCACGGTTACCCGTAAATACACATACTCAACGTCATCAGGAACGACAATCTCCTGTCCCCGCAACGGTTGATCAACCATGAGATGGTCGCATGCCATTAATTCAAGAATCCGTCCTTTTTCCTCATGCCATGTTATCTGAAGCGTCGTCCAGTTTTGCGTGTTGTAGTAGTTCACTAGCCCAGCCGATTGTTGAAAGGTCGTTGGACGAAACGCGACTTTCGTCTCCGCAATAAAGTAAAAATGTTGCCATCGTCTCGCCACAAACGCCTGCGTAAACCGGGAAGTGAGCGATTCCCGCCCGTACAGCCGCAAATGTCCAGGACGAGCCTTTAAGGTGGCAATGTCCTCCCCTAATGGAATTCGCAATGTTTGAAAATGGTGATTTAATGTATCACCGTCAAAATCATCCTTTTCATCATAGTCTTTTTCCCACGGAACTTCCTCAACGTTCGGGCCATCGATTTCTACCGAAGGCCCGTTCCCCCCAACTACATAAGGCCATCCGTTCCTCCATTCAAGCCGTTGAATCGCCGTTTCTCGCCCAAGCGGACAGTAGCCGCGATGTTCCAGCAACGGGTGCCCTTCCCTCGGCAGCGGCCGGCCGGTCAAATGAACGAGAAACCATTCATCCGTATGGGTGTGAACAATCGACGCATGGCCGGCCTTTTGCAACGGATTGCGCGGGTAAGGCCACGACGTAATCAGCGGGTTATCCGGATGCACCTCATACGGACCGTAGAGAGAGGTCGACCGTGCAATCGTTGCCGCATGGTTGTACCGCGTTCCCCCTTCCGCCGTCAGCAAATAATAATAGCCGTTGATTTTGTACAAATGTGGTCCTTCTGTAATTCTTAAGTCCGTTCCTTTGAAAATAATTTTCGGCTCGCCAACTAATTTTTTTTGTTCAACACTATATTCTTGAAGTACAACCCCATAAAACGGATGATGACCAACCCGATGATCCCAATACATGTTAACTAAATACTTTCTTCCATCCTCATCGTGAAAAAGAGATGGATCAAATCCGGAGCTGTTTAAATAAATCGGATCCGACCACTCCCCATCAATCGTGTCGCACGTCACAAGATAGTTATGGCCGTCTTTCCAATGGCCTTCGACAACTTTCACATCTGTATAAATAAGCCAAAACTTCCCATCATTATACGACAAATGTGGAGCCCAAATCCCTCCGGAATCCGGGTTTCCAATCATGTTCAATTGGCTTAACCGATTCAACGGCCTTGCCACCAAACGCCAATTCTTTAAATCTTTCGAGTGGTAAATTCTCACCCCCGGAAACCACTCAAACGTGGAAACCGCAATGTAATAGTCATCTCCCACCCGGCAAATGGACGGGTCGGGATGGAAACCGGTTAAAATAGGATTTTTGATTTTGATCATTTCTGATCCCCCTAGGAAAAATGCTAAATTTTTCATACAAAAGACATATAAGCGTGCATGACATGCCGCTTAGGCACGAAATCCATTGGTTATAAACTGTTGATTTTCATTTTTATATTGGAGGCGGAAATAACTACACGTTTTTACTTAGCTACTTAACCTTACTCACTGGCTTTCACAAATACCGTTTTAATCGATGTGAAAAATTCAATCGCTGCCTGCCCTTGTTCCCGCGAATGGGAGCTCGATTGCTTCATACCGCCAAACGGCGCTTGAAACTCGACTCCTGCCGTCTCCGCGTTGACTTTAATGAGCCCGGCCTCGATGTCTTGAATGAACTGCAGCGCATTCCCGATATTTTTCGTATAAAGCGAGGCGCTCAACCCGTATTCTGTATCGTTGGCAAGCTGAATCGCCTCCTCAATGCTGTCGACCGAAATCAACGCCAATACCGGGCCAAAGATCTCTTCGCGGGCAATCGTCATTTGAAGGTTGACTTCTTCAAAAATCGTCGGTTCAACGTAAAAACCGTTGGCCAGTTCGCCGTCGAGGCATCTTTTTCCACCGTAAAGGAGCTTCGCCCCTTCCGCTTTCCCTTTCTCAATATAGGAAAGAACCGTATTCAATTGCGACTCGCTGGCGCACGGCCCCATCCATGTGTCCGCATCCAGGCCATTGCCAATTTTCAGCTGTTGGACCCGTTCCAGAAGTTTCGCTTTAAACGGCTCATACACTTCCTTCTCGATGAAGACGCGGCTCGTCGCGGTGCATTTTTGCCCTGTCGAACGCAGCCCGCCGCTGATCGTGCCTTCGACCGCCAAATCCAAATCGGCGTCTTTGGCCACAATGACCGCATTTTTTCCGCCCATCTCAAGCTGGTATTTCGCCCCGCGCTCAAACGCGGCTCTTCCGACTTGTTTTCCGACGGCATTCGAGCCGGTGAACGTCACGCCGTCAATATCGGGGTGATTCGCAATCCCTTGGCCAATGACCGATCCGGAACCGCACACCATATTGACGACCCCTTTCGGGAAACCGGCTTCGTGGAAACACTCAATCACCTTCGCCGCCGTCACCGCCGTTTCGCTTGCCGGTTTTAACACGACTGTATTCCCGTAGACAAGCGCCGGCGCCATTTTCCAGATGGGAATGGCGACAGGGAAATTCCATGGCGAAATGACCCCGACAACCCCAAGCGGAACGCGGGTCGTAAACATCAACCCTTCACTGTCGCTCGATGGGATCACATCGCCCACTTTCCGCGCCCCTTCGCCGGCATAGTAACGCAAAATATGGACGCCCCGCATCGTTTCCCCTTTGGCTTCCGCAAGTGTCTTCCCCATTTCTCTTGTCATCGTTTCGGCAATGTCGTCAAGGCGCTGTTCCAAAAGGCGAGCAACCTTATACAAATACTCTCCCCTCTCAACCCCGGAACGCTTCCGCCACGATGCCTGCGCTTGTTTTGCCGCGGCTACAGCGGCATTTACATCTTCCAGCGCCGAACGTTGGACATACCCGACAATGTCATGCCGATTCGCCGGGTTGAGGCTCGGTTCGACTTGGTTGCTTACGGAACTCACCCAACTGCCGTTAATGTAGTTCAAATATGTTTTAATTTCAGTTTGGACTGCCATGTTCTCCCCACTCCTTCTATCCATTATTGATGAATGATCGTTTGGCGAATCAGCGATTGCACTGGATTGGACAGCACTCCAATTTCAGGAATCTCGATTTCGATCCGATCCCCCTCTTGGAGGGTGAACTGATTCGGGGGAACGATGCACGTTCCCGTTAACAATACCGTGCCGTCAAACGCTTCATTATCGCGAATCAAGAAAGATACTAGTTCATCGTATGTTCGTTTCAACTGTCTTGTATTGGCGCTTTCTTCAACGACAAGTTGGCCGTTGCGGTAAATGCGGCAAGTCAGCTGCAGGTTATACGGGTCTTCCACTGTCTCCGCCAGGCGGATCGCCGGCCCAATGGCACACGAATGCTTCCATATTTTTGCCTGCGGCAAGTATAACGGATTTTCCCCCTCGATATCCCGGCAGCTCATGTCGTTTCCAATCGTATACCCGACGATTTCCCCTTCTCGGGTGATCACCAGTCCAAGTTCCGGCTCCGGAATTTGCCAGTTGGAATCGCTGCGCAAATACACGGGGGCATTCGGGCCAATCGTACGCGCCGCGGTCGATTTCAAAAAGAGTTCCGGCCTTTCCGCGTTGTACACCCGGTCATAGCACGTTTCCTGGCCCGCTGCCTTTTCGACCGTTTCATAGTTTCTCGCCTCGCGGCTTTTCTCGTAGGTGACGCCCGACGCCCACACCTCAGGAGCGACAATCGGCGCAAGCAAATTCAATTTCCCTATCTCTTTGTGGATCCCTTGTTTTCCGCTAATCAACGTTTGAATATAGCTGACGGTCGACATTTGGCGATGTTTTGCTTCGCGAACCGCCTCCATCAAATCGCGAAACGGGAGCGGATACACGATATTATCATCGGTAACCGCGGCTACTATTTCCTGTGAATCTTCTAAGTAGCGAATAATTCTCATAACCCTCTCCCCTTACTGTTTGATAATAAAAAACTCTGTTTTATCATCTTGTCAGAAAGAAGCCGCTTCATTACACAGATAAACGGCTAGGGCGGATATACCCCATTTCTTCTGAGATCTGTTCAGCCGCATTTTGTAACAGCTGGATTTCTTCCTCGAGCACGGTGTCCGTTATTTTCGCCGAAGGCTGAGAGATACTGGGGAAGCACGAAATTATTTCAATCGCCCCGCTATGATTTTTTAACTGTAGGAAGGACAACATCCTTTTTGTAGTCATACACTGCCTCTTCGGCAATCGGCAGCGGAACAACTCCATGGGCGGCATCGGTATGCCCAATCAATCGGTTGCTCGCCGCAATCCGCCGTTGGCGCTTGCGCATCGCCGCTACGCGTTGGTTGGCGATTTCCGTTCTTTCCTGCTTGATCGATTCAAACTCGAACCGCAGAGTTCCATTTCGGAACGCCCATTCGTTGACCAATTCGATCTTCCGCTCACGAAGGCCAATGTAGAGAATATCCCCCGTTTTTAAATACAAAATGCCTCCGCCGCGAATGGCTTCCGGCGTCATATGTCCGATGGCCGCCCCGTACGTGACGCCTGAATACCGCCCGTCGCTAATCAGCGTCGCGATCCGTTTTAGCTGTCTGTTCGCGTTAATATGCTGCATCGGGGTGAACATTTCCGGCATGCCAAATGCCTCTGGCCCCTGGCCGGCGATCACAACCGCGATTTTCAGCGCCCCTTCCCTTGCCATCGCATCAAACAGGTCGTCATATTCATGATCTTTCAATGGTTCAAACAAATGCGGCGCGTTATGTTTCAAGGCGGCGAGCAAGCTTTGATGGTGAAAACAGCGGTTTTGTTTGATTTTTTCCAACAACTGAACATCAAGCAGCCCCTCGTTGGCATCGTCTTCGTTCTCGTAATACAGGACAAAGGCGACTTTCTTGTCAAACTCATCAATTTGTTTCGTCGCCATGCCGCTGATTTTCACTACCGCACTTTCAAAGAAGTTGCCTGACAACACGTCGACCCCGCTAAACGGCCGTCTCGGTTTGGATAAGATGACCGGGTTGTGCTCGACGTTTTGCGCCGACAGCTGCGCTTGGTTGACAGACAGTCTTTCCCGCCATGTCGTTCCGGTTACCGTCGGAGCATCCACATCCATCGGCACTCCATTGTTCATCAACTCGTGAAAGACTGTTTCCATTCCCCGGATCTTCCCGCTGCAGCACTGAACAGCCAGTGCGAAAATGTCTCTTCCTTCCGTTAAACTGTAGTCAAATAAATCCGGCACCGGCACTTCATGGTGGATGCGATCATACTCCCACAGATCGAACTGATAGCCCCCATAAAGCATAGCCGCCACAATATGCATCATAATGTTCGTTGATCCGCCGGTGGCGCTGTGAATGTGAATCGCGTTTTTGATATTGGCCGCCATAATATTGGCCACTCCATACACCGGATCGTTCATTAGCTGGGCGAGGCTGTCCAACGCCATATTTATTTGTTCCTGCGTCGGCGGGGCGGAGAGCAATTCCAAGGCAGGATGAATCAATCCCAATCCGGCGATCAAATGCCGGGAGCTGTTGCCGGTTCCGTTAAAGGCGCACACCCCGCCTTGGCTGTCGCATGTCGCTACCGCCAACCGTTTTTCATAGTCTTCGTGCTGCTCTTTCGTGATGAGCCCTTTTCCTCTCGCCCGTTCGAGCACCCCTTGGAAAGCGGTATTGGAAGTACATTGCAAAATATAGGCGAGCGCATCCCGCAAGTCATACGCAATGTCTTCTTCCCCGGCGAGTTCCGCCCGCCGGGCGGCTTCCTCGAGCTCGGCATACAACTTAGGCGGAATCGTGCCGCCTTTTAATACATGGGCCGGCGCAAATGTCGCGAAGAAAGGCGGCTCTCCCCGCTCGCGGCGGACGCGGTCAAGATGGGCCAACGCGCTGACTACGCCAAGCGGCTGCTTGTCACACCCTTGAATGACAAACGCCCCATGGTAGCTGTGCGCTTCCAGCTGGTTTACAATCATTTGCGCCACGGCGTTGCGGCTTTGCAGCGAATAGCTCATGCCTTGGTTGCTTTGCGCCGTCCCATCGCACATGACCGGTGTCGAAAATTGAAACGGCACGCCGCCATTTTGCCAAATGCGAATCGCTGCCCGGGCGATCGTCTGAAAATCCATAATGTGGGCCGGGTGGTCAGGCGACCCGCCAATAATCGCAATCCGAGGGGCATTATGATGCAGCCGATCATAAATTTCCTCCAGCGTCCAGTCTGGTTGCAGCCCTTTTAGTTCAGGGCCTAAAATTTGTTTCGCACGGTCGAGCAGCCCGGCGACACATATCGGCTCGTTGGCCTTTCCTTGAACATTGTCTCGGTATGGATTGACTCGGCTCTCAATGCGCGGGTAAGTAACCGCTGGCATTACACATCCTCCTTAATGTTCTATTGTTATGGAAAAGTCCATTTCCATCGGCGTTGACAAAATTTCAATTTCTTCCATTTGGAGCGCTTCATCCAAAAGGCTTTCAGAAATCCAAATCTCCCGAAGCGCCAGCGTGTTTTTGATCCTCACTATTCTCACCTTGCTTAGATCAAAGGCGTTGCATGTTTTAATCGCTGCTTTTACCGCCAGCTCTTCCGTTTCGAAAAACATCGGCAGTTTAACTACCGAAACGACCGTGCTCGTCAAAGCATTTGCAAATCCTTTTTCCCAAATGATTTGGTCTTTCACTTTTTTAGTTGTGATATCGGCTAATCCAATGCCATTGGCGTTGCCGTCGGTCTTTTCCGACAAACCTAGGACGACGATTCGCGCAATGTCTGGACCACCGCTTGCATAAGGAGTCGCATACCTGCCGGTAATGTTCGGATCCATGCCGTCACCGGAAATATCCTTCCCGATTTCATCAACAACGAGCACATCGAGCGGAGTGAACATAATCCTCGGCATAAGCGACTTCGCCTCAATCAACAGCTCAGGCTCCACCGTTTCAAACTGCTCGGCCGGAACCGCCACGATTTTGGCTGGGCGGTCATACGCATTCTCCAGCACAGCCACGCCAAACACAATGGGCGCCCGCTGAATTGCGATTTTTGCCATCTCGATTACATGTCGCGCCATATACTTAAAGCTATATTGGTGGGCAGCCTCCGCCCCCTTTTGCTTGCCGAGGCCGATCGTAATCATTTTCATTAATCCGCTCTCCACCGGTCCGCGAAAAGCCGTATGGGGCTTTACTCGGTTAACGACAACGATTTTATCCGCCTCGTAGGCCAGTTTGTCTATATAAACAGGCAGCCCATTGTCCAACTTCCCGATTTCCACAACATCCATGTTTGAGCGGATCGGAACCCCGACAAATTCCTCTGTCACCCCTAAATGGGCAAGCACTTCTTTCTGCCCTTCTGCCGTCGCCCCTCCATGACTTCCCATTGCCGGTACGATAAACGGGACGCCGCCTGCTTGCTTTACCGCGTTTGCCACTTCTCGGACAATGATCGGGATATCGGCAATGCCGCGGCTTCCGACAGCGATCGCCACTTGGTCGCCAGGGGAAATGCGTTGGAGAACATTCGCTTGGCGAATGCTTTGATGCACCGCCTTGGGAACATCCCGAATTTCCGGGGCATAAAAGTTTTGCCTAACTTTTGCCATTTTAGGAATGGGCACATCTTTAAGCATTTGCTCAAGAATCTTCATTTTTTCTTCCCTCATTTTCTAGTTTGGCAGGCCGATCATCACAACAAGCCAGTCCCCTTTCTCCCTCGCTTTGCAACAAGGGGCAAGGAAGAGAACAACCAGCCATTGCCCTCTTCCCGCAACATCATTTTGGATTGCGGATTTTGTCTAGCTCACCATACATTTCGTTCACTAAATCTTCGCCGAACTCTTTCGCGTATTTTTCAACTACAGGCTTAATGATTTCTGCCATTTTTTGACGCTCTTGATCGCTGACTTCGTTAATTTTTACACCTGTTTTCTTCAACTCTTCCAATGCCTTTTGATCCTCCTCACGGCTCAGTTGCCGTTGATATTTTCCGGCTTCAACCGCAGCGTCCTGCAAAATCTTTTGTTCTTCCGGCGATAACTGATCCCAAAACTTTTTGCTGACGAGGAACACAAACGGCGTATAGACGTGCCTTGTCAAACTTAAATGTTTTTGCACTTCGTAAAATTTATTTGATTTGATCGTTGCCAGTGGATTTTCCTGACCATCAATTGTGTTGCTTTCCAACGCCGTGAACACTTCCGAGAAAGGCATTGGCGTCGGATTGGCACCGAGCGCTTTAAACGCATCAATATGCACTTCGTTTTGCATCGTTCGCAATTTCAACCCTTTGAAATCATCAGCCGTTTCGATGGCATGTTTGCTGTTTGTTACATGCCGAAAGCCATTTTCCCAATAGCCAAGCCCAATCAATCCGTGTTCCGGCAATTTCTCCAACAATTTTTGGCCTATCGGCCCGTCTAAAATACCGTCAGCCTCTTCAGGCGTATTGAAGAGGAACGGAAAATCGAAAATACCAAATTCTTTAACGATCCCGACTAATGGTGAAGTCGACGGGATTGTAACTTCTTGTGTTCCGGCCTGAAGCGCTTCTGTCATCTTTAAGTCGTCACCTAAAGTAGCACTGAAGTACGTTTGAACTTTCATTTTGCCGCCGCTTTTTTCCTCAACAATCTCTTTGAACTTGAGCAATCCTTGGCCTTGTGGATGGTCTTCGTTCAGGCCAATTCCCGCTTTAATCACTCGCGGTTGAACTCCTTTCGATTCAGTCTTAGCGGTATTCCCCCCTTGAGTCGTTCCTGAACTGCACGCGGTCAAGAAAAGCAAGCCCATAGCTATACAGCCGGTCATGATCTTTCTAATCACATTTCTTTTTTTCATAGTCCTCGCAACCCCCTTAATGTTAAGGATATTTATCAATTTCCTGTAAACCATCCGAGCGGCACGGTGACAAGGGACGGGAAGAAAATCAACAACAACAGCACTAACACTTCCGCCAACAAAAACGGCCAAATCCCTTTCATAATGTCTTCCATCCCGATTTTCCCTACCCCGCAAGCAACGTTTAACACCGTTCCGACCGGCGGTGTGAGCAGCCCGATGCAGTTGTTTAAAATAAACAGTACCCCGAAGTACACCGGATCAATTCCCGCTTTTTCAATAATCGGCATCAACACCGGTGTCAAAATGAGCACCGTCGGCGTCAAGTCCATCGCTGTTCCGACCAACAGCACCAACGCATTAATGGCTAACAACAGCACCAATGGATTATCCATGAACGGCGCTAGCCAATCTGTCATAATCGACGGAATATTGGCAACCGTAATGAGCCAGGCCGACACCATGGCCGCCGCCACCAAAAACATGACGACGCTTGTTGTTTTCGACGCTGCCACGAACACGTGGAACAAATCTTTCACTTTCAGTTCACGATAAATGAACAAACCGACAAACAGGGCATAAAACGCAGCTACAACGGCAGCTTCTGTCGGCGTAAACACCCCGCCGCGAAGCCCACCGACGATAATAACTGGCAATAAAAGCGCCCAAACGGCCCGACGGGTCGCCCGCCAAATGTCTTTCGCCGATTGGCGCGGAAGTACCTCAACGGAATCGTTCCGGACGACCAACCACCAACAGATTGCCAGAACAATTCCAAGCAAAATCCCTGGGACGATGCCGGCCATAAACAGCTTCGTGATCGATACGCCGCTTGTGACCCCAAACAGAATCATCGGGATGCTCGGCGGAATGATCGGGGCAATAATGCCGCTCGCGGCAATGAGGCCGGTCGAACGGTTGCGGTCATATCCGGCTTTGACCATCATCGGGATCAAAATGGCCCCGAGCGCCGCCGTGTCAGCGACCGCCGAACCGGATAAGCCGGCAAACAAAATGCTGGCAATGATCGCGACATACCCTAACCCGCCGCGAATATGGCCGACAAGCGACAAGGCAAAGTCAATAATCCGCTTGGAAATCCCGCCGGCATTCATCAGCTCCCCGGCCAGGATAAAGAATGGAATGGCCATGAGTGAGAAGTTGTCCGCGCCGCTAATCAAGTTTTGGGCAATAATTTGCGTATCAAAAATATCCAAGTATAACATCAGCGCCACTCCGCTGACTAATAGCGCAAACGCAATCGGCATCCCGAGCGCCATCACGCCGAGCAATGATCCGACAAACACAACTAGTGCCATCTACCTTTCACCTCCAACTGCACCCGGACGAGGGCGGCGATGGGGGTTCACTGTCTCTTCATGGGCCACATTCATCATTTCCTCTTCTGACTCTTTCATTCTTGTCAATTCTTCAACCGCACCCGGGCGGAATAAAGCTTGGTATATATGAAACAAGACAATGATTCCCATTCCGATGCTCACAACTAGACCGGTTCCATAGATGAATGCCATCGGTAGCCCAGTGGCCGGAGCCCGGCTTCCGACGCTGCTGAGCGTAATTTTCCAACTTCCGTCCAACAGCAAATAAAGCACATATAGAACGATGACATTGCTGATGACAAATACAACGCGTTTGGCGCCGACCGGCAGCTTTCTTACCAATGCATCGACACCTAAATGGTCATTATCCTTTAAAGCGCCGATAGCTCCAAAAAACGTCATCCAAATGAAGAGAAAACGCGACATTTCTTCCGACCAAGTGATGCCGGAGTTAAATCCGTAACGAAGCACAACGTTGCCGAATACCAAAATACACATGAAAGCGAGCGTCGCGACCATCAATACATTCAGAACACCATTCAAAAATCTCCCTGCCTTTTTAAACAATTCCATCACCCTTTTAACTTTTGGATTGTCTTATTCCGTCTCCGCCTTGATTCTCTTATACAAGTCTTCAGCCCAATCATATTTTTTGAACAACTCGTCATACAGCGGCTGCACAGCTTTTTCCATTTGCTTCACAAACTCATCGCTAGGAGTAGTGAATCTAATTCCATGCTCTTGCAAAAACTTCTTGTCTTCTTCGTAACTTTTTTCCATCAACTCAAATTCATAGTTGGCCGCCTCTTTAGCCGCTTCTTGTATAATTTTCCGTTGTTCATCCGTCAAGCTATCCCAAAACTTTTTATTGACCACATACACATTCGGGCTAAACATATGGTTCGACTCTAATACATCTGCTTGAACTTCGTACCACCCGGAAGCTCGCAATGTCGCAATTGGGTTGTCTTGCCCGTCTACCACTTTTTGCTCTAAGGCAGTGAACACTTCCGAAATCGGCAATGGGGTCACGTTAGCCCCTAACAATTTTCCAACCGTAATATAGTTCGGGATATTAGGCATCCGCAGGCGCAATCCTTTAAAATCGTCGATTGAGTCGATCGTTCTATTTGAAGAAAACATCCGGAACCCATTTGCACTCCAAGCCAGCGGAACAACACCATGTTTTGCCTCAAGCTCTGCAGTAATTTCTTTTCCGATCGGGCCATTCAACACTTTTTTAACATGTTCAAAATCTCTGAATAAGAATGGCCATTCAGGAACTCCCATTTTAGGGATGTCATTTTGCATAATCAACCCCGGAATCCCCATCTCAATCGTGCCATTGCGAACACCGTTGTAAAACTCCTGCTCTGCACCTAAAGCACTATTAGGATAAATCTCGACCTTAAGACTGCCGCCGGATTTCTCCTCAACGATCTTTTTAAACTTTTCACGCAACGCAACATTTTGTGGGTGACTTTCGGCAAAATAATTGGCCACCTTGATTACTCTAGTCTCACCTGTTTTCCCTCCGGCCGTTGATTTGGATCCGGAGCTCCCGCAACCGGAAAGCAGCAGAAGCAACAAGGATAAGATCGCCGAAAAAACTGCCATTCGTCTCATAATACCATCAGCTCCTTTTGCAATACTGTTTTTATTAGAGAAAAATATGAGGGTTAACTACTACTAAGTTGGGGATTAAGCGCTTTCGGATAGCGCTTCCAAAAGACGAGTTTCTGAACCCGCTTCTAAACGTTGGAAGATGTCGGTTTAAAAAACTGCCATCGTGTGGTTTGATATAGTAGAAC